>NZ_JBFUKX010000001.1:0-439498 GCF_056400605.1 Mucilaginibacter sp. P5_A4 | reverse complement strand
CCCAACGGTACGCACCTGGTTTGTTTCAACATTATCCTGGCTGCCCTGAACCGCCTGAAAGCTACCGAGGACTGGGTGAAGGATTGCTGGCTATGGATGTACCGCGGCGCATGGCACGAGTTTGAAACCTATGAGATTGAAATGTCGGTGCCTTTATCTCCTGAAGAAGTGATCCGCAAGCGGAACGCCATCTTCAAGCACCAGTCTCAAAAGGATCGCCCGGTGTTCCCGGGGGATGATGCAAGGGAGTTCTGGGTAAGGGCCGAGGACCGCACCCGCGACACCGCGAAACGTTATGACCGCTTAGGGATGGCTGAGTATGAGGCCATGGAAGCGTTTAAGCGTTATATATTTTAATTTTACTGTAGCAATGAGTTTGAACCTGGAGTGTTCGAAAAATTTTCTCCTGGGGCTACTGTGTGTATCCATTTTTATATATCCAAAACTGTTGCGTTCGCAACATGTGAAACAGTAAAAAATCACATCTATCTAACAATCAGAAAATTACAAATTGCCATAAACATACAAAACGCAACAGAAGGCGATGGGCTTTTATCCGCAGGAAAAGTTACCGTGAGCGACACAGGCAATAGGGAATGTAATATTAGTGAATCATAGCGATGGGTTTAAAAACTCATCGCTATATTTATAAAATAACAATTGCAGACGAATGAGTGCAACCATTACTACCGAAAAGCCCGTAAGGCTTCTCTCTTTAGACGTCTTTCGCGGCGCCACAATAGCTGCCATGATCTTAGTTAATGACCCCGGCGATTGGGGCCATATCTATGCACCGTTAGAACACTCCAAATGGAACGGCTGCACACCTACCGACCTGGTGTTCCCTTTTTTCCTTTTTATGGTTGGGGTGTCGGTGGTTTACGCCATGGAGAGCAAAAAGGCGGTTATGCCCCACGGCAAGTTAATATTAACCGCGCTGCGTCGTACTGCTATACTGATCGCCATTCCCTGGATCACCCAATTGATCCTTCATCCCGATGGCGGCTTAGCTCACCTGCGCTTGCCAGGGGTATTGCCGCGCATTGCCCTGGTTTATTTTATATGCACCATCCTATATTTAAAAACATCACAAAAAACCCGCGACTGGATTTTTGCCGGCGCGCTTATCGGTTACTTTATCATCATGACCTTTATCCCTGTACCGGGAGTAGGCTATGCTAACCTGGAGCCAGAAACCAATATGGGCGCCTGGGTAGACCGATTGGTATTTACTACCAATCACCTCTGGCGCGAATCGCGCACATGGGATCCCGAAGGTTTGCTGGGTACCTTGCCCGCCGTGGCTACCGGCCTGTTTGGCATACGCGTAGGTTCATGGTTAAAACGTAAAGACCGCGACGAGAGTGTAAAAGTAAGCTGGATGTTTACTTACGGTTTAATAGCAGTTATTACAGGCTTAATATGGGATCTGTTTTTCCCCATCAACAAAGCACTTTGGACAAGCTCGTTCGTGCTTTATACCGGTGGCCTGGCCACCGTTGCGCTGGCCGTTAGCTACTGGCTAATTGATGTGCAGAGGCATAAAAAATTCACCTACCCTTTTGTGGTTTTTGGCACAAATGCTATTACCGCTTACGTATTATCCGGCTTTATCCCTCATTATATGGGGATGATAAAAATCGGGGGATTGTCAATTTATCAAACCTTTTTTGCTCCATACTTCTCTCCCATAAACGCGTCACTGGCCAGCGCAATATTTACAGTTATTATATTATGGCTGGTGATGTGGATATTGTATATTAGAAAAATATTTATCAAAATATAATATATGAAATTTAAACTGACCCTAATCACCTTAACCGGGGCACTATTATTTAGTATTACAGGAGTAAAAGCGCAAACTACCACCTTTACGCCATCGCACCTCAAAGCAGCAGAACGGATGCTTGTTGCATCGGGAATAGAGACCAACCTGCAAAAAATGTTCGGCACGCTTATAGAGACTCAAGCCCAGCGATTACCAATCGATAAAAGGACCGCATTCAAAAACGCGATGAATAAATTCATCAACAAGTATGTAACCTTTGAGGATGTAAAAAAAGCATTCATTCCAATTTATGCCCGGGAGTACTCAGAGGCTGACCTAACCCAGATAGCAGATTTCCTTTCCTCACCTGCAGGTATAAAAATGACCGAAAAGCAAGCTATACTATTTCAAAAGGGTGGCGAGTGGGGTCAAAAGGTATTTACAGATCACCAGGCAGAGCTTGAACAAATGATGAAGGATGAAATGGCAAAAAAATAAAACCACCTTGTTAACCAATAATTTGTAACTAATAGTTTCGTTTAGCATCTTAGCATAAAAATATTCCCTAATTAATATCATGAATTTAAACAAACAGCTTTCTGTTGCAGCTTTAACTTTGCTTATAGCCACAGGAAGCGCCTTTGCACAAGTAAAAAAAAGGCCGGCCCCATCGCCAAAAAGCAAACCCGTTGCAGCACAACTGCTTGTAAAAGGCGATGCATTACCTATTGATAAGCAGGTTATCATCGGCAAATTGCCAAACGGATTAACCTATTACATCAGGCAAAATGTCGAACCCAAAAACAAAGCCGAACTTTACCTGGTAAATAAAGTAGGATCGGTTTTAGAAACTGACGACCAGCAGGGCCTTGCGCATTTTACCGAGCATATGGCCTTTAATGGCACCCGCGATTTTCCTAAAAACCAGATGGTTGATTATCTGCAAAAATCGGGTGTGAAATTTGGCGCCGATTTAAATGCCTATACTTCATTTAACGAAACGGTTTACCAATTACCGATACCAACCGATACCGCTGCAATTTTTAACAATGGCTTCAAAATACTTGCCAACTGGGCGGGCTATGTGAGCTTTGACCCTACCGAGATAGATAAAGAGCGTGGTGTTGTTTTAGAAGAAGAACGCTTACGCGGAAAAAACGCACAGGAACGTTTACAACAGCAGGTACTGCCGGTACTGCTTAATAACTCGCGTTATGCTTTACGCCTGCCAATAGGCAAGGAAGCTATCCTTAAAAACTTTAAGCCCGAAACCATCAAAAGCTTTTACCATGACTGGTATCGCCCCGATCTGCAAGCGGTAATTGCCGTGGGCGATTTTGACCCTAAACAGGTAGAGGCGCTGATAAAACAAAATTTTTCCGGATTGCAAAATCCAACGGCCGAAAAACCACGTGTAAAATATACCGTACCTGCCACACCAGGTACCGCTGTTAAAATAGCTACAGATAAGGAGTTCCCTTACACTCTTGCCCAAATTGTTGTAAAACATCCGGGCACAACCATTAAAAACACCAACGACTACATGCAGAGCGTTAGGGTACAACTGTTTAATCAAATGCTAAATTCGCGCTTAGGCGAATTGCTGCAAAAACCAAATCCGCCGTTTTTATTTGGCCGGTCGAGCTATGGTGGCTTTTTAGGCGAACAGGATGCATTTACCTCCATCGCGGTAGCAAAACCAGGTGAGTTGGAAGGCGCAATTAAAGCTGTAGTTGCCGAAACTGAGAGAGCCCGTAAATTTGGGTTTACACTTACCGAACTGGAGCGCGCCAAGCAGGACGCTCTTGTGCAAATAGGCAATGCCTATAAAGAAAGGGATAAAACAAGATCGGTAAATTTTGTACGCGAGTACCAGCAGCACTTTTTAGAGGGCGAAGCTATACCGGGTATTGACTACGAATACAATTTTTATGTAAACAACATTGGTAAAATTACCCTGGCCGAAATGAATGCCCTGGCCGGCAAATTCATTGGCGATCAAAACAGGGTGGTAATTGTTGAAGGCCCTGAAAAGGATAAAGCCGCTTTACCATCCGAGAGCACTTTACTGCAATGGATAAGCAGCGCGGGCCAAAACGTTACGGCTTATGTTGATAATGTATCATCAGACCCATTATTAAGTAAATTACCCGAAGGCACCAAAGTTGCTTCTGCAGTGGCAGATTCGGCTATTGGTACCACAACCCTCACTTTTGGTAACGGCCTTAAGGTGGTATTGAAACCAACCGAGTACAAAAACGATCAGATCCTGATAAATGGCTACGCCTTTGGTGGTTCATCACTGGCAAGCGATGATGATTTTACATCGGCCAATTTGGCGTCGTCCATCATAAGCAGCAGCGGTGTTGCCCAGTTTAACCAGGGTATGCTTGATAAAAAGCTCGCCGGTAAAAATGTAAGCATTACCCCTTACATCAGCGAGTTTGCCCAGGGAATAACGGGCCGTTCATCTCCCGCCGATTTTGAAACCGCCTTGCAACTCATCTACCTGTATTTTACGCAGCCACGTAAGGATAACGATATCTGGCAATCAACAATCTCCCAAACTAAATCGGTACTGGCCAATAGGGGGCTTGATCCACCGAGCGTATTCCAGGATACTATATCGGCCGTTTTAAGCAACTATAATTTTAGGGGAATGGTAACCAAACCCGAAAGATTAAATACCGCATCGCTTGATAAGGCATACGCTTTTTACAAAAGCAGGTTTGCCGATGCCAGCAACTTTACTTTTACATTGGTAGGTAATTTTGATATAGAAACAGTAAAACCTTACCTGGAGCATTATTTAGGAGGCCTGCCATCAACCAATAGCAATGAAACTTATAAGAACCTTAAAATTCAGCCGCCGGCAGGCGAGATCACCAAGATAGTAAATAAAGGGGTGGCAGAAAAAAGCAGTGTTCAATTGGTTTTCAGCGGAGATTATGAATACAACGAAGCTAATAACCTCCAGATGGATGCGCTTGAAGAGGTGCTGAATATTAAACTGATTGAGCGTTTACGCGAACAGGAAAGCGGCGTTTACGCCCCGGGAGTAAGGGCTGGTTATCATAAAATTCCAAGCGGCAGATATACCATCACCGTTTATTTTGGATGCGCGCCCGAGAATGTGGACAAAATGATAGTATCTACATTGGATGAGATAGCCAAGCTCAAATTAAACGGCGCCCAGCCAACAGATATCCAGAAATTTGTTGCTGAGGAAGCCCGTACAACCCGCGAACAAATGAAGGAAAATATTTTTTGGGCAGGATACCTGGCTTCATCGTTACAAAATGGTGAAAACCCCGATGAGATCCTGAAACATGTAGGTAATCTTGAACAGATAACCGTTCAAAGCACCAAAGAAAGCGCCAACAAATACCTTAGCGGTAAAAACCTTATTAAATTAATACTGATGCCGGAGAAAAAATAATTCCCCGCGTGATACTTAAAAACGCCCTGCCGGATAATCCTGGCAGGGCGTTTTTTGTTTGAAGCCAAGTATTTATATTGATTGGTTAACCATTCCCTACCCTGTCCTTTTCATCTGTGGCACTACCGTCTGATGATCGTTTAGCCGCTTTGTACGATTTCCCAAACCGGTAAGTAAAGGCAAGTGTAAATACCCGGGTATCCCTGGTCAGCTTAAAATATTCGGTGGCATTAGGAAACTGGGTTAATCCCTCCATGGCATTGGTATAAAAAATATCCCTGGCGCTAAATTTTAAGGTTGCTTTCTTTTTAAGCAGGGGCCGTGATATGCCAACGGAAAGCTGCCCGGTTGGGTACAGTAACTCCTGCACATCGTTACGGGCTTTGGTAGTATAAAAGCCAGAGATCTCGGCAATATAAGTTTTGGCTATCGTAAACTGGCTATTTATATTAAGGTTAAGCTGGTTAATCTGGCTGGTATATGTATTGCCATTAAACCCTTTTAATTGCTTATGGTTATACAGGACTTGCAGCGTGAAGTTCCACCAGCTAAATGGCGATGCCGACAGCGTTGACGACAGGCCCAAATTATAAGTGCTGCCCACATTGCCTTGTGTATACAAAAGTATCCCTTCGGCTGCATCATTAAGAAACAGCTGCGAGAAGTAATTTTTGATATTACTATAGGATACGCTGGTAGTTAGCAAGTTTTTATACTGATGGCTTAGCTCCAGGTTCCAGCTGTATTGCGGCAAAAGGTATGGGTTGCCGGTTTGATAGGTGTATTTATTTATAATAAAGTAAAAAGGGTTCAGATTTTGAAATATGGGCCTATCGATTCGTCGGCCTGCTGTAAGGGTAAAGCTATTGGATGAATCTGCCTGGTAGCTCAGGTAACCGCTTGGGAAAAAGCCGCCATAATTACGGGAGAAAGCCGAATCTTTTTGAATGGCATTACCCAGCTGATTGGCCTTATAGCTTGTATACTCATACCTGAGGCCTGCCTGTGCGGTCAATTTCGAATATTTTTTTTCAAAAGTGGCATATACGGCATTAATGTTTTCCTTATATAAAAAGTGGTTGCTTTTGCTGTAATCCTCGGCCCAGTATGCGCCATCAAAATTTCCATAAAATGCCGTATTATTAGTATTGCTATAGGATGATTTATAGCCTGCCTGGAAGGTGCCGCTCTTTTCAGATTTAAGGGAGTAATCAACCTTGCCCGATATTATATTAATAGTGGTTGGAATATCTCCGCGCGACAGATCCTCGTATTCACCGGGCGCCAGCAGCCTGTTATTAAAATTCTGCCCGCTTTGAATATTGTAATGCAGCAGGTCGGCATTTACTTCCAGATCCTGTGATGAAGATATGGTATGCCTTGCATTTAAATTGATGGAGCCATTTTTAAACCGGCTATTGTTTTTATTGGTAGTGGCAATGGCCGAATCTACCCTATCAACAGTATTTAACCATGTAGCGGTAGCCCTGTTATTGCCATGCCTGTTAACAAGCGTGCCGCCCAACACAATACCTAATGTAGTTTTAGGACTAAGGTAGTAGTCAAGCCCGGTTTTAATGGTGTTGTTAAAAGACGTGCCCGAAAAATAAGAGGGCTGATCCAGCTTTGCTGTTACTATATTATTGGCGTTATAATATTTTCTTAAGGCATAAATATTGGTAAGGTATTCAACAAAATTCATGTTGTAATTAAAAAAAGTATTGATCTTGCCTGTGCGGTAGTTCAATACCAGGCTATTACTGTTTTTGGGATAAACACCCTGCCCTACAGATGTGGTGAAAGAGCCGTTAAAACCCTTTTGCTTATTTTTTTTAGTTTTTATGTTGATGATACCCGCATTACCACTTGCGTCGTATTTAGCTGTAGGATTAGTGATCAGCTCTATCTGTGATACCTGTGCCGAGTTCATGCTGCTCAGCAAATTGTTCAGGTCGGTGCCTGAAAGGTAGGTGGGTTTATCGTCAACCATCACCAGTACACCTGGTTTCCCTTTCAATGCAATACCGCCATTCCTGTCGACAGTTACTCCCGGCGATTTCTCCAAAACTTCCAGCACTGTAGAGCCAACGCTTGTAACCGATGATTCAACATTCAAAATAACTTTACCCTCTTTTTGTTGTACAAACGGTGTATTGGCAACAACATTTACCTCCTGTAATGCTGTATTTGATAACTGCAGTTTTATAGTATCCGTATGTACATTAACCGGAAAATGATAAGCGTGGGTGTTTTGAGGCTTGTAGCCGGTGTACGTAACCGAAAATGTATACGTTCCCGCCTTAATATTTAAGAATCTGGCAGCTCCCCCCATATCGCTCATAGCGGCTTTTACAGGTTTGCCGCCTTCCAGCAATTTTACAGAGGCCCCCTCTGTTGGCTGCGACCTTTCGTTTAAAACTATAATTGTAAAGCCATGATTATCGTTATTTGCCGATTGACTGTAAACGCCCGTACAAACAAATAACAACGCAAGGAGGCAGCACGTTTTTAATATCATATCAGCTAATGTAATCAGAAATTTGTATTAAGACGCTTACTGCATGTAACTGTTACACAGGCGCTATAATGCGCGGGCCAGCTGTACCGATTTACGATATTCCTTTGGGCTGTTACCCTTTTGCTTCCGAAAAAACTTATTAAAATGGCTTTCGTCGGTAAAGCCAAACTCGCCGGCAATTTCATTAAGGCGCTTATCGCTAAATTGCAGGCGGTGCTCTATTAGTTTGGTTTTATAGTTGGTGATGTATTGCTGAAGCGTTTCGCTGGCATGCTTCTTAAAATACCGCCCCATATAAGCTTCGGAAATGCTGAAGTTACTGCTGATTACCCCTGCTTTCAGTTTTTCGGGATAAAAGATATTGCTTTGAATGTATTGCAAAATATCCATCGCCTTTTCTTCGGTACCCATATTCACCTGTTCGGGAAGGTAGCGGGCAATATTACGGGCAACAACTATAATCAGTGTGTTTACTAATTGTTGTATCAGTTCCTTATTGTAAATATCCTTATTCTCGTACTCGCCAATAATGGCCTCCACCATAGGGCCAACCAAACGTTTATCCGGCTGATTTTTAAGGATACAGCCCGGCTGGTGATTGGCATTATGCAATATATACTCCAGCCGTTGAACGTTTTCTGTTAATATGCCATTGTTTTTTAAATAGATATCGTTAAACCGCAAAAAGAAAAGTTTGGTAGTGGTTTCAATATCAAGTGAATGGTAATCCTCTGGTGTTATCAGGAACATGTGCCCGGCGTGATAACTGAAACTATTTTTATTGATACACTGTTTACCAGTACCAGAGATAACATAGATCAATTCAAAAAAGCTATGCTGATGTGCAAGCTTGGGGCATGCATCTATTGTTTTATAGGCAATAGAAAAAGGTTCATATAAATTTTCCTTTATCATAGTACGAAAATACCAAATTACAGAAATATTATACCAATTTAATTTCATTTTACGGTATAACTTTGGCCTATCAAATTAAAAAAGATAATGAAAGCAATAATTTTAAAAGATTTTGGTGGCGTTGAAAATTTGAAAACCACAAACATACCCATTCCGTCAATTCAGGCTGATGAGGTACTGATTCAGTTAAAATCTATCAGCATTAACCCGGTTGACGTAAAAACCCGTTCGGGCAAGGGCGTGGCCGGATTAATAAAAGACGAGATGCCTGCCATTTTAGGCTGGGACATTTCGGGCGTTATTACCGAAGTTGGCGCCGGCGTGGCCAATTTTAAACCCGGGGATGAAGTGTTTGCCATGTTAGCCTTCCCTAAATTAGGCAAAGCCTATGCCGAATACGTAACAGCGAAAGCTAATGAACTGGCATTAAAGCCGGCAAATATCAGTCATGACGAAGCTGCAGCTGCCACCCTTGCCGCACTCACCGCCTGGCAGGCTTTAACAACACACGGCAGTATAAAAGCCGGCAGCAGGGTATTAATCCACGCGGCGGCAGGCGGGGTAGGCCATTATGCCGTGCAGATGGCTAAACACCTTGGCGCATACGTCATAGGTACTTCGTCCCTTGCCAACAGAGATTTTGTTTTATCCTTAGGGGCCGATGAGCATATCGATTACAAGACGCAGCCATTTGAAAACGCGGTAAAGAACATCGATTTTGTATTAGATGCCATCGGAGGCGAATATATTGACCGCTCATTAACTATAATCGAAAAAGGCGGTACCATAATCAGTATCCCATCCGGCTTAAACGATGATGTAACTGAAAAAGCCCGGGCGTTTGGTGTTAATGGCCATAAAATGAGGGTACAACCGCGTGATAAAGACATGCAGATTATTGCCGGCTTATTAGAAAAAGGCTTTATCAGATCACACGTATCAAAAACCTTCCCTTTTGATCAAATGGCCGAGGCACATTTGCACCTGGAAAGCGGAAGGACTGTAGGGAAGGTTACGCTGACATTGTAAGCCCGCAAACCGGACAATTGATGGTTAGGTGGCAAACGCAATAAAATAAGCAGGCAATGCAGAACGGAGACAAATAAGTTTTTCCTTTTATATATTTGATGTAAATGGATCCCATCTCAATAGGCCGCCACATTATCCAGGAAATTAAACAAACCGGTTACCTGGAGTGGTTGGGTGCACTAACAGGTGTTGCCTGCGTTTACCTGGCTGCCAAACAAAACATCTGGAACTGGCTAATGGGCATCATAAGTGTAACTGCCTATATGGTAGTTTTTTATGAAAGCGCATTATTTGGCGACGCGGGCCTGCAGATCTATTTCCTGGGGACAGGCATATACGGCTGGTACTACTGGCTCCGCAAAAACGAGCGAAAGGAAAAGCCGGTTATCAGCCTTAATACCAAAGAGTATGTATGCATTATACTGGCCACCCTGATCTTATCGGGGCTGTTAGGCTTATTTCTGCAAAATTATACATCTTCAAAAGTGCCTTATATTGATGGGTTTTGCACAGCGGTAAGCTTTATGGCACAGTTGCTAATGACCAGGAAGATATTGCAAAACTGGGCGCTTTGGATATTTGTTGATATTTGTTATGTGCCGCTGTACATTTACAAAAGCCTGTATGTAACCGCCATATTGTATACTATTTTCCTGGTTTTAGCCATCATGGGTTACATTGACTGGTATAAGGAGTATAGGGTTTTGAAACCTGCAGGGAAAGTATAGTATTTACTCAAAAACCATTTCCTCGTTAACCCAGTCATCCAGTTCCTGGGGGTTATGGCTTACAATGAGCGTTGTGGAGCCCAGTTCCTGCAAAATTATTTTTAATCCGGCTACCAGTTCTGTTTTCATTTTAGGGTCGAGGGCAGAGAAAGGCTCATCCATTAAAAGCAGTTTTGGCCTCGTGGCCAGGGCCCTCAGGATGGCTAAGCGTTGTTGTTGGCCTCCCGATAAATACTCTGGCTTATGTGTTTCTAAATTGTCCAGCTTGCCTAATAACAACAATCGTTTTATCCAGGGCTCATCGGCGGTGGCGTATTCCAGGTGCTGCCTCACCGTCATATTGGGGAACAGGGCATATTGCTGAAAAACAAAGCCTACATTCCTTTTTTGTGTGGGTAAATTAACCTTTGCTGCCGCATCAAACCAGGTAATGCCGTCGGCAATAATTATACCTTTTTCCGGGTTAGTCAACCCGGCAATAACTTTCAGGAACGTGGTTTTGCCCGAACCGGATGGCCCATATATTTTGGTGATACTGCCGGTAGCAAATTGTTTATCAATCTGCAATACCTGCTGCCCATGGTAGGCTTTTAATTTTTTTTCGATAGTTAGCCTGATCATCCTAAGGGGCTTTTGGCCTGATATTTATTAAACACAAAAACAACTATCACCAGCACAAACGTAATGGAAAACAAAATAAGCGAATAATTATTAGCTGCTGTGTAATCCATTTTCTCAACAGAATCATAAACAGCTATCGACGCCACGCGGGTTACTCCCGGTATGTTGCCGCCTATCATCAGTACCACCCCAAACTCGCCAAGGGTATGGGCAAAAGTGAGTACCACCGCTGTTAACAATGATGGCTTAATATTGGGCAGTAAAACGCTTTTAAATGTTTGCCATTGGGTTTTCCCCAAGGTATATGATGCTTCGGCCAGGGCTGCGGGCAATTGCTGTAAAGCCGATTTCACCGGACCAACCATAAAAGGCATGCTGTAAATTACCGATGCCAGTACCAGGCCCTGGAACGAGAATACAAACTGCACATCAAAGCTATCATGCAACCATTTACCCAGGCCGTGCCGCGGACTAAAAGCCAGCAGCAAATAAAACCCCAATACCGATGGTGGCAGCACCAGGGGCATGGTAATAACAGCTTCAACAATAATCTTGAAAAATGATCTTCCCCGCGAAAGCCACCAGGCAAACGGCACGCCAACAACCAGCAGCAAAACTGTTGTAATGCCGGCTAATTTTAAAGTAAGCCATATTGGTGAAAGGTCCATCAACAAAAATAGGGGTTATTGTACAAGGTAACCATAGCTTGCAAAAATACTTTTAGCTGCCGGGCTCAGTATATACCGGTAAAACTTTTCGGCGCCAGGGTTACCTGCGCCATGTTTTAATATCACCATCCCCTGTAATATTGGCGCGTAATCTTTAGGGTTGATGACCTTATAATACAAAGCGGTTTTATGCTCTGTATCTTTTATAAGCGATTGTGTGGTAAAGCCAACATCAGCCACCCCGGTTGTAATGTAAGTATTTACCTGCGATATGCTTTCGCCATAAACAATTTTGGATTTTACATCATCTAAAACGCCTTTCCGTTTTAATACCTCTTCGGCTGCTTTACCGTAAGGGGCAACTACAGGATTAGCAATGGCTATTTTTTTTGTGCGGTGAGTAAGTAAAAGACGCTCCCAGTTCTCGAAACCAATATTTTGCGAACTACAGATGATGAGGCTGCCCTTTGCGTAAACAACCGGCTTTTTTGTGGCAAAGCCACTTTTAAACAAGGTTTCGGGAAAGCTCATATCGGCAGATAAAAATACATCAAAGGGGGCTCCGTTACTGATCTGTGCCACCAGCTTGCCCGATGAACCGATGATCGGTTCAATAGTTATCCCGATTTTTTGCTTAAAATCTTTTTGCAATACCTCTATAACCGACTGCAGGTTAGCAGCAACCGCCACCCGTACATTTTGGGCATATGCGGGCAAATTCACTATAATGCACAGGGCCATTAAAAAGACTATTCTTTTTAATGGGTGGTAAATATGTTGTTTGCGTTTCATTGGTTTTGTAGCTGTTTATTAGGCCGGCATCAATTTCAGATAAAACAATTATTTAATGCTAAAGCACTACAAATATATACTTGTTACGTGGTAATTAATTTATAATAATGACCTGTGAACCCGACGGTATTTATACTCAAAATAACGGCAAAATAATGGCGTTTGTATTCAATCATCCGGCTTTAAAACCGATAGTAAACCGGCGGACACTATACCCAATGCAAGCGCTTTACTACTTATGCCTGATAAGTTAGCCTACTTTATAAAAAGTGTATAAAAGTTGAACAAAAAGTGTGCAAAATTGGCCTAAAAATCACATTAAATAACTGTATTATATACCTTTAATAGGATTATAAAAATAAATATATTATCATTGTATCCGGCCTGACGCTAACCAAACTAACCTGCTTTCGTGCCCGCAAAACCAAACTGCGGGTACGAAAGATAATTACCCCGATATCTGCGCATGTATAAACTTTTATCGAGATATTTTACCCCGGTCTTACTGTTACTTTTTTTCTTTATAAATCATATATCAGCACAAACTGCAGTACCATTAAATGACAAGGTTAAGCAGCACATATTTGAGTATAAGCAGGTTTATTGCTTTGAAGATACTACTGGCCGGCTGAAATTTAATGAGGCCAGCATTGCTGAATTTGACGGACTTTTCCAGGTAAATAAAGAGCCTACCCCGGTTACCAGGAATATTAATTCGACCTATTGGTACCGCATAAAAATAAAAGGTAATCCTTATACCCAAAACAACTGGCTGCTGGAGTTTTTCGACCAAACGATAGATAGCATTACCGTTTATTCGCCCAATGCTCAAAATAAATATAGTGCCTCCCTTTTAGGCAGCAGTCGCCCGTTTGCGGCCAGGTTTTATCACCATAAAAATTTCAGTCTTAATTTAAATAACCCCAAAAATGAGGATGCTGTTTATTATATCCGCATCAGGTCGCACCATTCGGTAAACGTGATCATGGTGTTGCGCACCGTGAGCTGGTTCATTAGTTACGCGCTGGACGAATATTTCTTTTTTGGTGTTTTTTATGGGATGATATTGGTTTTCGGGCTGTACAACTTCATGATGTTTATAGCCATGCGCAAGGTGCAATACCTGTATTACATAGCCTACAACATCAGCATAGGGCTTTACGAAATGTGTGCCGATGGCATTGCCTACCAATACATCTGGCCAAACAACCCGGGTTGGAATCAGTACGCTTATGGCATAGCGTTGTTTGCCGCCAGTATTTTCGCGGTGCTGTTTACCCAAAGCCTGCTCAATTTAAAGGTAAACGCCACCAGCTTATATAAGGCCACCAGCTTGGTAATGGTCATACGCTGCCTGTATTTCCTGGCTTGCGTTACCATAAACAAAAGCTGGTTCAACTATAAAATTATCGAGTTTATTCCCTTACTGCTGGCTTTTTATGCCGGTTGTTATACCTGGGCCACCGGGTACAAGCCCGCGCGTTTTTTTGTAATTGGATATTCATTCCTGCTTACAGGCTTCATTATAAAAAGCTGCATTGCTTTAAACTGGTGGGTGCTGCCCGTTACCGAATTGGCCTACTACAGCCTGAGTGTTTGCTTCATTACCGAGATGCTGTTTATCTCCTTCGCCATTGGCGATAAGGTAAGAATCCTGAAAAAGGAGAAAGATGATGCCCAGCAGGCCATCATTAAACAAATGAAGCAGAATGAGGAATTAAAAGATATTCTGACTAAACGCCTGGAAGAGCAGGTGCAGCAACGCACCAAAGAGCTAGTCGAAAAATCATCCATGATAACCGAGCAGAACGAGGAGCTGCGATCTGTTAACGACCTGCTGCAGCAACAGGCCGAGGAGATTTCACGCATGAATGTATTGCTTGAAAAAGATAACGTTACCCTGCACAACAACATTGAAAAGGTAACGCACGACAGGGTAATGTCGGCCGAGGTGGATTTTGAGGAATTCAGCAAGATCTATCCCGACAGGGAAACCTGCTTTAAATTCCTGTCGGACCTTAAATGGGAGAACGCTTACGCCTGCCGCAAATGTACCGGGGCGCACTATGGCGGCGGACATTTGCCTTACAGCCGCCGTTGCTCCAAATGTGGGTACGAAGAATCGGTAATAGCCTATACCATTTTGCAAAACACCCGCATCCCCATCAATAAAGCCTTTTACATGATCTTTTTGATGTACTCCACCAAAGGCAAAATATCATCACATAAACTCTCCGAGATCCTGTCTATCCGCCAAAGCACCTGCTGGGCGTACAGTACGCGCATTAAAAAGGCAATGGAAGCCCGTAAAAAGGAGATCAAGAACGCGGGATCGAAGGGCTGGAGTAAATTGGTTATTGATAATTCGGCGGATTGAGTTTGGGGTGGTAAATAGTACCTGTTTTGGGGAGCTTCGATTTTGCCTGTTGTTTAATAATTTATAATTGAAAGTAACTATTTTTGCTTCCATCTATAAATTATGATTCGAAAGATACACCGGCACGTGCGAACTGCACGTTATATTGTTTACAAAGAAACGCTTGTTGATTATAAAGAGCATCTATGGACCTTTATCGGTTCGTTTTTAGGAATAGGCATTATCGGTTTTTTTAGCAGCCGTTATTTTAGCACTACTGATAATTTATTCCTTATTGGTTCCTTTGGTGCTTCATCGGTATTAATTTACGGCATCATCAATAGCCCGCTGGCTCAGCCAAGAAATTTAATTGGAGGGCATGTTATATGCGCTATTGTCGGTGTCGCTATGCACAAAATAATCCCTCATGAAATATGGCTTTCTTCGGCACTGGCTGTTTCCCTGTCTATTGTATTAATGCAGATAACAAAAACGCTGCACCCACCGGGCGGAGCTACTGCATTGATAGCCAATATTGGCTCGGCCAAAATACAGGCGTTAGGATTTTTGTATGTATTAAACCCGGTACTATCCGGAGCAACCATATTATTGCTTGTAGCCATCCTGGTTAACAACATGACCAGTCACCGCAAATACCCCAACAATAAAAAATGGTATATATTATGGCGCAGATACCAGCGATAAGCGGCAATTTAGCCCCCAGTCTCTTCTGTTAGTTTCAACAGCAGATCTTCGTTTTTAATCAGGATACTTTTCCCTGCTATTGTTATGATATTTTCATCAACCAGGTCGTTGATAGTACGGAATAGTGATTCGTAAGCAGCCCCGGTAAAAGCAGCCAGATCCTGCCGGCTCAAATCGATATCGATAAAACCATCTGTGTTTACACCAAACTTGTTTTGTAAAGATATAAGGGCTTGCGCAACCCGTCCTTTTACCGGCATATGCGCCAGGTTGCGCATTCTCTTCTCCGACTCCTGCAACTCGTTGGCAAAAAAACGCATCAGCTTTATCACAAAGTTATTGTTAACGTTTAACGTTGATTCAAGAAAATCCATACTGATATAGCAGATCACGCCGGTTTCAATAGCTGTGGCAGATACAGGGTAAAATCCGGTATCCCCCATACCCAGATGACCCACTATATCGCCTTTTTGCGCGAAGCGTACTATCAACTCTTTTTCTGCATCCCACTTTTTATGAACCTTTATTTTACCCTCATAAACAAAGTAAATGCCGGTTACCGGGTCGCCTTCTTTAAAAATTGCCTCTCCCTTTTTTACAATATGGTTTTGGCGATGAGTTTCAATAACCGGGATCCAATCCTTTAAGCAATGCATGCATAAAAAGCAGCTTTTTAAATCACAGATGTTTTTGCTTTTCGCCATTTATGTATGCTTGTTTTCGCCGTTTGGTTTCTGGCGCTAAATTATCAAAAGTAACGCCCTTTTGGTTGTTCCCATGTAGCCATATTAAAAATAATTCCCAGGATCACAATTACCGATCCGGCAAACACAGGCCAGGGGAAAGATTTTAAACCATTAATGTTGACTGTCCAGTTATGTGAATCAACTGCGTTAACTGTTGTTAAATTGGTAAAGGTTAAAAAACCGATAATAATGATAGTAATCCCTATCAGCATTAAAACGTAGCTAAATTTTTTCATGGCATTGCTCCTGTAATATTTTTTAGTGATTAAGAAACAAAAATTACAATAAAATATTACACATACAACATAAAATAGGATTATTTATTAAAAAAAGCAGGATATTTATTACTCCTGCAATGAAACAGTTTTATTTAAAAGAACCTCATTTCTATTAATACATTAAAAAACAAAAAGCCCCGTATCTGTCGATCTGAGGCTTTGGCTATGTTGATTTGAATTTGCTTGTTTAATTGAATCTTAAACTAATATTCCCGCTGGAGGCATCTGCACTTACGGGTATACCACCCCCATTTACACTTCCCTTTATGTGGTCTTTTTCCCACTGGCCGCTAAAGTTACTTATCCGGGATTGATGCTGGCCGATTGCATCACCCCTGATATCAAGATCAAGTCCTTGTTTTGATGGTAGTTCCAGGTCGATATTGCCAGAGCTTACGTCCAGTTTCAGGTATTTACCTACCTTATTAATTTGCGCATGCAGGCTCCCGGCGCTGATAGAGGCGCTTAAGCTGCAATTCATTTGTTTAAGATCAATTCCTCCGCCGGATGTACCGGTGATCAATTCGCCTTCAATATTAGTACCATCAACCCCGCCACCGCTGGTGTGTGCGTTGATGGTTCCCTTTAAATTTTCGAGGCGTAATCCGCCGCCACTGGTTTCAAGTCTTATTTTAC
The DNA here is from genome assembly GCF_056400605.1 of Mucilaginibacter sp. P5_A4. NCBI lineage: Bacteria > Pseudomonadati > Bacteroidota > Sphingobacteriia > Sphingobacteriales > Sphingobacteriaceae > Mucilaginibacter > Mucilaginibacter sp. P5_A4. Next base: position 422,299 of record NZ_JBFUKX010000001.1, on the reverse strand, counting down.
CGGTGCAGTTTTTTGCAATAATGCCGCCACCGCTGGTTTGAAGGTTAATATTATCGCCCGAATTGGATACAATTATGCCGCCACCTGATGTGGTGCCGCGGATAGTTCCGTAAAGCTTGTCAACCTGTAATCCCCCGCCGCTGGTAGTAAAGGTTTCGTTCCCTTTTAAATTATCAAGAATTATGCCCCCGCCGCTGGTTTTAAGGTCGGTAGCTGTTTGTGTTGGTACATATATTTTAAACGAAATACTGATCGACTTTTTCCAGTTAAAATTTTCGTGCTTGTTTTTTGCGATAGCGCGAACCTCATGCCCGGTAACAGCAACACTCAGGTCGTAATCCTCATCCAGCCGTTTTTTGATCTCTTCTTTTGAAAGCTCGCGACCGTTATTCCCCCTGATGTAAACTTCAACCCTGGGTGTCTCGCCGCTTCGGCCGCTCACTATAATACCACCTGCCGATGTGTTTACAATTACGCTATTGATAGCATCGTTTGCCAATGATTTTGTAAGATATGGTGTTCTGTTTTCATTATCCTGTGCTAAAGCAGCCACCGTTTGGCCGGCAAGGAAAAACAATAATAAATACTTTTTCATATGCTTTAAATTGGTTTATATAGAAGACAGCTATACAAACCAATTCGTTGCAGACAGGGTAAGTTTTATTTTATTTGCGCTATTGGCGATCAAAAAGTTTTTTTAGCTCAAAAACGGGCGCCACCTTGCTCCTAATGGCTTTTAAGTGCCGCTCTTACTTTTGTTACTTCGCCAACTTTTACAGCGCTTGCCTTATTACCAAAACTGCTCCTTACGTAAGTGAGCACATCAGCAATTTGCTGATCTTTTAAATCAGCATGAGATGCCATCGTATTTGAATAGGTGTTTCCGTTTATCTCTACATCTTCGTTAAACCCATTTAATACAATCTTTATCAATGCAGCTTTATCCCCCAGCACATAGGTTGTTTTAGTTAAAGGCGGATTCATGTTTTGTACCCCTCCACCATCGGCCATATGGCAGGGCAGGCAAATACTTGTGTATACAATTTTCCCACGCAAAACAGAAGTTGCAGACGTTGAACGGCGCTGTGGCTTTTTTACCTGTGCATGCAAAAGAGTTGAGGACAGGGTGAATAACGCCAGTAATAAGCCAACTATTTTAATCTTCATTATTTATTTTTTATAAGTGATTTTATAAATCGTTCCTTTTGAATCATCGCTTACATATAATGATCCGTCGGGGCCTTGTGCCAGGCCGCATGGGCGGTGTTCGGCTCTGCCGGCAGCTTCCTGTTCCTTAGTGCCCGCAAACCCATCAGCAAATACTTCCCATTGTCCGTCGGGCTTCCCATTTTTAAATGGCTGAAAAACCACAAAATAGCCGGCCTGGGGCTCAGGTGCCCTGTTCCATGATCCGTGGAATGCTATGAAAGCGCCATTTTTATATTTTTCGGGAAACTGGTTGCCGGTGTAAAACAGCAAACCATTAGGTGCAAGATGACCGGGGTAAGCCGCTACAGGATCTATGTATTTAGCATCTGCTTCCTTTTCGCCGTCGCCCCCATATTCAGGTCCTTGTATTTTTTTATGCTTTACGTCATCGTAATACATGTACGGCCACCCCGCGTCGTCGCCTTCTTTCAGGGCATACATACACTCGGCCGGTAAAATAGCCGATTGATGAACCGTATAAAGTTTAGGAAAAAGGTCATGCAAAGCATCACGGCCATGCTGCATTACAAAAAGCTGGTTGTTCTGCTGGTTCCAATCCAACCCTACAACATTGCGTAAGCCAGTTGCATAACGTACACCATCACTTTGCTTTTGGTTTAACCGGTCGGCTTTAAACCTCCAGATGCCGCCGGCCGAATCTAAAATCGGGCATCCTTTTTTCTCCGGATCAAGCTCGCTGCAAATATTTGAATAGGCGCCTATGTTTACATATAGATTCCCGTTATCATCCAATGCAATTGCCTTAGGTCGGTGTCCCCTTTTAGTAACCAGGTTACCAACTATTTTTTCCGGGTGTTCCGGATCGATAACTTCGTTGTTGCCGTTTAATTTATAACGGTAAACATCGCGGTCAGAAGATGCGTACAAGTATCCGCTTTTAATACGGATGCCTGTGCCGCTAAAAGAGCCAAAGCTTGTTTTTATGTCGGCCTTATCGCCATTATCATGCAATACAACAATACCTTTTCCGTTTTTAAGCCCTCCAAGATGCACATAAATATCTCCCTGTGGGGTAACAACAAGGTGCCTGGCACTACCTAAATTATCAGCAATTATGCTGGCACTAAAGTTGGCTGGCAGTTTTAAACCGGCATTCACTGCCTCGTTTTTATGTTTTACAGAGCCTTTTTTTTCAACTTTGAATGCCTGCAGTACACCGGCGGCAATAACGCAAAGGCAAATGGCAATAATTATTTTTTTATTCATGATAGATTGAATTTTCAAGGTAAAATTAACTTTTAGCTGCATCAGTAAAAAGCCTGCATTAACTAATAAATCAGTTAGCGTAATAAACCAATATAAGCTTTATTAAACTTAATTGGCAAAAAATGCGGCTCTATCTTAAGTTAAGATACCAGCTCCAGTTGATTAAGGTATCCTGAAATTATTGCCAATTCATCTTCAGTCAGTTCGGTGTCCAATGCACGGGCGTTTTCAATAGCCTGTTCGCTATTCCTGGCTCCTACCAGGGCAATTGTAATCCCGGGCTGTTGCAAGGTCCATAAAATAACCAGCTGACTTAGTTTAATTTGCTTTTCTGCAGCAATTGGCTTTATCAGGTTCAGGAAATCATCCGTTCTCTGTATATTTTCATCTTTAAAAAAAGATACTTCTTTTCTGTGATCTCCGCTGGCAAACTGGTATCCTGGTTTTATTTTACCGGTCAAAAGCCCGCGCTCCAATGGGCTATAAGCTAAAATAGATTTTTGATTGCGCAGGCAGTAAGGCACCAATTCATCTTCAATGGCACGTTTAACCATGCTATACGGCACCTGGTTTGATGCAAGGTTGATATACTTTTCGGCTTCGGCCATTTGGGCGGCGTTGTAATTGCAAACCCCGGCATAACGCACTTTTCCCTGTTCAATTAACCTCTCAACGGCTTCCATACTTTCAGAAATTGGGGTAGTTGTATCAGGCCAATGAATCTGGTACAGGTCTATATAATCAGTACCTAATCTTTTTAAGCTTTCTTCACATTCTTTAATAATGCTTTCCTTCCCGGCATACTTGTAAATGTCGATATCATCTCCGTTATTCTTTTTACTATGGAAGGCAAAATCTCCCTTTTTAAGATCCCAGCGCATGCCATATTTTGTTAACAGCTGGAAACTTTCACGAGGTAAGCCTTTGATTGCTTCCCCAACAATATCTTCGCTTGCGCCCTGCCCATAAATGGGTGCTGTATCAATAGAGGTAACACCAAGTGAATACGATGCCCTGATTGCATCAATAGCTTCCTTACGCTCGGTACCTCCCCACATCCATCCACCGGCAGCCCATGCACCAAAAGTTACTTCAGAAAGCCATAGGTCTGTGTTTGCTAACTTGCGGTATTTCATAATTGTTCTTTATTTAAATTTATTTTTCATTTTGTGTGTACAATAAAATCATTTAGATTTTCGTACTTAGTAGATATATATAACAAGATCTCAAAGGAACAATAAATGACGTTTTGTTTCAATATCTTATCAAGTAATTAGCTCCTAATTAAAAAGTTAGCATGTCAGGAAGAAAACTTAGTTCGACCAATTTTTATAATCAATCATTCCTGGAAGAGAAATGTGCGCTAAATGAACTTATCAATTTATTAAGTAAAAGGTGGATGACCGAGGTGCTTTTCAGTATAGAGGAGGGCAACTCGCGTTTTACCGCTTTAAAGGAAGATTTAGAGCACATCAGCGATCATATACTTGCCGACAGGCTAAAGTTTTTGGAACAACACGAGCTCATACACAAAAGCTATATCCCGGCAAATCCGCCAAAAACCGAATATACACTGGCCCCAAAAGGAGCAGAACTTAGTTCGCTGCTGGGCGGCTTATGTGATTTTGCCGAAAATAAAATGCATTTTAGCAATCCCTTGCTGTAAACAGCTAATTGATTTATTAGCTGCCCTGTTTTCTTTCATCATACCCAATAAACTTACTTTTGCCGGTATAATTACCTTAATTGCGGCAGCTTGTTTAATTTAACAAGCTATATTATAAATCATGACCGATTACAAAGTTGAGGCTGCAAAAGCAGCTATGGAATTTATACAGGCAGGACAAACCATTGGCTTAGGAGCCGGCACAACGGTTTCACACTTAATAAATCTGATATGCCAGAAAAAAGACCTGGCCGACTCGCTTATTTTTACCTCATCATCTTTCAAAACAACAACTGCATTGTTGGACAATGGGTTGAGGGTACAATCCCCGTCACTATTAAAGCACGTAGATATATACTTTGATGGCTGCGATCAGTTCGACACGGAACTTAATGCCCTAAAAAGCGGGGGCGGGATCCATACCACCGAAAAGATATTGGCTTCAATGGCTGATGAATTTATTTTAATTGGAGATGAAGGGAAGTTTGCAAACAAACTTGATAATACTTATCCTGTTGTAGTTGAAATATTACCCCAGGCTTTACAGGTGGTTCTTCACCGTTTGAAATTGGCTTATCCCGGCGTAATTGTAAAATTACGTATGAGTAACCAAAAAGATGGCGCGGTTATATCAGAAAATGGCAATTTGCTGGCTGATATACATTTTGCAACGCTTATAGAACCAAAAAAAATGAACACGCAGCTAAAGTTAATTCCGGGAGTTGTTGATCATTCACTGTTTTATAGAATGGCGACCAAATCTATAATTGCCGGAAAACTGGGAATAAGTATAATTACTCCTGTTTATTTATAGTCAGAAATAGGAATAAATTGTCAATCCTGGGAGGCGTACGCCTGCAGACGCAGCATTTTATCTACCCGTACAATTTTATACCCTTTTGATTGGGCAAATTCAATAAACCGGGGCAGCATAGCAACGGTATTTTTACTGGTATCATGAAACAGGAATATAGCTCCCGGCTTGATTGCAGCACTAACTTTTTCAAGCAGCTTATCGGCATCTTTACTCATGGTGTCGTAAGAGCGTACATTCCAGCCAATGGGGGAATATCCGCCTTTAACTATCGCGTTTTTCAAATTAGGATTCATCACGCCAAAAGGCGGGCGAAATAGCTTTGGCTTTTTGCCGATAACCCGGTATAGATCACTGTCCATCTGCTGCATCTCTGCTAACATCCGTTTTGCCGGGAACATATCAAACAGCACAGCATGCGTAAAACTATGGTTACCTATAATGTGACCTTCGGCATCCAACTGTTTAATGATCGCTTCATTACCCGCCATCCGGCTACCAATGCAGAAAAAAGCTGCTTCAACGTTAGCATTCTTCAAAATCTGTAAAACCTCGGGTGTCCCCTCCGCAACCGGACCATCATCAAAAGTAATTGCTATTACCTTTTCGGTAGTTTTTGCTGAGCAGTACATCGGCATAAAAAAACCGGAGCTTACAAAATAACAGCCGTAAGCGACAATGAGCGCATAAATAAAGATGATGGCAACATACACCAGCCAGCTTACACCATATATTTTATCAGCCCAAATGGTTAAAGCCAGCAGGACAATCAATGCAATATTGGTGTTTTTGAATGTTAGCACGCCGATAGCAACATTAGGGAATGATAGCTGTTTTGGTAGTGGTTGTAAATGAGCGCCTTTTTTACCGGAGCCGTGTGCTCTGCTCCCGGTACGCTATTTGTTTGGATGATTTGGGCGGCATACCACAAAGCAAACGCCGAAGATGTTGGATACTCACCACACAAATGCTTGTAGTTGATAACCGTGTTTTTATTAAACAGGGTTTCACCTAAATGATTGTAAACCGCATCATTTTTAACATCCCAGTTTTTGCCGGTTATAATGACGTCGATATCATCGATACTGATATTTTGTGCCGATAAAAAAGCCGTTACCTGTTGTTCAATTGCTGTAAAGCTGCCTGGTTTATAAAAGGTAGCTATAGCATCCAGCTTCGCAAGATCATTTCCTGAAGCCTGATTCGTGAGCAGGAAAAATGTGGAACCCTCGCCGGCAATGGTCCCTTTTGAGGTTGATTTGTATAGATCAAGATTATTAACCGGGCCTTGTTTATACAGGCCAAACCGGCTTAATATCCCGTGGCTGATATCCGTAATTTCGTCAATACCCCCAACAAGTACATTGTTTGCCTCGCCCTCCTGCAACAGCATTTGCGCATCTAACAGCGAACACTCAAAAGATGAACCGCCGTTTACAAAAGTATTATTATACTCGTGGCAGTGTAGCAGCAGCGCTACCTGCGCGCCAATGGTATTATGGGTTGATTGTATGAACGATGTAGGCGTAAGCAGCTCTTCTTCCCGCTCAACCATTTTGCTCAGGAACACGCCGGTATCTTCCAGGCAGCCATAAGCGGTGCCGGTAATGATGGCATCCGGCGAGGTTAGTCCGGCCGCCTTTAAACAAGCCATGGCTGATGCAACCCCCATTTTAATCACCCGGCTCATGCGGCGGATGAGTTTGGGATCGATGAGCTCTTTGTAATCGGGTGTAATGCAGCTTAAGCGGTTACCCTCATAAGCAACAACCTCGGTCAGGAACGGTACGTTTCCGAATGTTTTTTGGGGCGATATATTTCCTGTTGCACGTATATACATATCAATCCTGCAATTTTGAAAATATCAACGATGAACAATTACCGCCAAAGCCAAAGGAGTTGGACAGCACATGCTTTAAATCCGGCTGTTTACTATAGCTGGTTTCGGGTGCAAAAGGCAGATCGGCTATCCGGGTTTCAAAGCGCAGGTTTGGATAGATCAATCCCCGCTGAACCGATAAGGCCGAAAATACCGCCTCGATACCCGCGCATGCGCCCAGCGTATGCCCTGTGAACGATTTGGTAGAGCTCATTTTAGGGTAATGCGGCTCAAATAGTCGTTTTATGGCTGTCCCTTCAGAGTTATCGTTGTTTTGTGTGCCGGTACCATGCAGGTTAATGTAGCCGATATCCCGGGGTTTTAAACCGCTCATTTTTAAGGCGCCCTGCATGGCCATAAATGAGCCCGTTCCGTCGGGTGATGAAGCCGTTTGGTGGTAGGCGTCGTTGGCATTACAATAGCCGCTTAGCGTCCCGTACAGATCCGTTTGAAGCCTGGCCGCAACCCGTTCAGATACCAAAGTGATGTATCCCGCACCCTCCCCAAGGTTCAATCCCCTCCTGTTGGCATCAAAGGGCTGGCAATATTGATTATCGAGTATCATGAGGGTGTTAAAACCGTTCAGCGTGAAACGGGTAAGGGCATCAGTGCCGCCGGCAATAACCACATCCAGTATATTATTTTTGATGAGCCTTGCGCCATACATAATGGCGTTTGCCGATGATGAGCATGCTGTACTAATGGTGCTCACGTAATTTTTTACTCCCAGCTCATCGGCCACCAGTTCGGTAACTTTGCCGCATTCGTGGTTAACTACATTCCTTAAGCTGCCGGCTTGGGGGTTGGCCATAAACTGAACAAAAAAATCTTCGGTTTTATCCATGCCGCCCACGGTATTGGCCGATATAAAACCTGTACGTAAGGACGCAAAATTTTCAATCCTCGCATTAGCCAATGCTTCCTTTGCGGCTATCAAACTCAGCATAGCGGTGCGGCTCATACCCGGGTCAAAGCCCGAAAGTTTTGCCAGCTCATTATTGCTTAGTTTAACCTCGGCGACCGGGAAATCATCTTTGTGAGCAGTCTCCAGGTACCGGATTTTTCCGATACCTGCCTGGCTGTTTTGGAGCGCGCTGAGGCATTCGGGGGTATTGTTGCCAATGCCCGAAATTACGCCTACGCCCGCTACAAAAACAGTTTTACTCATTTTATGCTCCCAATATCTTCGCCGGTTTTTTCTGTATCCGACAGGTAAATTTTGTTTAAGTTTTCTGCAGTGAACGGTACCGATGTATCGCTTTCCCGTTTCTCTACCAGGTACAAAACGGCCTTGTAATCTTCCTTCAGCAGGTCGACCCAGCCGCAGATGCATGCCTGCAATATATTATTATTTAGCAAATATGCTACGTACTGCGCTATAAACGCAGCATCAAAAGTTTCAAAAACAAAGAAAGCGTTCTCGCCTTTAAACTTGTTTTTTATGCTGATCTCGCCGATAACAATATTAGGCAAAGTATAAACAAACAGCGCCGGACTGGCAACAGTTTTAGCCCCTTCATAATATTTAATATCGGCATCCAGGCTGGAGTTGGCATTGCTTAATACAATACCGGTTTCGTTTTCCCTATACAGCCCATCGATTGGTTTATCTTTCAATAAAACTTCGGCAGCCAGCAAACCCATTTTCGACAGGTTATCCATTTTGTAAAACTTAGGATATTTTACCTCCAAAAACTGGTAAACCGAAAGCAGGAAAGCAGCAACGTCCGTTTCCTTGTTTTCAAACAAAGGCTTGCCATTGCTGTAAACAACATTATGGCTGATTGCGCAATGAGAAGTGATATGTTGGCTCGCTATCAATATTTGTTGCTATTTATTTTATTGCTTTCAGCTTTACGCATTTTGCTTTCGGCTTTTATTTAGTAAGTACAATTGCCGCGTTGCATCCCCCAAAACCCGATGCCGTTTTAAGGCAGTTGGTTAAAGGCAAATATTGCAATTGGGCGGCAATATTAATGGGCTGGCTTACCCCCGGTTGACTAAACCCCTTTGTGGGGATAATTACATTGTGTTTTAAAGAGTGGGCAGCTATAATGGTTTCAATAATACCCGATGCGCCTAAGGTATGCCCGTAATATCCTTTTAAACTATTAACCGGGATAGCCTGCATCCCCGCCAGGTTTATTGCCTTTGCTTCCATCTCGTCGTTATAAAGGGTTGCGGTGCCGTGGGCCGATATAAAATCGATGGCATCAGCCTCAACGCCGGCACTTTTTAAAGCGGCTTCTATCGCGTAAAAAAGTTCTTCCCCGGTTTTTGATGGGCCGGAAATATGGTTGGCATCATTGCTGATAGAACCACCCGCCAGCTTTATGCCGTTGGCATATCTGGCGTTTGACGACAGGATAACCGTACCCGCGCCTTCGCCTAAGTTAATACCATTGCGCAGGGCATCAAATGGCTTGCAGGGTTCGGGACTTACGGCCTGGAACGATTGAAAGCCCGACAGCACGAACCTCGTAATCACATCGGCACCTACAACAACAGCGTTTTCATACTGGCCGGTCTGCAATAAACGCAAACCTGTAATGAGCGCTACGAGGCCCGAGATACAGGCATGCGAAACAATCAATGGCTGATTTACAAAGCCCAAACTATCGGCAACTAATTTTGCCGAAGTGGTGAGCGCAATGCGGTGGTTTAGTTCCGGGTCATCGGCAGCTGTTTCCAGCATGCTGATATTGCCCTTGGTGGTGGAGATGATGAATACCGTTTTTTTATCAGCACTGTCAACCCCGCTGTCTTTTAAAGCATCGGCAACCGAGGCGATAAGCAGTTGCTCAAATTTTGTATAATTATTTTCGCCTTTTATAAACCGGTGGTCGTCATCAAATAAGGCAGCATAGAAAGGCACATCCGACCTGTGGCCACCTGCATGTTGTTTAACGCCCGAAATATTTTGGGTTAGCCTTTCAAAGTTTTCGGCAGCAGTATCGCCAACCGGCGACAGGATATTATCGGCAACAATAAAAACAGGTTTCATCACTTTATTTGAACAGTTCCTCTCATCAACTTGTTTTTATTGCCAAAAGTTATAATAGTTATACCATTGCTCGGGGTACTTTTTCACGTACTTTTCCATCTCGCCTACAAAATCGCCCGTCATTTGCTCCATCCCCGCTTCTTTGCCCAAATGTAAATATTCCTTTATTGTGCTGGCATAAAAATGATAATGAAACCTGGTTTCCTTCATGGCAAACACATAAGCTACCGGCACTTTAAATTTAGCTGCCAAAACAAACGGACCCAAGGGAAATTTAGCATCCCGCCCCAGGAAATTTTTGGTGATGGTTTTATTGCCTTCCAGGTACCTGTCGGCATGCATGCATACCAGTTCGTTATGCTGAAAAGCTTCGTTTATTTTGAAGATGTGCGAAAGGTCGTTTTTAATCACAATGATGTTAACGCTGTATTTGCCGGTCACCTTTTCCATAAAGGCTTTTATCTGCTGGTCTTCGCCATCATACATCACAATGTTAATGCGGGTATCAATAGTACTAAGCAGGTTGCCGGCAATTTCCCAGCTGCCTATATGGGCGCTTAACAGCAAACCGCCTTTACCCATACCGGCTATTTCATCCAGGTTATGCCTGCCATCAAACTCAAAGGTGAACTTATTGGGGATGCCCGACATTACAACCACCTTATCAATAATGCTTTGGCCAAAAATGTAATAGTTTTGATAAACCTTAAACAAGGTTTTTATGCGCGAATACCCCAGCCGACTGTGGAAATAGTAATAGATACTTTTTGACGACCGGTACGAAAAAACAACATAGTAAAAGGAAACAAACCTTAAAAGGAAGTAAGCAGGGCTAACACCCGCCAGTTTTAAGATAGCCAGAAAAATGGAATACCCCCAGGGTTTCCCTTTAGATTTTCCTTTCCAGGACGACATTTAAACAAGCTCCTTTGGCTGTACTTTAATGGCTACGTAATCGTAAAAATCCTGGAAGGTAACAATAGCGGCAAAATCCTCGGGCTGCACTTTAAACGAAAAATTGGTTTCAATTACCACTACAAGGTCAATATAGTCCAGGCTATCAAGGCCCAGGGTATCTTTTAAAACCGCGCCGGGGGTAATTGTATCTATATCTACCTCAAATTCTTCAGACAGGAAAGAATTTATTTTCGCAATAATCTCTTCAGTTCGCATGGTATTGTTTAAATTAATTAAGCCGGCAATGGGTTAACACGCAATTCCACATTTAGGAAAAAAATAATAACACCTGATTAATAAAATTAATCCCCGAAAATACAAAATATTAAAAACATTCAGTCATATTTTGTGTATGCGCGCTTTTATTGTTTAAATAATTTACAGTTAAATTAGTATTATTGAGAGGAGGGGCTGGGGAGTCGGTCGTTGGATGTGGATGGTTTGCTTAGCAGGATTGTCCAACCTAACGTGTGTACACAAGTAAGTATGCGCCGTAGGTGCTACCTGTTTGTAGCAATTTTGAACAAAAAACAATTTTGCTCCGTAGGTGCAACCCCCAACCGACAAGGTAAATAGCATTGCTGTGAAGGGTAGCCTCTCCGAGGCAAAGGTTAATGGTAATGCTTTTTCTACAAACAGGTAGCACCTAACGGTGCAGGCTGCTTTTTATTTGTTTGCACACGGGCAATCACTGTTTTCCAATTTGTGGGTTGCGTTACTGCCATTGTGATCATTTTCGTGACATCACGAAAATGATCTGGTATGCTGGATTCGGTGTTTTTACAAGTTAACCTCAATAAACCTCTTTCGTGTTTTTTATTAGTTCGATAAACTCCAATAGCTCCATTTTACTATCCGCTGCCTCATGGGAATGTCTCACGTTTTCAAACTCATGCCAGGTGGGGTCAATTTCAGGGTCGAAAGTTTCCCGCAGATCGGGCAAATGCCAGTGGTTGTGGTAAAACCAGGTTTGGTCAATCAGTTTGGATTGGATGAGGGTAGAAAGTTCTGCCAGGCTAATATTGCCGGGGTTGGCGAAGGTTACCGAGCCATACTTTTTATAGTTACCGGCATCGCGATACAGGTAATTGAATTGGATGTTTGCCATACGGCAATTTAGGGGGATGGATTGGGTTGGGCAATCGGAGATAAGTGAACTTTAGCCGATAGCCAACTTTCCACTTTCCTTCCAGATGTATGCCGGCATTGGCTCATTTAATTTCCATTCGATGTTCATAGGCTTTGAACCGCTTGATTTGATGTAATTGGCTTCGCCTAAAAATACGTAGGGCATGGTAAAACCGAACTCATCATCATTTTGCTCGCGGACGAATAACAAAATCCTTTTATTCTGCGTATTGTGATTGATGTAGGATAGGCCCTTAGCCGATTCTGGCGCTGTAGCATTTTGAGATTGCCAATGGAACAAATATTCGTTGATGGCATAATCATCATATAAGGTAGACGGTGAATATTCCTTCTCCGATTTTTTGAGTGTGACAAATAACGACTCCACATTCAGCTCCTTATTAGCAGCGACACCTTCCCGGTTGGATGATGCTTTATCAAATTTGTGCAGACCGATTGCAACTAATATTTCGCTTCGGTTATATCGACTGTGAACTTTTAACGGTAGCGGGAAATCCAGATCCATGTCTTTTTCGATAAAGTCGACTTTCGAAATCAGGTAATTAATCACCTCCAATAGGTCGGATATCAAGACTGGATTTTTCGAAAGCTGTTTGATACTATCTTTTAGCAATTTAAACCCTAACTGCGGACCAGCCTTTTGCCAAACATCATAGTGAAACATCAAAAGCATCAGGTTCTGCTCTTCATTTAAAGCACTTATATCAAAATTATTTTGAATTAGCGCACGTAAAAATTTCAGATAGCTGATCGAATTACATCTTAACAGTCTTTTTATACAACCTGTTATTTCGGTTTCATTCGGTTCGATGAAATTTTCAATTACTCCAGCTTCAACACAAAGTCTTTTCCAATTATCTTTTTTATAGATCAATTGGGGTTCGATATGTTGAAACTCAATGAAGTTTTGCAATGTTAATTTTAGCGTTGACTGATGTTTAAAGTTTTGTATTTTAATGATCAGCTGTCTTCTGTTAAATCCAATTGCAGCCCTAATGTTTCTCAGGATCACTTCTTTGGCTTTCCTTTCTAATACGATGGAACAACCTAAGGGCAAATGTGGAAACTCGTCTTCAATCTCTTTAATTATTGAAGTTTGGGTTTTACCTATTAAGGCTCTAAACTTGTGTTCAAAGTCGTACTCTGGTCGGGCATTGCCCACAAAGTCCAAAACAGTTAAGCAGTCTTTGTTTGGTGCAAGACGCAGGCCACGCCCCAATTGTTGTAGAAATATCGTAAGGCTTTCAGTTGGCCTCAAAAACAACACCGTATCGATTTCGGGAATATCGACACCCTCATTAAAAATGTCGCGTACAAATAAGTAGTTGATTTCTTTATTGCTTAATCGTTCCCTGATCTCTGCTCTATTTGTTGAGTTTTCGCTGGTTAAATAATCAGCCTTTAAGCCTGCCAAAGTGAACTTTTCGGCCATGTATCGCGCATGGTCCATACTTACACAAAAGCCCAGTGCCCTTACGTCATGTACATCTGTGAGGTACTTATCGCAATTATTTATAATGTCGTTAAGTCGCCTGTCATCCTCAGTATAAAGTTTTGTTAACTCATTAATTTCATACCTGCCGTTTTTCCAGGATAGTTTTGATAAATCAACATTATCCGATAAGGCAAAGTATTGAAACGGTGATAGCAACTTTCTGTTGAGTGCCTCTGGCAATCGGATTTCGGCAGCAATTACACCGCAAAAATCTTTTAAAATATCTTCACCATCGCTCCGCTCTGGCGTAGCTGTTAAGCCTAACAAAACCTTAGGCGTAAATTGAGCAAGGATAGGGCGATAGCTTGATGCCGCTATATGGTGTACTTCATCAATGATGATAAAATCATAAAAGTTAGGAGATAGCGAAAGTTTACTGATTTGATTGGCCAAGGTTAGCACCGAAGCAAATACAAATTCATAATTGTCGGGTTCTTGCCCATCAACCCAAAGTTCGCCGAAGTTTGCATTTTTTAATACATGCCGAAATGTTTGTTGGGCTTGCTCCAATATTTCCTTACGATGAGCAACAAATAAAAGCCTTGCCCGTGGATTGTTGTTTTTAAAGTCCCGATAATCAAAAGAAGATATGACCGTTTTGCCCGTTCCGGTAGCAGCCACAACCAAATTCTTTAATCGGCTGTGCACAATTCTTTCCGATTGTAATTTCTCTAAAATTTCTTCCTGATAAGGAAACGGCTTTAAATCAAAAAAGCTGGTTATGCTTTGCTTATCATATGAACTTTGTTGTTTTAAAGCAGCGGTAAGTTTCTGCTTGTCTTTACCAAATTCATAGTGTTCAAAATCCTTATCCACCCAATAGGTTTCAAAGGTCTTTTTAAACTTATCAATAATGTGGTTGATCTCTTTGGATGTTACTTTCAAATTCCACTCCAACCCATTGGTTAAGGCTGATCTTGAAATGTTGGAAGACCCTATATATCCAGTAGTAAATCCTGTATTTCTTAAAAACAAATAGGCCTTGGCGTGCAGGCGTTCATGATCCGAATTATAGGAGACTTTAATTTCTGTGTTTTTTAAATTGGACAGAAACTCAATCGCTTTTACATCTGTTGCACCCATATAGGAGGTGGTGATGATCCTTAACCTTTTTCCACTATTTGTAAACTCTTCTAATTCCTCTTTGAAAATCCTAATACCCGAATATTTGATAAAGGATACCAGCCAGCAAATTTCATCGGATGAAAGAATTTCTTTTTTGATCTCGCTTTCCAACGAAATACCAACATTGTTACCCGTAAATAATTCGCTTTGACTTAGTCTGGTATAAGGCGTGATCTCCTTAATCCGATTATTAAAATCGGCAAAAGGAGCATCCAATTTGGAGAAAACGGCATCTAATATTTTTCCCTCATTATCAATCAGGTTATCCGAAAGGCTGATACCCGGCAATTCATCAATTAATAGTTGAATAATTTTATTGGAAAGTTCAATTTGCTTAAGCGTTTTATCATCGTCCTTAATTTCATTTAAGGCGAATTTTATGGTTTCGGATAAATACAGACTTAAATACCTTGCAGCTTCTTCCTTATCCAGTTGGGTACTTTTAATAAAGAAAGAATCAGTGCTCAACAGCCCTAACTTATTGGCTATAAGCTTATTGATCAATTGCTCGTATAAGCCTAATTCAACTGTTGGCATTTTAAAGGTTTAAGTAATATTTTAAAATGGGCACATCAGCATCTGCCCAATCCAAAGCTAACAATTCATTTGTATGCAGCCACCGATATTGAGCATGTTCCTTTAATATTATTTCACCACTAATGTGCTCGCAAATAAAAGGGATGAGTTCAATTGTTATTTTAGGATAGATATGGGTATTAGGTGGTAGGGCTTTTATAATTTTAATTTCAACATGCAGTTCTTCTTTAATTTCCCTGATCAAGCAATCTTCGGGTGTTTCATTGGGTTCTATTTTACCACCGGGAAACTCCCATTTTAAAGGCAGACTCATTATTTGGCTACGTTGGGCGGCCAGAATGCGGGATTGGGGGTCTATTATAAGAGCGCAGGTTACTTTAATCACTGATTTTATCTTCTACCTCGAAAAATACGTGTTTACATTGGGCATTTATACATTCGCTTATGGATAGTTGGAGCATAGTATGCAAAAAGTTGGATACTATATCTGTTCTCGCTCCGCAGATGGGGCAGGTTGTTGGTTGGTCGGTGGTGAGGTAGAAGTGGGACATTTTCTTAAAAGCTGTTTTTTGAAATTAAGTAAATCCGCACACATAACAAATGCCAATTATGCCAATTGCTCTTTGCTTATTTTTCCGATCTGGACATTTAGTGTCAGGAAGTCGAAAAAATTCCAGGCATCTGTAATTTGTTGGTTTACGATGTGGGTTATTGATGTGCCGCAAAATTTAACCGGGGCATTGGTTGGTTTATAATTAGCGGTAAAGGTGCAAATTGTGGTTACGTAGTCGCCGTCAACAAATACCTCGTCGACATTGATATGTATATTATCATAATTTGCATTAAAAAAGCGGTACACTTCTTTAAATCCTTCGGAGCCAATAACGGGTTCCTCGCCCAATCCTAATGCGCGGCATTCGGGGTGGAACATTTCGTCGATAAGGCCTTCGTTGCTGTTGTTCCAAACTTCGTTATACCAACGATGCATGAACGCTGTGTTTTCTTCTTTTAACGACATATCGGTTTTAGGTTTTAGTATACTAAGATATGATTTTCTAGTAACAAGTAGTTAGTATCAAGTAGCAAGACGAAGGATTTTTGGATGAGGGATTTTTGGACAAAGGACAAAGGACTTTTGCTTGGTTGCTTTGTATAACGGAGGGGTGCTTCGCACCTACTTATGGCGTGTTTGGTTCAGGCCAGGCAGTCGGCTCTGTATGCTGGCAACGACTCACCCCGGCTATGCTTCGCTGGCCGACCCTCTCTTCACCTGCGGTGGAAAGAGGGTTAAGGCCGTTTTTTCCTGTTTTCAATCCCCTCTATGCGCGAAGCGGAGAGAGGGGTGACAAGCGCAGCGATGTCGGGGTGAGTCGACTATCCGCCATGCAAAAACGTCATTCCCTCTTCAGAGTCCCCGGATTTTACCACCCATATGACATCGTGGAGGTGCGCCAATAAATGGAGGCAACGCACCAATAACCAACCCACCGATGACCAATAACTATTGACTATTAACCAACAACGCAGCATACCTGTCATCCGCAAAGGTATTTCCCTGGTTTACGTCGCCGGTTTCGTAGCCTTTTTTAAACCAGTATACGCGTTGGGCGCTGGTGCCGTGGGTGAAGCTGTCGGGTTCTACACGGCCCTGGGTTTGCTGTTGCAGGCGGTCGTCGCCGATGGCGTTGGCGGCGTTGAGGGCTTCTTCGATGTCGCCGGGGTCGAGCACTTTTTTCATGCTTTGTTCGTAGTGGGCCCATACGCCGGCGTAAAAGTCGGCCTGGAGTTCGAGTTTTACCGAGAGTTTGTTGTATTCGCTTTCGCTCAGGCGGTTGCGGGCGCGGTCGACTTTGGCGGTAACACCCAGCAGGTTTTGTACATGATGACCCACCTCATGCGCTATAACGTAGGCCTGGGCAAAGTCGCCGGCGGCACCGAAGCGATTTTTCAGTTCGTCGTAAAAAGAAAGGTCGATATATACCCTGGCATCTTCCGGGCAATAAAACGGACCGCTTGCCGAGCTGGCATTGCCACAACCCGATTGTACACCATCGCGGAAAAGCCTCAACCGGGGCTTTTCGTAGGTTTTGCCCATATCAGTAAAAAGTTTGGTCCAGATGTCTTCGGTATCGGCCAGCACTACGGCAACAAATTTGCCGGCGCTATCGGTAGGGTGGGTACCGTCCACCTGTTCGGTTTGGGGCTGACTGTTGCTGCCAACCTGGTTAAGCAGTTTGGAGGGATCAACCCCGGTAAAAAAATAAATTGCTGCCGCTATAAGGCCAATAATACCGCCGCCCACCGCAAAACCGCGACCACCGCCACCGCTGCGGCCATCCTCTACGTTATCGCTTTCGCGCCTGCCAAACCATTGCATAGTGTTGTTATTTTGTTTTTATTAACGTTTATTGGGAATGTAATGTTTGAGGGGGGGGAGGTTATTGCATGGTCAAAAACCGACAACAACCCCGTCATTGCGAGGTACGAAGCAATCCCAAACTGTACAGAGCAGTTATTGGGGTGCTAAATTACTTTGTGGTAATGGAATAACATCGGCCCGCTCAGTTGCCGCGGGAGGGCTGTTACTTTTGTCGCCACAAAAGTAACCAAAAAGGCTGTCAGCAGAAATGCTTCTTTGCGCTCGGGGCCTTTGCCCTGCAAAACGGGCAAAACCTGGGCTGGAATTATTTTGCCCTGGCCCGCATATCCTCTCCCATGCAAAAACTTCCTATGCCCTGCAGCCGCACAGGCCCGCATTGTTTTGCCCGTTTTCGCCCGAAGCTGTTCTGCTGACACTTTGGGGAAAATGAAAGTTTTTGGATTCCTAATAAATAAGTAAAAAGCCCGTCATTGCGAGGAGGTTGTGATACCCGTACATGTTTACTATTTTTTGCAGCCTGGCTGGTGGGTGCCCGGCGGTCTATAAAAAAAGAAACGCCCTACCTAATAATAGGCAGAACGTTTAGCCAGTCAAAACTCTTCGGAAGTTGTTGGGCTTTTACTTTATCTCAAAAACCGCGCTAATTTGTAGGCTGATCTTGATTTTCTTGAAGTCGATGTCGGATTCGGGTTTATCTGCCACGGCAGATTTAAACGCCATGGTGTTGTATTGGCGTGGCTGTGGAAAGCTGCTATTGTCGCTTTCAGCTATATTAAGCACGTCGCCCAGCTTGTTGCCTAAGCCTGCCAGCAGGAACGAAGCTTTGTCGCGGGCCGAAAGCAGGGCTTTTAATTTCAGCTCGTTTTTTAATTCGTTGATCTTTGAATAATCGTAGCTGTCAATATTGGTCGACTGTATACCTTTTGGGTCAACTTTGGATACAATTTGGTTAAACTTGTTCAGGTCGCGGATGCGCAGGCCATATTGTTTGCCCGCCAAAAAGTCGGGTGCTTTTTTCTTTTGGAAGGTATTGTTCCAGGCAGATACGTTGTTCACTGTAAAATCGGCGGCAGGAATACCGGCATCTTTAACGGCTTTTTCGAGCTGGGCTTCGAGGTCAGAGATCTGGATGTGTTTTTTACCATCCATATATTCCTGCAGCGAAATGGTAACGTTGATGATATCGGGGGTAACTTCCTGCTCGGCAGTGCCGGTAACTTCTATTTTGCGGCGCAGATCAACAGTCTGCGCAAAGGCCGAATAAGTAAATGTTAGCAGGGTTGCAAGGATAAATAGCTTCTTCATGTGTGATGTTATATATTTTGTGTGTTATGACTTAGGTAACGTGCCAATGGTTTAATGTGTAACAGGTAAGGTGAATTATTTATTGGGCTGTGTGTCTATGGAAGGAAAAAGGTGGAGGTTTGTTTGAAAAAATTTCATCTTTTAGAATAGATCGTCATTGCGAGGTACGAAGCAATCCCCGACTTATAGGGTTGCTTTGCAAATCCGATCTGTATAGTTTGGGATTGCTTCGTACCTCGCAATGACGGTGGGTGATTTATATTTCCTTCGCATCCCCGCTGCCAATCCAACCTTCATTGCCATTAGCCAATCGTATTTTTACCCATTTGCTGTTGCTTTCAAGAATATTAACTTTTGTGCCTTCGTGCAGTACAAAAACTACTTTGGATGAATCTACAGGTGCGCTTTTTACGGTTACAGATGGGGTAAAAATAATGGCCTCGTGATGGGCCTCAAAATAACGGGCCTGCCTGCCGGCTATAAAAACGGCACCCATCCCCAGGATTAACAATACTATAGCCGAATAGAAAGATGCTTTTTTTATGCCCACAGAACCTGTAAAACGATAAAGGATCAACAAACCCGATGCCGCCAGGAACAGCAACACACTCAGCACTGCCAGCGTATCCGCGGGGAAAGCCAGGATAAAGCCATGCCACCATTTACTGATAAAAAACTCGCCAGGCTCTTCAATTTTATCTGCGGTTTTTGAATTGGCAAATTGAATATTAACCCGAATATCCTCATCGCCGGGGGAGAGCTTGCGCGCTTTTTCATAGTAAAGCAAAGCGGGGGCAATATCGCCGGTTTTGTAATAAGCGTTCCCTAAGTTAAAATACAGGGCGGATGAATGGTAGCCATCGTCCACCATTTTTTGGTAGGCAGCCGCGGCATCCTTGTATTTTGACTTTTGATACAGATCGTTCCCTTTTTTGAACAAAGCGGTAGCATCACCATTACTAAAAGCCAGTAATGGCGATATAATGAGCAGCAACAGGTAGATACAACGCTTCAGCATGTTATATTTTTTCTTCAATGTTATTGATCATGTTTTTTGCCCTATCAAACATCTGCTGTTCTGATATGCCCGAAACCGGCGCGTAGCGGGCCATATCGCACAGGTCTAATGTCTCCAGCAATTCGTTGATAGTCGGTTCATCTAACGACCGGGCTTTTAACTCGGTGGCAATCTTTTCACGGTTAAGGTTGGCAGCGGCAATGTTCAGCTTATCGCCCAGATAACCATACAGGCCCCTGAACACATTTTCGTAAAAGGCTGTTTTATTATTTGCCGATAATTGCGCCTTGGCGCTGGCCAGATGCTTGGCGGCAATTTTACCGGCCTTGCGGCTTTTTACCTTAACCACATCGCTGTTGGCTACTTCGTACCATTTGCCGTAAACCAAAGCCCCCGCAAACAATAGCGGACCAAACATCAACAGGAAGTAATATAATGGCGAACCATAAAAACCATCTTTATTTTGGGCAATCTCACCGGCATCGGTTTTTATATAGCGGATATCCTTATTCAGCAGTTTAACATCCTGTTTATCAGAATCGCCTAACGAAGTTACGTTATTTTCGGTAGCACCCCTGGCAACCTTTATCGGGAAGCCCTTGGTTTGTACGCTTACATATTTACCTGCCGACAGGTCAAAGTACGAGAATTTGATCGGGTCGATATTAAAGCTGCCGCCATGCCTGGGTATCAGCAGGTAATTATAAACGCGGGTACCCGATTCGCCGTTTTCATTATCGGTAATGGTATCGGTTACCTTGGGGTCATATTTTTCAAAATCAGCCGGGAACTCGGGGGCCATCGGCTTCAAAAGCTTCAGGTTTCCCTTGCCGCTTACCGTGATCTTGTAGTTAAGCGGTTCGTTTGCCTTAAGCTCTTTTTTATCTACCGATGTATTGATAGAAAACCTGCCTACCGCACCGCTGAAACCAGCGGGTTTACCGGCTTCGGGAAGTGGTTTTACATGGATAACCGCCGGGATACTTTTAATTTTGTATTTAGCATCATTATAGCTGCCGCCGCCAAAAAAGGCATCAAAGGGATCGGCAGATTGCACAGCCTCCCGCACAATAAAATTCATGATCATCGGGTCGATGGTGATATTACCCGCATGCTCGGGGAAAAGAATGTTCTGCTTGATCTCGGTAACATTATATTTTAGCCCCTTTATGGTTTCTATTCGCCAGTGAACATTGTTGGGGTCTTGATTTTTAATTTCCTGGCTGTAAAAACCATTCAGGTCCGACATTTTTTCCAGTTCGTTACCTACCAGCGCCACGCGCGTATACAGGCGGTAGCTTAGGGTAAGCTGCTCGCCTATGTAAGCGTTGGTTTTACTTACATCGGCCCTGATGAACAGGTCTTTGTTAATATCCCTTGACCGCCCCGATGTAATACTTTGAACCTGTCCTCCCCGTTGTTGTTGCTGAGCCGCTGCCGCCTGCTGTGCCGAAGCTGCAGTTGTGCCCTTAACTACCTTTATTTTTATGGGTTGGGTGCTCAATGTTTTGCCGTTAACAACTATTGTTGCCGGCCCAATGGTGTAAGTGCCCGGCTTAACGGCAACCAGGTCAAAACTGTAAGCCATGCTTGTGGATGAAGCACCGTTAATAATGCTCATGCTTTGGGACACATTGGGTCCCGATACCACCAAAAAGCCGCTAAAGCCTGGTGCGGTAAACTTATCACCGTTTCCATTTAAGCTAAAGGTAACCTCAAACTGCTCTGTTGTGCCCACTTCGGTTTTACTAACCGATGCGGTGAATTTTACATCGGCAGCAAAAAGCACACCGGTACAAAACAGCAGGAGGAACGATATGTAATACTTTAACTTCATGTGTTATAAATATAGGGCTTACCAGTCTTTGGAGATTTTTACCCTTGCCCCTTTCAGCTTTTTATTTTTCAGCTTATCCTGCGTTTGCTTTTCATCATTGTTCAGGGCTTCCAGCATCCGCTCGGCATCATCTTTTGATACGTTATTGGGCTGCGGCTGGTTTTGCTGATCCTGGTCCTTTTTATCTTGATCTTTCTTATCCTTATCTTGATTTTTCTTGTCTTTATCCTGATCTTTTTTGTCCTTATCTTTGTTTTTATCGTCCTTGTTCTTATCGTCGTTATTCTTTTTGTCCTTGTCTTTGTTCTTATCGTTTTTGTTATTCTTGTCCTGCTTCTTTTTATCGTCCTGCTGTTTTTTCAGCATTTTTTGGGCGTACGCCAGGTTATACCGGGTTTGGTTATCGGTCGGGTTATTCAGCAACGATTTTTTATAGGCGGCAATACTTTCTTCAAGCTTTTTCTTCTCCAGCAGGGAATTTCCTAAATTATGGTAGGCATTGGCCAAAACCTGTTTATTGTTTGATGTAGTTGCAATCTTATTAAATTGCTGCTGGGCCTCATCAAATTTCTTTTGTTTGTACAGGGCATCGCCCAGGTTAAAGTTACCCTCAACCGTTTTATCGGTTTTTCCGACAGATTTACGGTAGTTCTCTTCGGCTTCTTTATAATTCTTTTCCAGGTAAAGCTCGTTACCTTTTTTAATGTACTTTTTCTCCTGCTGGGCAAAAAGGAATGAAGCCTGCAGTACCAATAATACAACGATGATCAATTGCTTCATGACTTTTTTACTTCAAATAATTTTATCCCGCTCAGCCGCATGTTTTTACGGTTTGATATAAAAAACTCTATCAGCAGCAATACAAATGCGATGGCCAGGAAAAACTGAAACCTGTCTTCAAAATCCTTAAATGACTTGGTATCCAAAGTTTTACGCTGCATTTTGTTGATCTGGTCCATCACAATGCCCAGCCCGCTGTTGGTATTATTAGCCCTCACGTAAACACCGCCGCCTGCTGCAGATATCTCCTTACCCATATCCTCGTTTAACTTACTTATCACCTGCTGGCCAACACTATCGGTATGGAAACCTGCCGGGCGACCATTTTCATAAATGGGGATAGGAGCGCCTTCCTGCGAGCCAACGCCAACCACATGTACAGATACATCCCGGTTTTTGGCGTTTGAGGCTGCTTCTACCGCGTTATCTTCATGGTTTTCACCATCGGTAATAATGATCATGGCCTTGCCTGTTCCGTTCTTAAAATCAAACGATTGCATGCCCAAATCTATTGCCGCACCTATTGCCGTGCCTTGTGTGGGCACCATATCGGTGTTGATGGTATTGAGGAATAGCTTTGCTGCCGAGTAATCTGTTGTGATGGGCAGCTGCACATAGGCCTGCCCTGCAAACACGATGATACCAATACGATCGTTATGTAAACGGTCAACCAACTGGGCAATAGCCCGCTTGGCATTCTCCAGGCGATTAGGCGCAAGGTCCTGTGCAAGCATACTGTTGGATACATCAAGCAGGATCATCAGGTCGGCACCTTTGCGTTTTACCTCCTCGGTTTTTGAACCTATCTGTGGGTCGGCAGTGCCTACTATCAATATCGCGTAAGCAACCAAAAAGAATATAAACTTCCACCACGGTCTCGACATAGAAACCTGTGGCATCATTAACTTCACCACATTTTTATCCCCAAGCGATGAGATGGCTTTCTTTTTCCAGATGCTCACCGTTAAAAACAGGATGATGAACACCGGTATAATAACCAATCCCCATAAAAATTCTATATGTGCAAAACGTAGCATCTATTAAGTTAAAGCCCCTTTAAACAGGGTGTTTTTTAATACAAATTCAAGCGATAATAAAACCAGCGCAATAATGGCCCATGGCAAAAACATTTCTGTTTTTTTGCGGTACTGGGTAACATCAATCTTAGCTTTCTCAAGCTTATCTATCTGTGTGTAAATATTCTTAAGTGTTTCGTTATTAGTGGCCCTGAAATATTTGCCGCCGGTAATACTGGCAATTTTTGATAGTGTACCTTCATCAATAACTACCGGCATGCGCTGGTACTGTACCCCCATAGGCGTTTGTACCGGGTATGGCGCAAAGCCATTGGTCCCCAAACCTACTGTATACACTCGTACCTTAAATTGCCTGGCAATTTCTGCAGCGGTTATGGGCGGTATCGAACCGGAGTTGTTGGAACCATCGGTGAGCAATATCACTACCTTACTTTTGGCTTCGCTGCCACGCAGGCGGTTCACGGCAGTTGCCAGCCCCATACCGATGGCAGTGCCATCGGTGATCATCCCGTTTTTGATATCGCTGTACATATTAATAAGCACACTATGGTCAATAGTGAGCGGGCATTGTGTAAAGCTTTCACCACTAAAAACCACCAAACCAATGCGGTCATCAGGGCGGCCTTTTATAAAATCAATGGCTATCTCTTTGCCGGCCTCCAGGCGGTTAGGCTTAAAATCCTCCGCCAGCATACTACCCGAGATATCTGAGGCGATGATGATATCAATCCCCTCAGTGGTGCTGTTTTGCCAGCTTAATGAGGACTGAGGCCTTGCCAGTGCTACAACCAACGCAGCCATAGCTAATGAGCGCAGCACAATTGCATAATGCCTGAACTTTGGCAGCATGCTTTTTTTAATTATTGTAAATCCCTTTATGGCAGGCACACCCAGGCTACCCTGCAGTTGCTTTTGTTTCCAGATGTACCAGCCAACCATAAGCGGTATGCTGATAAGTAACCAGAAAAATCCGGGATGGGCAAATTCTATTCCGTTAAACCAGCTCATTTGTTCCCCTCTTCTTTAGCTGTTTGTGGCTGATATACCTGCTGTGTTTTGTTTACAAAACCGATTGCATTTTCTAGGCTTTGCTCATTTTCAAAAGGCAGTGGTTTTTCTTTGGCGAATTTCACCAAATCGGCAAGGATAAGCGTCTGGCGCAGCGTATTCCGGTTCTCATCGGCAATATCCATAAACCTCAAACTTGCAAAAATCTCCTCGGATGTTTGTTCGTGCGCTGTTATGGCATACCTGTTCTCCAGGTATTCGCGAATCACCTCGCTCAGTTCAATATAAAACTGCTTTACCTGTTGTTCCTGTTGCCATTGCTTTTTATCGCGCAGCGCATTAAGTTTTTGCAAGGCTATAATATGGGCCGGTACCTTAGGTTTCGGCGGCTCAATAACTACCACCTTTTGGGGCCTTGTTTTAAGGTAATAAATAATGCCGGCTATAATTAAAATAACAAGTAGTCCGCCAACAACCCATGGCCAGTTATCGCGCAGCCAATCCATAAATGAATATTTTATAGCAAGCGGCTGTTTAATATCATAAAAAGCTTTGGTGGTATCTACGGCTACCGGCTGCACCATTAAGGTAAGCGGCTGAGTAAAAGCCGGCCCTGCGGTAGTTTTAAATGCATATGATGGTATTACATACGCACCACTATCAAAACCGGTAATGGTATAACTTTTATGGATAGTTTCTAAGCTTACATCGTTTTTATCAAACAGGGTGTCTGTTTTGCTGCTCACAATCTGCACCTTCCCGGCAATAGAATCTGCCAGCACTGGGAATTCCACCTTATCCTTCACATGGAATTTGATACTCAGGTGTAGTTGAGTTTGCTCGCCAATTAGTATGGTGGCCCTGTCCAGCTTTGCTCCCGCCTGTGGGGCCTGGGCAAAAGCGTTGTAAAAAGTACCTGTAAGCAATAGTACCAGGGAATATTTAAAAAACTTGATCATCTCCGGCCTTCCCGCTTTTTAAATAGTGTCATTAATGGTTTTACGTATGATTCATGAGTGCCGATGCTGGTAAAATCAACACCAGATTTTTTAAATGTATCCTTCAACATGCCATTCCTTCTTAGTCCATCGGCCTTAAAGGCATTGCGCACATGCGCATCGGCTGTATTTACCCAAAGCAGTTCGCCTGTTTCCTCATCCTTCATCGGGATAAGGCCGAGGTTCGGAAACTCTTCCTCATGTTTATCATACAGCCTTAACGCAATAATATCGTGCTTTTTGTTGGCTATCTTCAGCTCATCCTCAAAACCGGGGCTGATAAAGTCTGAAAGAATAAATGCTGTACATTTCTTTTTGATAACGCTGGTAAAATATTTCAAAGCCACAGCAACGTTAGTACCTTTATTCTCCGGCTTAAAATCTATCAGCTCCCTGATGATCATCAGGATATGGGTACGTCCCTTTTTGGGTGGGATGAACTTTTCTATCTTATCGCTAAAAAATATCACCCCTACTTTATCATTATTTTGGATGGCCGAAAAGGCAAGCACCGCGCAAAGTTCTGTAGCCAGGTCCTGCTTTTGCTGGTTTTGGGTCCCAAAGTTTTCCGATCCGCTCACATCCATCAGCAGCATAACGGTAAGCTCGCGCTCCTCGTCGAACACCTTTACATAGGGATGGTTAAAACGGGCGGTAACGTTCCAGTCGATGGTACGGATCTCATCGCCAAGCTGGTACTCGCGCACTTCGCTAAAGGCCATACCCCGCCCCTTGAAAGCCGAATGATATTCGCCCGAAAATAAGTGGTTACTTAACCCACGGGTTTTTATCTCAATCTTCCTTACCTTTTTTAGCAGTTCTTTGGTATCCTTAGCCATTAACCCCTCCTAAATCCTCTCCTAAAGGAGAAGACTTTTATTTGTAATTTTTTAAAATCAAAAAAGTGTCATTTCGAATGATAGTGAGAAATCTTATACACCCCGCGTCAGGCTGTGCAGATCGGACCTTGCCCTCATGCCCTCCGCTGGCTCATCAAAATGGCAACGGCGTTTAACGAGGGCAAAATGCCTTACGGTACCTCTACAGCGTTCAATATCCCCGTAATAATATTTTCGCTGGTGATATTCTCCGCCTCTGCCTCGTAACTTAAACCTATACGGTGGCGTAACACGTCATGGCAAATAGCACGCACATCCTCCGGGATCACATAACCGCGGCGCTTGATGAAGGCATAAGCCTTGGCAGCCAAAGCCAGGTTGATACTCGCTCTTGGCGATGCGCCAAAAGTGATGAGGTTTTTATAATGCGCCAGTTTAAACTGCTCGGGGAAACGGGTAGCGAAAACAATATCGATGATGTATTGCTCAATCTTCTCGTCCATATAAACCTCGCGAACGATCTTACGTGCTCGAACGATTTCTTCGGGCTTAATGATCGGTGAAGGTTTCAGCATACCGCCGGGTAATATGTTGGCGCGGATAATTTTCTTTTCTTCTTCCTTATCCGGGTAAGTAATCACCACTTTCAACATAAAACGGTCAACCTGCGCCTCCGGCAGCGGGTAGGTACCTTCCTGTTCAATAGGGTTTTGGGTTGCCAGCACCAAAAATGGATTTGGCAGCGGGAAGGTGTTATCCCCAATGGTTACCTGGCGTTCTTGCATGGCCTCTAACAATGCGCTCTGCACTTTGGCAGGTGCACGGTTGATCTCATCGGCAAGAATGAAGTTGGAGAACAACGGACCTTTACGAACAATGAACTCTTCCTTTTTCTGGTTATAGATCATGGTACCAACCAAATCGGCAGGTAACAAATCGGGAGTAAACTGGATCCGGCTATAATCAGCCTGGATAGCTTTGGCCAGCGTATTGATGGCTAAGGTTTTTGCCAGTCCCGGTACACCTTCCAGCAGGATATGCCCATCGGCTAATAAACCGATCAGCAAACGTTCAACCATATATTTTTGCCCAATGATCACTTTATCCATCTCCATTTTAAGCAGATCGATAAAGGCACTTTCCTTTTGTATCATTTCGTTCAGCGCCCTGATATCGGTTGAATACGATGTGCTACCGGTAACAGCGCCCGATGAAACATTTTCGGTATTAATATTTAATTCTTCCATGAACCCTTTTTTATTTCGAGAGCAAACTTAAACACACAAACTTTTTTCTTCTAAAAAAATTCCACCTTTAAATGTTAAATTTTGTTAAATCTTTTAGTGTTAGCTGTAAATATAGGGTTTTATTGGCGGCGGGGAGGAATTTGGCGCGGGTTGGGAGGTTCGAGTTGCGGGTTGCGGGATGCGTGGAACGAGGTGCGGGGCATATCTCCTTCGCCATATATTGTCGTTTGCAATAAGCATCGCCCGCAATAACAAATCCCCGAACCTCGCAACCCGCAACCCGAACCCCTTTTTTTACCTGCAGGTAACTCTTACATTACAACCAAAATAAAATGTATATTTAGTTTTGTATCAGTATAATCCATATGTGTAAAAAACTCCCGTTGCTATTAGCCGCAACCTTGTGTTTCTCTGCCTTTGCTTATGGTCAAAATAAATACAAAATCATTCCCTTGCCAAATGCAATCAGCGGAGTTGGCGAAGAGTATTCGGGCATGTGTAACTACGGCAACCGTGTATACCTGCTGCCACAATATGGCGACCATAAAACCCTGGTAAAAAAGGATAATTTAAAAGGCGAATTTTTGATCTATAGTCTGCTTACCGATAGCATTAGTCGCGTGGTTGATGGCAAGGATAGTGCATTATCAGCCTATAAAACCCTGAAGGTGATAAACCTTGATAAACTGCCGGAGAATGTGGTCGGTAAATACGAGGGCTTTGAGGCGATAAGCATTGTAAACAATACCGTATTTTTATCTATCGAGACTGATGATAAATATGAAAATTGCTACCTGCTGAAAGCCAGGCTCGATACCGTTAACAACCAGGTAATTGTTGATCCGCTGCACATCGTCAACCTAAAACGACCGGAACTTATTTACAACGCAGGCTTTGAGGCTGTTACCTGGCTGCCCCAGGAAAAAAAGTTGCTTGCTTATTACGAATATAACGGGATGCCAGCCGGCGGGCAGGGCTATTTAATTGATACCTCGTTTGCCAAAAAGCCGGAAGCTATTAAGGCCGCTCAGCTATATTTCAGGGTAACGGATATTACCCCTGGTGCTAAAGATGCAATTTATGGTATCAACTACTTCTGGAACGGCGATTATAAATATTACCTGGATAACGATAAGCTTAAACACCAGGAAGAGAATATAAAAAACACGATCCCCAATCTTCGTGATAGTTTGATTAAAGATACCGGGTATTTACAATCATCTAAAACCACTTATGCCCGGATTGTGAGGCTTAAAAACCGAAAGGACAGCAAATGGGAGCAGGTGGCCACCTTCCCCGGATATAAGAATAATTGGGAAGGGTTAACACTGTATCGTAAAGGCGTTTTGATTATTACCGATGCCAATGGAAGTAAGAAACAAAACACAGTTTTGGCTTACGTGGAGTTTTAATCATTAATACAACATTGTAATCGGGGCAAAACATTAAGCCGCTGCGTGTTTGCGTAGCGGCTTAATGTTTGTTTATATAGTGAGGGGCTTTTTTTAGCCAGCGCTTTTTTTACTTCGGCAGCGGCTTGCAACAGGGCGGCTTTTGTGACCGGTACGGTTGCCAGTGGGCTAAGCAAGCCCCAATGTTGGAACTATATTTTTCTTCGGCTTAAATAGCCGTTGGTCTTCTGATGATACCTAACAATACGGCAATTATAGCAATCACCAGTAATATATGGATGAGGCTGCCTACAGAAGTAAAAAACACGCCGATTGCCCAGCCAATTATCAGGATAACGGCAATTATATACAATAGTGAGTTCATGGTAATTTGTTTTTAGTTAATGATTTCATAGATAGATATATAATACCCGTTGACGGGAAAATGTTTTAAAAAGTTAACCGGGACTCGTTAGTGGCCCGGCGTGATACACAACAAGGTATCCATTATGGAGACATTGAGCGGGACAAGAAAACACAGGCATACAGGCATACTGTCTCAGTCGGAGAAAATGATCCTGCAGCTAAATATATCCCTCAAAATACAAAGCAAATATTATTTTTGCAGATGGTGTTGTAATCATGAATAAGATTACGCTGCATTATAAATAAACTTAACCTGATAAAAACTGATGGTTGCCGGTGTTGGGATAGATATGATAGAAGTTGACCGCGTGGCCATTAAAATTGCCAAAGAAAGCGGCTTTCGTGAACTGGTATTCTCTGCAAAGGAGATTAGCTACTGCGAGCTTAAGGCCGATAAATACCAGCATTATGCAGGCAGGTTTGCGGCTAAAGAGGCTTTTTTTAAGGCACTGGGTACCGGCTGGTTAAACGGAACCGCTTTTAACGAGATTGAGATAAGCAATAATGCCGATGGAAAACCCGAACTTACATTAATTGGGCAAACTGCCGAAACATTAAAACAGCAGGGACCATTAAAAATTTCCGTATCATTAACCCACCTTAAAACAATAGCATCAGCCATCGTAATTATAGAAAAGTGACAGCGCAATCAGCACATACACCAATACATCAGTCAAATGAAGAGATAGTTGCTATGCAGGAGCAAAAGCTGCAGCAACTATTGGTTTACCTTAACCAGAATTCGCCTTTTTATAAAAAGCTGTTTGCCGCTAACGATATCCTTATTGACGATATAAAATCGCTCGATGACCTGAAACGGATCCCTACTACGGTTAAGGAGGATCTGCAGATGCGGAATGATGATTTTATGTGCGTAAGCCGTGATAAGATCATCGAATACAGTTCTACTTCGGGCACCTTGGGCAGCCCTGTCACTGTTGCACTTACCGAGAACGATCTGCAGCGACTTACCTATAACGAATACGGCTCGTTTATTTGTGCCGATGGCAGGCCCGATGACGTGTACCAGCTGATGCTTACGCTCGACAGGCAGTTTATGGCCGGGCTGGCTTATTACTCAGGCATCCGTATGATAGGTGCGGGCATTATCCGGCTGGGGCCAGGTGTACCTTCTTTACAGTGGGATACTATTTTAAGATTAAAGCCAACTGCTATTGTTGCAGTTCCATCGTTTATTTATAAGCTGATCCAATATGCCGGTGAGCACAACATCGATATCAATGCGAGCACCGTAAAAAAGGCAATTTGTATCGGCGAGAATATTCGGAATACTGATTTTTCTTTAAATATTCTCGGTAAAAAAATTACAGATGCCTGGGACGTCAAGCTCTATTCTACTTATGCCTCTACCGAAATGCAAACAGCGTTTACGGAATGTGGACAAGGCAAAGGAGGCCACCACCAGCCCGAATTACTGATTGTAGAACTGCTCGACGAGCAAAATCAGCAAGTTGCACCAGGCGAACCGGGCGAGGTAACTATTACAACCTTAGGTGTTGAAGGGATGCCCCTTTTGCGTTATAAAACCGGCGATATTTGTCAATATTTTGATGAACCCTGCAAATGCGGGCGTACAACTTTACGGTTATCGCCTATAATCGGCCGTAAAAAACAAATGATCAAATTTAAAGGGACCACGCTTTATCCGCCTTCCCTTTTTGATCTGTTGAACGGAATGGAAGAGATCCTGGATTTTGTGGCCGAAGTTTATTCAAACGAGATAGGAATGGATGAGGTGCTGCTGCATATCCTCCCCGTTAATTATACCGATGAGTGCGACCGGAAGATCCGGGCCAATCTACAGGCAAGGTTGCGGGTTAGTCCGCATGTTACCTATGTGCAGTATGATGAGATCCAGCAAATGCAGTACAAAGAATCGGGTCGGAAACCATTTAAATTTATTGATCGCCGGAAATAGTGGTGGGTTGAGGTACTTCGTCCTCCGTGGCTTTACCAAACACCTTATTAATCACATCCAAAATAGGCACGGTCATGAAGGTGGTTACCAGCGCCATAATCACCATCATGGCAAATACTTCTTTGTTGAGTACACCAAGGTCAAAGCCGATGTTCAACACAATCAGTTCCATCAATCCCCGGGTATTCATCAATGCGCCTATACTGAGGCTGTTTTTCCAGGTTTGGCCCACAAATTTAGCGGCAAGTGCGCTGCCTGCAAATTTCCCGGCAATTGCAACTAAAGTCACCATTGCGCATATCTTCCATAAATAAGCATCATTTAACAAGCCTACTTGTGTACGCAAACCGGTAAATACAAAAAATAACGGGAGCAGCAAAAACAAGGAAACATCTTTTATCCGCTCAATAAATACTTCCCTGAAGTTGATATTACCGGGCATTACAATACCGGCCATGAACGCCCCGAAAAGGGCATGGATGCCGATGGCCTCGGTTGTATAAGCTGATACGATGAGCGTTAAAAAAAACACTGATACCGGGATTCCCAAATAACCAGGTTTAATATTGCGGCTGTAAATCACCTTCAACAGTGGCTTTACGGCTTTCAGCATAAAAAGCACGTAGGCAATAGCCATTAATACGGTGTATACAAAACTCATAGCCGAACCGGCTTTAACAACAGCTATAACTATGGTAAGTATACACCATGCGGTAATATCATCGGCAGCAGCGCAGGTGATAACCAAAGCGCCAAGGCGCGTTTTGTTGATACCGCTTTCCTGGCAAATGCGGGCCAGCACCGGGAAGGCTGTAATACTCATGGAAATCCCTAAAAACAAGCCGAATGAAAAAAACGGAACACCTGCAGGCGCCAATGACCGGTAAATAAAATAGGCTAAACCAACGCCTAAGGTAAAAGGGATAATGATACTGGCATGGCTAATCACCAAGGCGTCTTTCGCTTTGTTTTTGATGGCGCCAAAGTCAAGCTCCATACCTATCACAAACATGAATATGATAAGGCCAACCTGGCTCAAAAATTGCAATGTTCCTAAGGATTGGGCGGGGAATAAAGCGTGTGAAAACCCCGGAAAAAACCTACCAATTAATGATGGACCTAAAGCGATACCTGCAAAAATTTCGCCTATTACACGAGGCTGCCCAAGTTTACTGCATATCCAACCTGCTATATTGCCTGCAACTATGATAACCGCTATCTGCGCCAGTAATATAGCCAGCGGACCGGTTAAGTTGTGCATCAAACTATCCACAAGCTGGCTCGCAGAGCTTTTGGTGCTGGTTTTAAGCAAGACCACATGACGACCTTGTTCAAGATCCTTACCATGTATTAAAAGCCAATAAATTATAAAGGAGAATATGCCGATAAGGGCAATATAGAATAGCGCGCTTCTGAATTTCTTCATTTTGTAAAAACGCCTTTAAATTTAAAAAATGTGGCGGCTTCGTATTGAATCAGCGCATCTACTTTAAGGGTGCTATCGTCAACTGCTGTTTGGGTTATCTGCATCTCGGCCCAATTGTTTACCTGTGGGTTTAGTATGGCTAAAAACTTCATATCTCCGGCCTTTACCAATTTGGTTTTTGTGCCCAGGATGTGTTCCAAAACTTCTTTAACCATTTGCATCATACAAACACCCGGCACCACAGGCTGCCCGGGAAAGTGCCCTTCAAAAATCTGGTGTGCGGCATTCAGCGTGATGGTAGTTTTTGAAGTATTACCGTCTGTTTGCGGGTTTGTAAACTGAAAAAAGGATTCCCGGAGCATTTATCGTTCTGTTTTTTTTAAACCGATGGTAAATTTAAAGTTTTTGTGTTCAATACTGATGCTGTCGGGTACGCCATTTTTATAGTTCATCATAGTGGCAACCGCCACGGGTTTCCTTTTTGATGATTTTTCCATCCGCAGCAAGGAGTCTCCGGCCATGTTGGTGATATAGTAGTTGGCTCCTTTTTGCTGAGGCAGTACATAATACACGTGGGCATTATCTTTCAGCATATAACGTTCATGACTGCCCTGCTGGCGCATCAGTATTAAATCAAAGTCTTTCATCAGGGTTTTTATCACCGGCCCCTTATCCATTTGCTGAATAATGGAATATACCTTAAAGCTCCCGTTCTTCAAAAATGCAAAATCAAAAAACTTTACGCCCATCTCGTTAGAAAACACAATGCGGGTACTGCTATCGGGCATAACCTTCATTAGCAGCAGACCGCTCAAATGATGGCTGGTAACATCAATTTGGGCTTTGTACAGTACAACCGAAAACCGGGGCCTGAATTTGTAGACGTGGTTAAAATTGCCGGTTGTGGGCTCCAGGTTTTTATAAACCGAAGAGCAGCTAACCAGCAATAGCAGGCAACTACTTAGCAGCAAAAAGCGCATCCGGGAGGTTGACATTTATCTCTCTATTTATAAAACGAATGGTGGTATTATCGCCCGATGGTTCCTGCATATCGATGGTGCTTACCGAGTTATCCTTTTTATCAACAGAGATATTGATGCTTTTAAAAAAGTCTTTGATCCCTTTTGATAACGGCGAAAGTTCAATCAGGTAATTACTTTTATTCTCGAATACCTTAACCTTAAAATCGGGATTGCCCAGGATAGAACCTTGCACGCAATCAACAATTATTCTGTTTATCTGCCTAAAGAGCTTGTTTGATCCGGCATTGATTTTATTCTCTTTCTGCTCATCCTTTACCAGGATATTGTCCTTATTGATGATCATCAGGTATTTGGATGGCTGGGTATATTCCATCCGCACCATGTTGTCTTTTTTAAACCAGAATTTCCCCTTCGATGTGATCTTTTCGGCCAGCATACCAAGGTTTTTTTCCTGCACAAAATCACTTTTGATGCTGGTGGTTTTTTGAGCCGTGGCTGTAAACTGTTCTTTAAACCTGGATAGATCGGTAAGCTGGGTATAACCTGGATGCTGGGCATTTGCGGTTAATGCAGCCAATGATATAGCAAGCGTTATAAGTACTTTATGGATTTTCACGATTAAAATCGAAGTTAAATAGACACGAATTTCACAAATAGGAACGAATTGACGCTAATTTTTTGAACAAGCACTAATTACAAAAGTGAAAACGAATTTTACTATTCATTGTTCTTTAAAAAATTGGGAAAATTCGTTTTAATTATAAATGTACAGCAAATATTCGCGTCTATTTAGGCTGCCTGGTTAGCTGTAATATACGCTGCCATGGTGCGCACCGATTTAAAAACCTTGGGTCCATCCTCGGCCTTCGAAAGTTTAATTTTATAGTTTGATTGCATCAGCACTATTAGCTCCAAAACATCAATAGAATCTAAACCCAGGCCATCGGCAAACAGTGACTCGTCATCGCCAATATCCTCTGGTTTAAGATCCTGTAAGTTTAACTGGTCTATGATCTGTACTTTCAGATCATTTATTAATTTGTCCATTTTTATTATACTTTTTGATCAATCCGATCCCTTAGCTGAATAATTCTTGCTAAGTTCTTTAACGCTTTATTATGGTTTTTAACATATGGGTTATCCAAATCCCAAACATATCCCGCCAGAACAGAACAGATCATGTTTTTTATTTCGGGCACGAATGACCCTGCAAAAAAAATAGTATCCAGCGTGCCCTCATACCAGGCATTAACATAGGAGCGAAAAACATCTACTCCCTGCATTACCTTTTCGGTATACTCTTTTTCCCAGTTAACAGTTTCGCCGTTTAAGGTGCGGATAACTAAATGCGCCGCATTTTGACTGGATACAGTGGCCAACGTTACACCCGATGAAAAGATGGGATCTAAAAACTCCGTTACATTACCGGTAAGCACAAAGCCATCACCATAAAAGGTATCGGTAGTACTGCTCCATGCCTGCAATATTTTAGGATCGAAAACAAATTCAACGTCCTCAAACCTGTCACTCAAGTAAGGTTCAGACGCTATAATGCTTCGCAGCTTTTCTTCGTCGTTATTGCCCTGGTATTGGTCAAAAAACTCCGGGTTGCCTACAAAGCCTAATGAAGTGACGCCGTTTGAAAACGGAATAACCCATACCCAAACGCCGGGTTTATGTACTACTATAGTTATCCGGTTTGGTTCATCGCCCAAATGGCGTTTGATATCATTGGTATGTGCAAACAACGCTTTCCGCTCCGACATGTTGGATGGCCTTTCCAGGTTGAACAACTTAGGTATCACCCTGCCATAACCGCTGCCATCTATAATAAAACGGGCTTCTATTTGTGTTTGGTTGCCATTAATATCCTCAACCGTGGTAACCGAATCCGATCCGTTAAATTTAATACCGGTAACGGTAGTTTCATAATGCACGGGCACGCCCATTGCTTCAACGGTATCAGCCAGGGTTTTATCAAATTCGGCGCGTGGTGCCTGCCAGGTCCAGTTCCAGCCATCGGTAAACTGGTCAGAAAAGTAATAATCGCAGATCACGCCATTTTTCACAAACTTTGCCCCAAATTTTTTCTGGAAGCCTTTTGCTTCCACAGCCTCAACAAAACCCGCTTCGGT
Source organism: Mucilaginibacter sp. P5_A4 (assembly GCF_056400605.1). Classification (NCBI taxonomy): domain Bacteria; kingdom Pseudomonadati; phylum Bacteroidota; class Sphingobacteriia; order Sphingobacteriales; family Sphingobacteriaceae; genus Mucilaginibacter; species Mucilaginibacter sp. P5_A4. The sequence continues at coordinate 386,488 of NZ_JBFUKX010000001.1, read as the reverse complement.
TAATGCTTCCATACAACGGGGTAGCAGGCTTTCGCCAATCACAAAGCGGGGGAATTTTTGCTTTTCAACAATTTTAACTTTGAAACCGGCCTTATTCACAATAGAGGCCGCCACAGTACCAGCCGGACCAGCGCCAATTACCAACACATCAACTTTCTCCGTATTCATTTATTTAAATTCTTTAGCGTTTGTTTATCGTTAGTATTGCCGTTGGCTTGTCAATTAAAACCCTAAGCATTTATGTTATTTATGATATATTTAAGGTTAGTATGGCGGTTGTTAAATCCTTTAAATATAATAATACCAATTAAGCAAGCGAATGTTTCTTTTTCCACTCCTCAAAAAACGGGGGATTGGTTAATTGAAGCACAAAATTATCGCGGTTTAAAAATACCTGCACGGTTGAGCCTGTTACCACTACCTCACCGGTAACCGCGTTTAACAGGCGATAGTTAAAATTGAGGCGGGCGGCTTCGCTGGGTATATATTCTGTTTCAATAATTACGCTGTCTCCGTACCGCAAAACCTGTTTATAATTACAATCAATTTTTACAATTGGTGTTACGTATTGGTTGTTGTAAACTGTAAGGTAGTCTATACCGTATGCTTTTCCAAAAGCCTCCCGGCCATCTTCAAAATAACGCACATAGTGCCCGTGCCACACAATGCCCAGCGAGTCTACCTCGCTAAATTTCACGCTTATCTCGGTGGCATGTATCAGTGTTTTTTGCAATTTATCTTTTTTAGTTACGGTGATAAGTATTTATCCCGGTACTTGTTTTAAAAAAATGAATTGGCACTTTTAAATAGAGCGCCAATTCATTTTACTCCCACAAACCGGGTTTGTTATTTCCAGCTTTTGTAATCGTATTTTACGTCTTTCATTACGTTTAAAAAGGCTTTTGCCCAGTAATTTTTAAGCCCAAAGCCCCCAGGTTTGCCTTCATAGTATTTGGTAAGTAATACTGTTTTTGCTTTCATATCAACAAAGGTTATCCAAACACCTGCCTTGTCCATTCCCTTATTCATACCGCTCACAAAAAATATATAACCAATACCTTCATGATTCTGAAAATCATAATCTTTTACAACCGATGCGATCTTTGCCTCGTCTATTAGTTTAAAATCACTTGGGTTATCAGAATAAAGTTTATCAAATTTTGCTTTAGCATTTGAAGCCTTGGCTACGTCAATGGCATAATCAACCGAACTGTGATGAATAGACTCGGCCACATCATATTTTTTTTGTTCGTTTACAAACAGGCGATTCCACCCTAAGGTATAGTCATCCCTGAATTCCTCCGGGCTTACATCGCCATTATTTTCTCTTTTACCAATGCCAAATACTTTGGCGTTAGCTGTACCTATAAATTTGGTTTGTGTAAAATCAATGCCTAACCAGGTAATTCTGCCGCTGCCCGAAAAAATGTCTGCTTTTGTACTTTGGGCTACAGCAGGTAAGCTGCTTACTGCTGTTAATAAAAAGGCTATCAGCCATGTTTTTTTTGTAGGTTTCATTTGTAGACTTTAATTTATTTATTGTTTAATTATAAATACTTTCATCTGGCACTGGGCCAGTGTTTTTTCCCCACATTTTACTTTTCCCGATATCAGCGTAACATCAAATATCTGATTATCAATAATAATTTCTGTTTCTAAGGTATCGTTTATTTTAGGCAAGGAAAATACTTCAAGGTTTTTGATGGCCCCTATATAACCTATCGAATCGGGTTTTTTCTGATTTTGGGCAAGATAACCGGCCCTTGCGGCGGCTGTTTGCGCTATGTTTTCTATCAGTCCGCCTGCGCTAAATTCGCCATCCTCTATCAGCACGTTATCCGCCTTTACGCAAAATGTTGTGCGGCTGCTTTTCTCATCCGTCCAGGTCAAACTATCTATCATCACAAATGGAAATTTTTGCGGGATAAGATCAGATGTATTGGCAGGAGGAATAAACATATGGTTAAGGTAGATTTAATAGTTTTTTAATTAATACCGGGCATTTAATATTCGGTACCAATTGGTTATTATGCCAGTTCCTTAGCGTTTACCCTGGTATCTACGTATTCATAAAAATCCTGGAAGTTAACGATGCCAACAAAATCTTCGGGCTGTACCTTAAAGCTAAAATTGCTTTCAATTACAACCACAAGGTCAATGTAATCCAGGCTGTCAAGCTCAAGGGTATCTTTAAGGTTTGCTTCCGGAGTGATCTTTTCTACGTCGATCTCGAACTCTTCGGCCAAAAAAGCATTTGTTTTTTCTATGATCTCTAAAAACTGCATAAGGTTAGGTTATTCAATATTGTTTAATGATAAGGGACGAATTTGTGCCCCCAAAACCAAAAGAATTAGACAAAAATACATTAAAATTTTTCTCGATTGTAGTTGTTGCGATATTTAACCTGGCCGAATCTTCATCCGGATTCTCGAAGTTAATGTTTGGCGCGATGAACGAATTTTGCATCATCAGCATAGAATATACTATTTCGCTTGCACCGGCCATCCAGCACTCATGCCCAGTCATCGATTTGGTGGAACTTACCAAAGGCTTGCTCAATCCAAAAACTTCGTGAATGGCTTTTGCCTCGCTGGCATCACCTGCGGGGGTTGAGGTAGCATGCGCGTTGATATAATCAACATCTGCGGCACCCATACCCGCATCCCTTAAAGCCATGGCCAAAGAGCGTACAGGACCATCAACCGTAGGGTTCGAGATATGACCGCCATTTGATGAAAAGCCGTAACCAATAACTTCGCCCAATATATTGGCGCCCCGGCGTTGTGCCGACTCAAGGCTCTCCAATATTACAGTTGCCGCACCTCCGCTCGGAACAAGGCCATCTCTGCTGCGGTCAAAAGGGCGGGAGGCTTTTGTTGGCGTTGCTTCTAAAGTTGAAAATGCCGAAAGCGCATCAAAACTACCCATCGAAAAATGGTTAAGCTCCTGCGCGCCACCGCATATAATACCTTCCTGTAAACCACTTTTGATGAGGTGGTAACCCAGGCCAATTGCGTGCGATCCGCTTGCGCAGGCGGCACTTACCGTAAGGTTAATACCTTTAAGCTTAAAAATGGTAGCCAGGTTCATGCTCACGGTAGAATTCATGGTTTGGAAAACCGAACCCGACCCAACCAGCATGGTATCTTTTTTTAAACGGATAATATCGGTACAATCAATCACCGGCTTTGCCGAGCTATCGTTCCCGTATAGAATACCTATTTCATTTTGGTCAAGATAATCCATATCAATACCTGCCTGTGCCAATGCCTCAATGGTAGCCATGTAGGCATATTCGCCCTGTTCGGGCAGCATAATACGTGATCTCCGGTCGAGCTTTTCTTTTAGATTTGGCCTATCTACAAAGCCGGTTAAGCCCGAGCGGTAACCAAATTCCTTACGCACGGGATCAAGCATTATTCCTGATTTACCCTCAAATAGCGAATCCCTTACTTCATTAAGGGTTTTCCCTATGCACGAGTAAATACCCATCCCTGTGATCACAACTCTGTTCATAACACTATTGCCGGCTTATTCAATTTGCAAATACTTTAAAACTAAATAAAAATATTTAACCCCTGAAATATTAAAATGATGCTTTTGTAAACAAATGATTAATTATGAATAAAGGCCTCCGTTAACCGAGAGCACTTCGGCCGTGATATAAGATGCCTCGGGCGAGGCCAAAAAGCCTACTGCGTGGGCAACTTCCTCGGGAGTACCAAAACGCTTTATTGGGATTATGGATTTTAATTCTTTTTCATCCAGCCCTTCGGTCATATCCGTTTTAATAAATCCGGGCGCCACGGCATTAACAGTAACCCCGCGACGGGCTATTTCCTGTGCCAGGGCCTTGGTAGCACCAATTACACCGGCCTTGGCAGCTGAGTAATTAACCTGCCCCGGCAAACCTTTAAGACCAGACAATGATACCACGTTAATGATACGGCCGTACTTTTTCACCAGCATGCCGTTTAAAACCATTTGGGTAACATAAAAGAAGCCATCGAGACTGGTTTTTAAAACGCTGTCCCACTGCTCATCCTTCATCCACATCATCAGGGTATCATCCTTAATACCGGCGTTGTTTACCAGCACTTCAATATATTTTTCGGTATTGGTTTCTATCCAGCTACCTAAAACGGTCCTGATATCTTCTTTGCGGGCCACATCAAATTTGATGATCTCACCATCACCGCCATTTTCTTTTATGGTTGATAGCGTATGAAGCGCCTCGGTTTCGTTACTTTTATAATTAACCAGCACGTAATAGCCCATTAAAGCCAGTTTATAACAAACGGCCCTGCCTATTCCTCTTGATCCGCCGGTTACTAATGCACATTTCATTTACTGATCTGTTTAATGGTTTTACTGAAATAATTTGCCCTGTTGCTATAAAATGTGCGACTTTCTCTTTTTTATAAGATGTACATGCTCAGCCTTTTCAAAGTATTGCTTCACCTTCACCATATCTTTGTATTTAGGCTTGTCTTCCACAAACTTAGGGAATATAGCCCGCAGGTCGGTATAAACAGTATGAGTTGTTGGCGATAGTTTTTCGCTGCAATCCAGGTGATCAATCGCCTGTAAAATAGCCATCATTTGTATAGCCAGTACCTCAAATGTGTTATCGATAACCCGTTTGGTCATTAATGCAGCATTACAGCCCATGCTTACAATATCCTGGTTATCGTTATTGTTAGGGATGCTATGCAGGTACATGGGGTATGATAATGTTTGGTTTTCGGCTGTGGTTGATGTAGCGGTAAACTGCATGCCCTGCATTCCAAAATTAAAGCCCAATACGCCCAGGTTAACAAACGGCGGAAACTTTTGGTTCAGTTTTTCATTCAGCAGGTAGTTCAGTTGCCTTTCTGATAGCATGCAAAGCTTGGTAATGGCTATCTTCAGCTTATCCATCGCCAGGGAAACATAATCGCCATGGAAATTGCCCCCGYGGAAAATGTTCTTGTTATCATGATCAATAACCGGGTTGTCGTTCACCGAGTTCAGCTCGTCAGTTACCACGCGCTCAACCTCAAAAATTGTATCATAAACAGGCCCCAATACCTGCGTTACGCAACGCAGGGAGTAATACTCCTGTACCTTATCTAAAAATACTTCCTGGTTAAGGTTATCGGGGTTGTACAAGTGCTCGGAGCGGTCGCGGATCATTTTACTGCCCGTTAACACATCGCGCATAATGGCTGCAACTTCGTTTTGCCCTTTGTGGTGTTTCACCACGTTTAGTTCGTACGAATAATGGTCGTCAAAAGCCTGCACCACTTCGTTGATCATGGACGATAATACGATTGACCATTCCAGCAGTTTTTTTGCCTGGATAATGTTCACCATGCCAATGCCTGTCATGGCCGATGTGCCATTGATGATGGCTAAGCCCTCCCTGATCTTAATAGAAAGGGGAGTAATTCCGATTTCTTTAAACAGCTCTTCTGTAGAATGCTGTTCGCCCTTGTAGTCTGCTTCGCCTTCACCAATCAGTACCAGGGCTAAATGTGCTAATTGTACAAGATCGCCGGATGCGCCTACACCTCCGTGCTCGTAAACATTGGGAGCTACGCCTTTATTTATTAATTCAACAAGTAGCTGAGGGAGGTCGATATGTACACCGGAGCGGGCCTGCACAAAGCTGTTTAACCGGGCAATCATCAATGCTTTCACTAATATTGGCGGCATGAGGTTGCCACCGCCCGAAGCATGGCTGCGGATAAGGTTATACTGCAATTGCAGCAGGTTTTCTTCGCTAACCTTGTATTGCGCCATTGGCCCAAAGCCGGTATTAATACCGTATATCAGTTTATTTGATGAAAAGCCCTGCAAAAACTGGTAATTAACCTCTACATTCTTTACAACCGATGCATCTAATCCAATCGTCTCATCATCAAACAGGATCTTGGAAAAATCATCGGCAGTAAGGTACCGCCCTCCGATATGTATCATGAACTAAATATATTTATTAAAATAAAAGGTAAAATGTGTTAAAAATTCACATAAAAAACGTCCGAAAATAGGATAAATATTTCAGATATGATACTATTTGGCTGCTTTGTTTGATAAAGGGTTGGCGCTCATTAGCGGCTTAAATGTTAAGTGATTTGACATATATTATAAATGTAATTATGCAGACGGGATAAGTATTGAAAACGTTACAGCATCCAAAAAAAGCCTGCAAACCAATACGCATTTATTAATTTAAAACTATTTAACCGCTTTGTCATCATTAACACTAATTTTGTTATGTATAAAAATGTTGTTTTCAATTTATTACGTATCAAGGGCAATTAATGGAATTTGAGGGTTTAGTAAGTAAGCGGTTTGATGAGCTGCACGTATGTGTTATCATCCCCACCTATAATAATCATCTTACTTTGGCCGGTGTAATTACAGATGTAGCTGCCTATAGCAACCATATCATTGTTGTTAATGATGGTTCAACAGATGATACCGAAGCTATCGTAAAAACATTTCCATATGTACAGCTCATCAGCTACCCCGATAATGTGGGGAAAGGCTGGGCGTTACGCCAGGCATTTGCCTATGCCATGCAAAAAGGCTATAAATACGCCATCACCATTGATTCCGACGGGCAGCATTTTGCCAAAGATATTCCCGTATTTTTAGATAAACTTGAACAGGTTCAGGACGCCATCATTATCGGCTCCCGTAATATGAGCCAGGCCGCGGTACCAGGTAAAAGCAGTTTCGGGCATAAATTTTCCAATTTTTGGTTTTGGGTAGAAACAGGGATCCATTCACCCGACACTCAATCAGGCTTCAGGTTATATCCATTATACCTGTTAGAGGGGATGAAGTTTTATACCCGCAAATACGAGTTTGAGATCGAGGTGATCGTTCGGGCCTCCTGGCGCGGTGTATACATGGATTCGGTGCCGGTGAGCGTGTATTATGCACCAAAGGAAACCCGGGTTTCGCACTTCCGTCCCGTTACCGATTTTTCGCGGGTTGGCATATTAAACGCCTTTTTGGTAGTAATTGCCTTTGTCTGGATTAAACCGCGCGACCTTTTCCTGAATTTATCAAAAAAAAAAGGGCGTAAAAAAATAATAGCCACCCTATATAATCCCAATGATTCCGACGAGGTAAAAGCCTTATCCATAGGCTTTGGTATTTTTATGGGAATAGTGCCCATCTGGGGTTTCCAGTTAGCTGTAGCCATATTTTTGTCTATCATATTTAAGCTCAATAAGGCCCTTGTAGTATTTACGGCACATATCAGTTTCCCGCCCATGATCCCTGTTATTATATTTTTAAGTTATAAAGCCGGCGAGTACTGGATGGGCGACAGGGTTACCAATATGGCTTTCAGCTCAAAAATATCTTTCAAAACTGTTGGCGAACATATGGAGCAATATATTTATGGCAGCCTTACCCTGGCTGTTGTTGCATCACTTACGGTTGGCCTTATAACTTACGCTTTACTAAAATTGTTAAAAAAAGCACCCGCTGCCATATAAGTAAGCCATTAAATGGAAAAAGGTCTTATCCTCATATACCATTATTTTGCCAGGAACAGGGGTGTTTTTTATACGGTATTTGCTGCTTGCTTTTTGTTGATGGGCTATTTTGCGTCTCAGGTAAAGTTTGAGGAGGATATCAGCAAAGTTATCCCCAAGGATAAAAAAATAGCCAAGCTAAACGAAGTTTTCCAGAACTCTAAGTTTTTAGATAAGCTGGTGATCATGGTATCGCTAAAGGACAGCACAGCTATTGCAAAGCCCGACAGCCTGGTAGCTTTTGCTGATGAATTTGCTGCTGCTGTTGAGCCAAAATTTAAACCTTACATTGGCAAAGCCAGTTTTAAAATTGATGATGATGTGGTAATGAACTTGTTTGGCACCATCAGCCAAAAGTTGCCGATTTACCTGGCAGAAAAGGATTATCAAACCATCGACGCCCTCATTACACCCGAAAAAGTTAAACAAACGCTGGCTTACGATTACCGCACACTTACATCTCCGGCAGGCATTGCCCTAAAAAGCATCATTAGTAACGACCCGGTGGGCATCTCTTTCATTGGCTTGAAAAAATTACAAGAGCTGCAGTATGATAAGAATTTTGAGCTTTACGATAATTACGTAGTTACCAAAAACCATCAAAACCTGCTCATGTTCATCACCCCGGCCTACCCGCCAAATAACACTGGGAAGAATGGTGTTTTAATAAAAGGGTTAGATCAGCTGATAGATAGCCTAAGCAATAAACCTAAAAGCATTGTTACCGCCACTTATTTTGGTTCGGCGGCGGTATACTACGGCAACGCTTTACAATTAAGGAAAGATACCGCGCTTACGCAAGGCATCACGGTGCTGGCACTCATTGTGTTTTTAGGCTTGTACTTCCGCAAAAAGCGGGCGCCTGTTATTATTTTAATCCCCGTACTGTTTGGTTCCCTGTTTTCGCTTACCGCCATCTACATTTTAAAGGGTAGCATTTCGGTCATCGCCCTGGGTACAGGTTCGGTTGTGTTGGGTATCGCCATCAATTACTCGCTGCACGTATTTAACCATTACCGGCACACCAAAAGCGTGGAGCAGGTATTGAAGGATTTGATGATGCCCCTTACCGTTGGCAGTTTTACCACCATAGGCGGTTTCCTGTGCCTGGAGTTTGTAGAATCGGAAATGCTGAAAGACCTGGGCCTTTTTGCTGCCTTTAGTTTAATAGGCGCGTCCATTTGTTCGCTGGTATTTTTGCCGCAGTTTATATCGACAAAAAAAGAGCAGGAAAACCATAAAATGATCCAGCTTTCATGGATCGATAAACTGGCGTCCTTTAACCCGGAGTATAACAAGTTTGTTGTTATAGGCATCATCCTGCTTACCGGTGTATTTTTTTACAAGGCCAATGAGGTAACCTTTGAGTTTGATGTAGCCAAAATGAACTACATGCCCCCGCAATTGCAGCAATCGCAAAATAAGCTCAACAATATTAACCAATACGCCCTGCAATCGGTGTACCTGGTATCCGAAGGAAAAACTTTAGACAGGGCACTGGCGAACAATGAGAAGCTGGCCGCCAAAATTGAAAAGCTGAAGGAGCAGGGGATTGTCAAAAGATCCTCGGATGTATCCTCATTCATCATCTCAGATTCCCTGCAAAAAGCAAGGATAGCCCGCTGGAATACCTACTGGACATCCGAAAAAAAACAGCAGCTATTTACCTCCCTTGAAAAAGAGGGGAAGGTGCAAGGTTTCAGTGCATCGGCATTTGATAAATTTAAAACGCTGCTGAATAAAGATTTTTCGCATGCTGGTAATAACAGCGATGCGGCGGAGATCAGGAAAAGCTTTTTAGATAATTTTATTAATGAATATCCAGGTCACTCTACCGTGGTAACGCCGGTACAAACATCGCCGGATAAAAAAGGGGCTGTTTACAAAGCCTTTGAGAGCGACCCAAATGTTACCGTTATTGATAAACAATACCTCACCAATAAACTGGTAGAGATCATCAATGCCGATTTTACCAAAATCGCGGTAATGTCGTCGCTGTTAGTTTTTGTTGTACTGCTATTAACTTATGGCCGCCTGGAATTGGCGTTAGTTTCTTTTATACCGATGGCAATATCCTGGGTCTGGATCCTGGGATTGATGGCTGTTTTTGGTATCAGCTTTAATATTGTGAATATTATTATATCTGCACTGATATTTGGCTTGGGCGATGATTATAGCCTGTACATTATGGATGGCCTGCTGCAGGAATATAAAACCGGCAAAAAGGTTTTGTCGTCCTATAAATCATCCATCTTTTTATCGGCCATAACTACCATTACCGGTTTGGGCGTATTAATATTTGCCAAACATCCTGCCTTAAGGTCGATAGCTTTTATTTCCATCATCGGGATCATCTGCGTAGTGATCATGTCGCAAATCCTGATCCCCTTCCTGTTCAATATCCTCATTAAAAACCGCACGCGGAAAAAGCAATTTCCGTGGACCATCAGTGGCTTGGTGATCAGCATTTTCGCATTCACTTATTTTGTAACGGGCTGTCTCATCCTATCAGCATTAGGATTTTTATTCAGGCTGAATCCATTCAATAAGGAGAAGGGTAAGCTGGTTTATCATGCCATCCTCGCAAGGTTCTCCTGGTCGATGATCTATATCATGGGCAATGTAAAAAAGGAGATCATCAATAAACAATTGGCCGATTTTGATAAACCGTCTGTGATCATTGCCAACCATCAGTCGTTTTTGGATATTTTGATATTGGTAATGCTAAGTCCGAGGCTCATCCTGTTCACCAATAACTGGGTGTGGAACTCGCCTGTATTTGGCGCAGTAGTGCGCATGGCCGATTATTTCCCTGTGGCACAGGGCACCGAAGCTAATATCGATCTGCTGGCCGGCAGGGTGAAGCAAGGCTATTCTATCGTAATCTTCCCCGAAGGCACACGCTCTGTTGATGGGGATATGAAGCGTTTTCATAAAGGAGCGTTTTATTTGGCCGAACGGCTGCATATGGACATTCAACCTATCCTGATCCACGGCACCGGCTATTGCATGACCAAAGGCGATTTCCTGCTCAAGAACGGTAAGATCACCCTAAAATACCTGCCCCGGATAAAGCCCGGAGATACCGGTTTTGGAACTGGCTATTCTGAACAGACCAAAGCCATCAGCAAATATTTTAAGCAAGAGCACAAACAACTGAGCGCAGAGATACAGCAACCCCGCTATTACCGCGAGCAGCTGATCTATAACTACCTTTATAAAGGCCCTATACTGGAGTGGTACATGAGGATTAAAGTTAGCCTGGAGAAAAACTATCAGCAATTTCATGAGCTGCTGCCCTTGAAAGGCAAAATGCTTGATATTGGCTGCGGTTACGGCTTTATGCCTTATATGCTGCATTTTGCAGCACTACAGCGCGCATTTACCGGGATAGATTATGATGAGGATAAGATAGAAGTAGCCAATAATACCTTTAACAAAACCGCACTTATCAATTTTGAACATGCGGATGCACTAAGTTTTGAATTTGAAAAATACGATGCCGTCATTATTGCCGATGTACTTCATTACTTGCAGCCCCACGAACAAAAGCTGATCATGGAACGCTGCATCAATAGCCTGAATCCGGGCGGAAGCGTCATTATCCGTGACGCGAATAAGGACCTGAAGGAAAAGCACAGAGGTACTGAACTTAGCGAGTTTTTTTCGACTAAGGTTGCAAAATTCAATAAAACAAGCAGAGGGCTGTCGTTTTTATCAGCACAACTGGTTGAGGATATAGCGGCAGCGAATAATATGGAGTGCCGGGTAATTGATGAAACAAAATACACATCAAATGTTATTTTTGTAATCAAACATAAAACTGGGAATTTACTAAATGGAGATTTATGATGCTGTAATTATCGGCAGTGGTATGGGGGGATTGGTGAGTGCCGATTTACTGAGCAGGGAAGGATTTAAGGTTTGCGTGATCGAAAAAAACACGCAGATCGGCGGTTCACTGCAGACCTATGTACGTGATAAAGTGATCTTCGACTCGGGCGTGCACTACCTTGGCGGCCTTGACAAAGGCCAGAATCTATACCAGATATTCAAATACCTCGACCTGATGGATAAGCTGAAACTGCAAAAACAGGATGTTGTTTTTGATAAGATAGGCATCTATGGCGAAGAAACAGAATACGAATATGCCCAGGGTTATGATAACTTCATCAGTCATATATTAAAACATTTTCCAGGTGAAGAAGCGGCGCTTAATGCCTATTGCGATAAGATTAAAGAAGTTTGCAGTAAATTTTCCTTATATAACTTAAGAAGCAGCGACGATTTTAATGAGAAATCGGGTGTGCTGGAAATTGATACCAAAGGCTTTATTGAATCAATAACTGATAATCCGCGCCTGCAGGCTGTATTGGCAGGTAATAATGCCCTGTATGCCGGCCAGGCGGATAAAACTCCGTTTTACGTGCACGCGTTGATCCTGAACAGCTATATCGAAAGTTCATATAAGTGCGTAGACGGCGGATCGCAGATAGCAAAGTACATTGCCAAAAATATCCGTTCACGGGGAGGGGTTATCAAACGCCATTGCGAGGTGAAGCGGATTGTTGTTGAAGATGGAAAGGTATCGCATGTGGAAACTGCCAATGGGGTAAATATCCACGGCAGGCAATTCATCAGCAATGTGCACCCCGTGCAAACGCTGGAGATCACAGATTCGGATTTAATTAAACCGGCTTACCGCAACCGCTTAAAAGGGTTGGAAAACTCGGTATCATCCTTTACCCTGAATGTGGTGTTCAAAAAAAATAGCTTTAAATATTTTAAACACAATTACTATATCGGAAAGGACGGTCACGTTTGGGATATAGCGGATTACAACGAGGAAAACTGGCCGCTTGGCTATGCTCTTTTTGTAGCAGCTACCTCAAAATCAAACGGGTACGCCGAGGGAATGTCGATACTTACTTATATGCGATTTGAGGAGATGAAACCCTGGGAGGGCACTTTTAACACAGTATCAAACGTTAATGAACGGGGCGAAACTTACGAGGAGTTCAAAATTCGCAAAAGTGAAAAACTGCTGGATATGGTGGAGAAAAAGTTTCCGGACATCCGCAGCCATATCAAATCCTACTACTCGGCCACGCCACTCTCGTACCGCGATTATATAGGTAATGGTGATGGTTCATTATACGGCATTGTAAAAGATTACAAGCACACGTTAAAAACATTTATATCACCGCGAACAAAAATACCAAACCTGTACTTTACCGGCCAAAACCTTAACCTGCACGGTGTTTTAGGCACCGCCATGAGTGCAATAGTTACCTGCACAACTGTACTTGGCAACGATGCCATCATAGGGAAAATACGAAATGCATAAAAAATTTAGCTGGCGAAAATTTGGGAAAAGATTGCTTTATGCTTTCCTGGTTTTTGTGCTGCTGCTCATTATCGGCATGGCTTACCTGTACGCAGTAGCTATCGATTATCCGCCAGAACCCAAGGATTTGAGCAGCCTGCAACTAAAGCGCGCAGAGCCCTCCAAAGGTTTCTATACMATTAAAAACGACTGGTTCCGCAAAAGCAAGAACGGTTTATTTGAAATGTATGTGGAAGGTAAACCCTTTGAACGTGGCGTCATCAATGGCAAGCTAAGCCAGGAACTGGTAGTAGCCCAGGAAGATCATTTTGTAGAGCAGATTGGCAAGATAGTTCCATCTAAATTTTATCAGCATTTTTTAAAATACTTTATAGCCTGGTTTAACCGTAATCTGGATAAGAACGTTACAGAGGAATACAAAGAGGAGATCTATGGTATATCTAAATCGGCATCAGGCAAGTACCAGTATATCGGCTCCAACTACCAGCGTATCCTGAACTACCATGCCGCGCATGATATTGGTCACGCGCTGCAAAGCATGGCTTTGGTGGGCTGTACATCGTTTGGTACCTGGGGTATAAAAAGTGAAGACAGCACGATGATCATCGGCCGTAATTTCGATTTTTATGTGGGCGATAAATTCGCGCAGGACAAAATAGTGGCATTTTTTAACCCAACAGAAGGTTATAAATTTATGACCGTTACCTGGGGGGGCTTCATTGGCGCCGTATCCGGGATGAACGAAAAGGGTGTAAGCGTAACCATCAATGCCGATAAAACCAATATCCCTACCGCCGCAGCAACACCCGTATCATTAGTGGCCCGCGAGATTTTACAATATGCCAAAAACACGCGGGAAGCCTACGCCATAGCAGCAAAGCGCAAGATGTTTGTATCAGAGGCATTTTTGGTGGCATCAGCTGCTGATAACAAGGCCGTAGTGATTGAGAAAACTCCCGATACGCTGGATATGTACGACCCGCACCAGGATTACATTGTTTGCGCCAACCATTTCCAGAGCAAGAGCCTGGGCAAATCAATTGAGAATAAGGTGCAGATGGCGGAAAGTGCCTCGCCTTACCGCTATAACCGCCTTATGGAACTGCTGAATGCCAACGGCAAAAACACCGTACAAAAAACCATCGCCATCCTGCGCGACCAGAAAGGCATGCATGGTGCAGATATTGGCATGGGCAACGAGAAGGCCATCAACCAGCTAATTGCGCATCATAGCATTGTATTTGAACCTAAAAAACTGTTGGTTTGGGTGAGCACTTCGCCATGGCAATTGGGCGAATACGTGGCCTATGATCTGAAAAAAGTGTTCGGCTTGCGGGGTATGAAAAAAGACCAGGAAATTAACGAGCAGAACCTCACTGTACCGGCGGATGCTTTTCTTTCAACCACCCAATACCGGGATTTTGTGAACTTCCGCAAAATGAGGCAGCAGGTACTTGACGGCGAAACCATAAACACCGATAGCCTGGTAGCAACCAACCCGCTATATTACCACGCCTACGTTATAGCCGGCGATTATTCGTTTAAGCACGAAGAATATAAAAAAGCGTTACAATATTACCAAAGAGCTTTAACCAGCGTTATCGCTACCAGGAAAGAAGAGGACCATATCAGGGTACAGATCAGCAAATGTGAAAAAAAGTTGAAGTAACTTTAGTAGAAATGTTTAGGATAACACATTTAAAAGTTCCTGTTGTTTGGCTAATGAACAAAACTCTAAACTCACAAAAAACGTGCTGCCCACATTTTGTTCACTCGTGAACCATATTTTCCCACCCTGTAATGCAGCAAACTCCTGGCAAAGCACCAGGCCCAAACCTGCACCTTTTTCCTTGCCGGTTCCGAATGTTGACTTAGCGGAAAGCGAAAATAAACCGGCTTGTTGAGGCAGTGGAATGCCGGCGCCTGTATCTGCTACTTTAATGATGCAATTACCGTCTATAACTTCGGCGCTTACTGTTATTTTCCCTCCGGGATAGGTAAATTTAATAGCGTTTATAACCAAATTCCTTATAACCAGCTGCAGCATATCCCTATCGCCTATTACGCAAATATAATTAGTTAAATCATGACGAAGCTCTATTGATTTTTCTTTGGCGATGTTTGTTAAAATCTGGAGTGTATTATCTAATGCCAGAAACAAGTTTAAAGGCATCAGCTTTACCTGCACTGATTCCATTTGGCTTTTAGTCCATGAAAGTACGTTAGTTAACAGATAAGAGGTATCTTGTGTGCGTCTTAATAGTTCTTTTTCGATACCAATTCTTTCAGATTCATCAAGTTTGTATTCGGTAAGTAGCTCCAGGAAACCCTGCAGTGATGATAGTGGCTCTTTAAGGTCGTGCGCCAAAATGGAGAGCAATTTGTTTTTAGTATTGTTGCTTACTTCAAGTGCTCTTGCCTTCTGCTCTACAATCCTCCGCTCCTGGTTATAGGCATTTCGGATATAAACAATAACCAGCAGCATAAGTATTACAGTTGCAATATAACTGTAACTAAAGTCAATAAACCGACTTGTCCTGCTGTTATAGGTATTTTGGATCCAGCCTGGATTCATGTTTTCTAAAAACAATAAGCCTAAGATAATGCCTACATTAAGGGGAAGCCATATCCAGTATTGTTTTTGTGGGATGATTGCTACTGTAACAAAAAACGATAGAATAAAAACTACATACCCGGGGCCATTAATGCCCGAATTATAATAGTAATTGGCAATTAATAACAGGTTATTGGATATCAGGAAAACCGTAATACCGATGTTGAGCTTGTTTTTGAACCTGGAAAAATAGTAAATTAAAGAAACGTCCAGGAAAATTATCGCCATCAATATAGCCAGCTCCGGAAGGCCAATTAAATAATTAAAAGGGATGTTGATGCCAATGAATAGTAATACAACTATACAAACTGAATGAAAGATACGACCTTCGAGCGTTACCCTGGATTTGTGGCCAACTAATTTATTCCAAAACTCAATAGCTGCATAATTCTTCAAAATGCCAATATCTATATTAAAACCGGTTTACGATTGGACAGATCATTTGTATCACAATTCCAATAAAATTGGTTGCGAACCCGTCTGTCAAAATAACTGTCTCCCTTTTTACGTAGCTCGCTGATTTTAGTTATCTGCTAATAAATAGACTCTTAGCATTATATAACCTTGTATTTGTTGCGCGTTTTAGCAAATAGCCTAAGCCATTACACCCCCCATACGGTTTTTATGTGCTAAAGAAAAAGAGCCACAACAAGGCCCCCTGGGGATGATAAGTATGCTTAGAAAACACAAACATACTACCTGAACGCCATTGGCGCCAGCGAGGTTTGTTTTTTAAAAAAATTGGAGAAATGGGCCACCTGCTCAAAGCCCAGCGAGTACGAGATCTCGGATATATTCCAGTGGGTTTGTTTAAGCAGGATCTTGGCCTCCTGGAGGATACGGCCGCTAATGATATGGGTGGTGGTTTTGCCCGTATTTTCTTTAAGTACTTTGTTAAGGTGGTTTACGTGCACCGCCAGCCTATCGGCATAATCTTTGGCTGTGCGCAGCTTTAATTTTTGATCTGGCGATTCGATAGGAAACTGTCGCTCAAGCAGCTCGTGAAACAGGGATGATACCCTTGCCACGGCTGTATGGCCTGGATAAAGTGCCACGGCGGGCTGAAGCTTTTGGCCCTGGTGGATAAGTTCTAAAATGTAGTTGCGCAGCAGATCATACTTGTAAGCATAGTTTGATGATAGTTCCTGGTGCATTTTGCGGAAGATGGCGGTGATCCCCGCAGCTTCATCATCGCTAAGCTGGAAAATAGGATAGCCACCGGGTTTAAAGATGGGCAAATCATCCAGCACAACCCCGCTTTTAGCCTGAACAAGGAAATCATCAGTAAAGATGCAGAAGTAGCCATGCTGGTCGTCGTCCAGCGGTTCCCAGTTATAGGGAATCTTTGGGGTAGCAAACAGCAGGGCATTTTTTTCAATGTCGATCACTTTATCGGCATACTCCGCCTTGTTGTGGCCGTTTATTAAACTGATCTTATAATAAGCCCGCCTGTTATAAGGCATTGCGCCCTTTTTGTCAAGCTCATCAATGTTGAATACATTAAAATGGCCTATTTCTTTATTAATCCCCTCCGGAACAAGAGTTGCGGTTTGCTTATAAAATTCATCTAAGGTAATTACGTCCATAAGTTGCCCATTGTTGTAAAATCCCAATGCGGAGTAAATGTATGAACTTTAATAAGTTAAGGCATACAAAAATCAATAATGCTACTTCTGTATAAAGTCATTTTTATAACTAATTAAAATAAACCCAGGTCGCTTTCTGACCTATCAAGATAACCCCACTCTTGGTCCCTGCCTAATGACGGATATTTAAAGCTATCATCTTTTAAAACCCTGTAAACCATCCAACATATTAAAAGCGGGGATGCCAGGAACATAGCGGCAAGCAAGGTTAGGGAATATCCGCTTGCAAATACAATTATGTAACAGGCCAGGTAAATAGTTAGTATACTAACTGCAGCTTTTGCGTTCATAATTTTAAGTTTATATGATAACAACTGGCGTGAAAGCTATGTTTTAAACGGGATAAAATATTATTTCTCAAAAGTTGATTCAATTATGTTTGTCTGTGGCTGCATATTCTGCGGGTACACAAGCCAGTAAAAACCTTTGCGGCAACTGGAGGATAAAAATTGAGTAAACAGTCCATTCCTAATACATTCCTTGCCAGTTCAAAGGTTCGGGAAACAAATTCTTATATCTTTCTTCGCCAAACGTATCAATATATTTGTACCACCTCGAAATGTATTCCTCGCCAAGTCCCATTCTCCAAAACATGTCGCCCTGATCTGTATTAGGAAATGAAACCCAGGGAGGAAAAATGACACCCGGCAGATGACAGATTTCCTTTAACTCACCACGTACTTTCATCAAAATTTCCCCGAGTAAATTTTTTCCTGATCCATCTCCCCCGTCAGCCCAATAGTTGTCATTCACAGTATGTTCAATGATCAAACTGTCCCCCGTCTCCAAAAGAACTTTTTTCAACGCAGGATTTTGAAGGAATTTCGCACGCACGCCGTTGTGCATTACGGTATCTTTTACGAGCTCCCAGTCGTCTCTTAAGATGTTAGCGCGACTTCGCCCCTCTTTTACAGCATCCATCGGCGATTTCATTACTTTTATTCTATCCCAGACTCCAAAGTCATGGAATTTGCTTGCTTGAAAAAAGTGCTCAACTGTCGGCCATACTTCATTGAGCAGTACCAGCGGGGAAGGATAGAAATTAGAAAATTCGCCGTACTTATCCCCAACTTTATAAAACTTAATCTCGTTTGTCATCGTTTCTTCCGGTTAATAAATTGCATTCTATGTGATGTCCCCCAATATAGAGTATTTCCGCTGCCATATTGAAAAATGATATCCTCCCACGGTTCCCGGCAGTTCCTCCCACCCAATGTGAATTTTACGGAATGGTTTTTCGCTCCAATTGTACGCCGCGTAACTATGTTTGTCTGTACTTTGTGGCTGCATATTCATAAGCTTAAAAATACAAAATCCCGTATGAAACGTGCATCCGGGATTTGCATATTCAATACTTAGCAAGCTGTTTTTCACTAAAAGGCTATATTCACCAGTGGCCTTACAAGACTTGCACTAATTCGGTTGCTGAAGGAACAAAAGAAACTTTTGAAGAGAATCTGTTTATACATCAACTTTAAAAAATTAAAACCTTTATGCAACATTTTCGATTAATGATGTTATAAAAGGAGATTTTTGCTTTAATTTGTTGACTATGTTAAAAACCAGACTTGCCCTGCTTTCATCGGCACTAATAGCCTGCGGTATTTCGGTAAGCGCTCAGCAAACCGATACGCTGAAAAAGGACACCGTTAAAATTGATACCGCGCAGATTAACAAACTCAGGATCGATCCGCGTAAAAACGCTATTCCTACAAGGGTAAGGCCAATCCAGATTCAGCGCGAACAGATTCCGGTTACCCTGATGGATTATAAGGTAATCTACTGGAAAAAGGCTGTCATTTTCGGGCTCAATTTCAGCCAGTCGGCCTTTAGTAACAACTACAGCGCGGGTGGTGTAAATTCGGTAGCATTAGGATCAAACTTTGTTTACCATACCGAATATAATAAAGCACCGTTTAGCTATGTATCCGAGCTTAACCTAACCTATGGTGTTGCCAAAAACAAAGGGCAGGGCAAGCGTAAAACCAACGACAGGATCTATTTTGATAATAAACTGGCTTCCCAATTATCCAAACACTGGTATTTTTTCGGAGCGCTCACGTTTGAGTCGCAATTTGATAAGGGCTTTAACTATATTGACCAGGGAAACGGGAAATTCGATTCACAACTGATCTCGAATTTCATGTCGCCGGGCTATTTAACCGAATCAATAGGTTTTGAGTTCAAGCCTACCGGTTATTTCGATCTGCGCTTAGGTACCGGTACTGCCCGCCAAACATTTGTTACCGATACCACTATATATCATAACCAGCCGTCAAATTACGGCGTACCTATAGGTCATACCGTAAAAAACGACCTGGCTTTCCAGATGGTGGCTCTTTTTGATAAAGACCTGGCCAAAAATGTTCATTTAAATGCACGTTACGCGCTGTTTATTCCTTATGGCGAATCGCCGAAATTTATAACCCACCGTATTGATGCGGTTTTGTCGGCCCGGGTAAACCGGTTAATAAACGTTACCATAAACGGCACCATGCTGTATGATAAACGAACAGCACGGGACGTACAAGGAACCGAAGGACTGGCCTTAGGAATTTTATATAGATTCCCATAAGCCTAGTCATCGGCCATTGGTTTAGCGTCATTGCTCATCGGTGCTTCTCCCCAGCTCATGACGGACCTCCGCAATGTCATCGCCGCGGCACGAACTATACAAATGAATCTGCAAAGGTCCTTTATCCTTATATTCTATTAGTCTTTTGTCCAAAAGTCCTTTATCTTTTATCCCAAAAATCACATCGTCTTCGCGCGTCTTAAATCATCGTACACATCCTGCTTCAAATTAATTTTCAAAATCATACCTTTGTAACCTCAAAACTGGGATAATAATAATGTTTGAAAATCTTTCGGATAAACTCGACAGGGCCTTTAAGGTACTGAAGGGACAAGGAACTATTACTGAGATAAACGTGGCCGAGACCATGAAGGAAATTCGCAAAGCCCTTCTGGATGCTGACGTAAACTATAAAACCGCCAAAGCATTTACTGATGACGTAAGGCAAAAGGCACTGGGTAACAATGTATTAACAGCCATATCGCCTGGCCAGCTGCTCACTAAGCTCATGAGCGATGAGCTTACCGAACTAATGGGTGGCTCAACCGCCGAACTGGAGCTTAAAGCATCGCCAACCATTATATTAATTGCCGGTTTAAACGGTGCAGGTAAAACCACCTTTACCGGCAAGCTGGCCAATTACTTAAAAACACAAAAGGGCAAAAAGCCATTATTAGTTGCCGATGATATTTACCGCCCCGCGGCAATAGACCAGCTGCAGGTACTGGGTCAACAGATAGGCGTGCCGGTTTATGCCAACCTGGAGTCGAAAGATCCGGTGGCCATAGCCCGTGAGGGGATTGCCCTGGCAAAGCAAAACGGTCATAACGTGGTGATTATTGATACCGCCGGTCGTTTAGCTATTGATGAGGCCATGATGGTGGAGATTGAGCAGGTAAAAGATGCCGTAAAACCGCATGAGATCCTGTTTGTGGTAGATTCTATGACAGGCCAGGATGCAGTGAACACCGCCAAGGTGTTTAATGATCGCCTTGACTTTACCGGTGTGGTTTTAACCAAGCTTGACGGTGATACCCGTGGTGGTGCCGCGTTATCAATAAAATCTGTTGTTAACAAACCTATCAAATTTATTGGTACAGGCGAGAAGATGGAAGCGCTTGACGTTTTCCACCCCGATCGTATGGCATCCAGGATTTTGGGTATGGGTGATGTGGTATCCCTTGTTGAGCGCGCCCAGCAACAGTTTGACGAAAAGGAAGCTGCTGAGCTGCAAAAGAAGATCCGCAAAAACAAGTTCGACTTTAACGACTTTTACAGCCAGATACAGCAGATCAAGAAAATGGGTAACATGAAGGATCTGATGGGTATGATACCGGGCGTGGGCAAAATGATGAAGGATGTGGAGATTGATGACAACGCCTTTAAAGCCATTGAAGCCATCATCCAATCCATGACACCTTTCGAAAAATCAAACCCCGAGACCATTAACCAAAGCCGCCGCAATCGTATTGCCAAAGGCTCGGGTACCGATCTTACCGAAGTAAACCGCCTCATGAAACAGTTTGATGACATGAAAAAGGTGATGAAGCAAATGAGCAACCCCGCCGCCATGGCCAGCATGATGCGCCGGATGCCAAAAATGTAAACAGTACCCCAATACCTTGATGAGGTATCAGGACATAATATTTGAAAACAAAACCTATGGCAATATGCTATGGGTTTTGTTGCTTAAGCACATCTCTTCCCCGCAAAAACAAATACCTAGATTGTTCTTTTTTTTATAATATTATTGGCTTATTGTCTTCTTTTTGTATACTATTATATACAAATGAAGGTATGTACTTATGCTATTCTGTGTAATTTAACCCAACGGCATAACCTTTGTTTACCTGTTGCCATGGTGCCGGTTTATTGATTTGGCATACCATACCATAAACTAAATAAAAAAACACAATGAAAAATTTATTTAAATCAGTATTGTTTACGGCTGCCTTATTTGCGGCAAAAGCCGGCATTGCGCAGGTAAACGTAGGTGCAGCAACAGCAACAAAAATTGTTACACAGGCAGCTTTACCATCAGTTAACGCAGCAGCAGTAGCTCAAAAAGCAGCAACCCAGGCAACCAATGTCAGCAACCAGGCTGCGGCCCAGGCTCAAAGCGCGGCTGTACGTACAGCCGCCCAAACACAAGCTGCTACTAATGCAGCTGCAGGTGAGGCACAGGAAGTAGCCGCTAACCAGGCAGCAAGCGTTAGCGGCAATGTTAATACCGCAGTAAGTACAAATGCCGCTGCTGCAGTTAACAAAGCAAACGTAGCAGCCGACGCTTCTGGTTCAGGAAGTTTAAATGGCTCTGCATCGGCAGATAAGGCGGCCAATGCAGCAGGTACTGCCGCAGCTTTATCAAAAAATGCTGCCGCCGACGCATCAGCTAACGTTAATGCTAAAGCAAATGAAGTAGCCGCAACGGCAGCAGCAAGAAAAGCCGCTACTGTTAAAACCGTTGCAGCTACAAGCAGAAAAGCAATAGCCGCAAGAAAAAGCGTTAGCGTAAGTAACAAAGAAACCTTAAACGGTTCTGGAAGTGCCGCAACAACCTCAAAAAGTGCTAAAGTAGGTTTATCAAACAGTGGTTCATCTGCAACAACTGTAAAAGCCGGTAAAAAGAGCACAGCTGTAGGCGCTTCAGGAAGTGGTTCAGCTAAAGTTAGCGCTGTTAAACAATAACATAAATTATAGTAATATCATTAACAAAAGGGCCGCTAATGGCCCTTTTGTTAATTTGAAACCTGAGCATCCCCTATGAAAAAATATAAACTTATTATGTTACTCATAATTATGGGTAGCAGCATATCTTCATTTGCCCAGAAAAAAGATACCATAGCAAAAAAAACACAGGTAAAAGAGCTTTTTGTAAACGCCGGCCTTCAATATATCTCAAACCTAACCTATGCAGGCCGCCGCGACGAAAGTAGCGTGCCTTTGCTATTGCCCACACTTACGCTGGTGAGCAAACATGGCCTTTTCCTTAGCGCTATTGGCTATTTTGATCTTAACGGCTCAAAATCAGGTGCTGAAGGTTTAAGCGTTACACCTGGGTACGTTTTTGGGTTTGATAGTAAAAAATATTATGGCGGTACAATTTCGGCAACCAAGTTTTTTATCACCAAGAGCAGCCCCATTATCCTTTCGTCTTTTGATGCCACTATTGACGGGCAATTGTATGCTAACCCGGATAATATTGTGAAACTGACAGTTGGTGGAAGCTATCGCTTTGGTAAAAACAACAGGCATGATATTATCAATAATGCTGAGCTATCTAAAGAGATCTTCGCTGTAAAGAGTGGGGCAACCAAATTAAATGGTTTAAAGTTTACCCCTACAGCCACACTGTATGCCGGTACACAGTCGTTTTACCAAACCTATTATACCGAATCGCAGGTAACCCGCTCTGTAGAAACGCCGCAGAAACAAACACCTATCAACATATTGTTTCCTAATCAGCCAAAACAAACCATCATTACCCAAACCGTAACGCAGGAAAACCAAAGGGAGGTAAAGCAATACAAATTGCTTGCCTTCAGCGGATCGGTACCCATTACGTATGCAATTAACAAATGGCAGATAATTTTTACTCCTTACCTTATCAAACCATTTAACCAGGTTGATTATGTGAATAATACATCAAAAAACGGGCTTTACTTTTTGTTTACAGCAGGGGCGAGTATTACGTTTTAAGAGATGGATAATGACTTAAACCTGTTCCCGGTTTTTTACCGTTCACAGATATGTTAATAAGCGGGCAAAGAGATTACAGCACTCTTTTTTATTAGCTTTGTGCAATACCGATGTTTAACGCTGCTTTTAACATGCATAAATACACAATAGCGCTTTTAGCCACCTCATTTTTGTTTTCGTTTTCCGCAAAAGCCCAGGTACCCGGCTTACCAATTGATGTACAGCACTACACATTTGCCTTACAGCTAAATGATGCCGATAATAACATCAAGGGCGAGGCAACGGTTGCAATTAAGTTTATAAAAGATGTAAGCTCCTTCAGCCTTGACCTGGTTAAGAAAAACAGCGCCGGTAAAGGGATGACTGTATCATCCATAACCGAAAATGGCAAAACCCTTAAATTTGAGCAGGATAGTGATGCGGTTAAAATATACACCCTGGTAAAAGCCCCCAGCAGGCATAGCTTTGTGATTAGTTACGAAGGTATACCGGCTGATGGGCTCATCATATCAACCAATAATTTTGGCCACCGTACTTTTTTTGGCGATAACTGGCCAAACAGGGCACATAACTGGCTGCCCTGCGTTGATGCCCCTGCAGACAAAGCCACCGTTGATTTTATAGTAACCGCTCCCGATCATTACCAGGTGGTATCAAACGGGCTGAAATTGGAGGAGAAACCATTACCCAACCAGTTAAAACTTACCCACTGGCAGGAAAATATAGTATTGCCCACCAAAGTAATGGTAATAGGCGTTGCCGACTTTGCCATTGACCATACCGGCGATGTAAGTGGCATCCCTATTTATACTTATGTATTCCCCGAGAATAAAGAGGTTGGATTTAAAAGCTACGCGGCAGCCAAAGAGATCCTTCCGTTTTTTATAAAAAATGTTGGTCCTTACAGTTATGAAAAACTGGCCAATGTGCAATCAAAAACCATATTTGGCGGCATGGAAAATGCAAGTGCAATATTTTATTTCGAGGAATCGGTTAACAGTAAAGGCATAGAGGAGTTGATGGCGCATGAGATAGCGCACCAATGGTTTGGCGATGGCGCAAGCGAAAAAAGCTTTGCCCATTTATGGCTAAGCGAGGGATTTGCTACCTACATGACCAACCTGTACCTTGAAAAAAAATACGGCATTGATACCTTAAAAAAACGCTTAACCCAGGATAGAAAAACCGTTTTTGATTTTGAAAAAAAGCGCATCACACCCGTGGTTGATACCGCAGTTAAAAACCAATACATGCAGTTACTGAACGCCAACAGCTACCAAAAAGGCGGCTGGATTTTGCACATGCTAAGGCGAAAGCTGGGTGATGCCGTTTTTTGGAAAGGAGTAAGCAATTATTACACAAAATATAACGGACGCAATGCCAATACTGCAGACTTATGCCAGGTGATAGAGCAAGCAAGCGGCCAAAACCTGAAACCGTTTTTTAAACAATGGTTAAGAACCGCAGGACATCCTGATTTGGGGATAACCTGGCAATATGATACAGCTAAACAAATGATCAATATCAACATCAGGCAAAAACAAAGCTATTTATATGAGTTCCCTCTTGAAATTGCTGTTGATGGTCGTGTTCACAGTATGGTTGTAAAAAATATAACAACAACTGTACAGATCCCTTCGAAAGCCAAGCCGCAAACTATAAACATCGACCCTGATATTAATTTATTAGCCTCGTTTGATGTAATGGCTAAATAGCTGATTGGCAATAAATATTTGTAATAAAGTTATTTCAAACTGTTGTAAAATAGAAATTTATAATTATCATTGTGTAATACCTACACAATGATAATTGTGGTTTGATGATCTTTTTCATTTACGCAATTTCATGGTCGTGGTATAAATTATTCAGCCCCCGGATAATCTATAAACCAATTATAATAAACCATGAAAAAAAAATCCACATTTTGGACTTTGCTGGCGTTATGCCTGATGCCTGTATTTGGTTATTGCCAAAGCAGCGATGCCGTTGTTGCAGGCGAAAACGTAGCCGTAACCAGTACCGATAACGGGCAGGTGCGCGGGTATATTCACAACGGCACGTATAACTACAAAGGCATTCCCTACGCACAGGCCAAACGTTTTATGGCTCCCGAAAAGCCAGCACACTGGCAAGGTGTACGTGCATCATTAGTTTATGGCGCGGTATGCCCTATTGATCCTACCACCACAGCTAATGACCCTATTGAATTTGGCTTTCAGCATAACTGGGGGTATATGAACGAGGATTGCCTGAAACTTAACGTTTGGACACCAGGCATTAACGACCAAAAGAAGCGACCGGTTATGGTGTGGCTGCATGGTGGTGGCTTTTCTGCCGGTTCGGCTATTGAATTGCCCTCCTATGATGGCGAAAACCTGAGCAAAAAAGGTGATGTGGTAGTGGTATCCATCAATCACCGGTTAAACCTGCTTGGGTTCTTAAATCTATCGGCCTATGGCGATAAATACAAATCATCGGCAAATGCCGGGATGATGGATATAGTTGCCGCACTGCAATGGGTTAAGCAAAACATAGCCAGCTTTGGCGGCGATCCGGACAATGTGACCATTTTTGGTCAATCGGGCGGTGGCGCAAAGGTATCAACGCTTCTGAATGCACCATCTGCCAAAGGGCTGTTTCAAAAAGCAATTGTTCAAAGCGGTAGTTATCGCAGTGATTTTATGACAGCTGATCTTTCTAAACGAATTGGTGCGGCTGTACTTGAGGCATTAAGCCTGCTACCATCGCAGGTTGACTCTCTTCAGACTATGTCATATGAGCGCCTGAGCGCTGCCACTAAAAAGGCAATGGCAAAAGTACAGGCGCAGTTAAAAGCGGAAGGAAAGCCGATAGGCCCTTTTGGCCTGATGTGGGAACCCTCTGTTGATGGGGCTTTTTTACCGTATAATATAAGTGACCCGGCAGCTATTGAAATCTCAAAGAATATTCCGCTATTGGTAGGATCAACCAAAACCGAGTTTATGGCTTCGCTTATCAACCCGGCAATAAGAAATTACACACTTGGTGAAGTTAAAACCAACCTTGAAAAGAAATATGGCGATAAAACAGACACTTACATGGCCGAAGTTTTAAAAGCCTATCCGGGCACAGTAAAACCATCCGATTACCTGGATATCGACCTTGCTACTTTCAGGCCGGGTGTTATTCGCCAGGCAAATGCAAAGGCTATTGCCGGGGCAGCACCTGTTTATATGTATATGTTTACCTGGCAATCTCCCGTGGCCGATGGTATGTTTAAATCTATCCACTGCATTGATATCTGTTTTGAGTTTGATAACATCAAACGATGTGAGGAAATGACCGGTGGTGGCAAGGAAGCATATGCCTTAGCCGCTAAAATGAGCCAGGCATGGATCAATTTTGCACGTACAGGCAACCCTAATGCAAAAGGCCTGCCCAACTGGCCTGCATACGCAGCTCAAAATGGGGCAGCTATGTTGTTTGATAATAAACCGGAGGTAAAGTTTCACCATGATGCCACTTTACTTCAAATGGCATCAGCAAAATAAATGAACATTAAGCTTTCACATAATATAAAAACGGCCGGAAAAGCGGCCGTTTTTTCTTGCATTACAAGCTTAGTTGGTGTGTGTTTTATAGTTGCTTTATGCCGTTACTTGACAACAGTTAAATTTTGTTAATAATGACATTTTACGCAACAAAATTTTGCAGATTACGTTAATAACCAAATAACAACCAAGAACAGGTTGATTATTTTGAATATTTAACCCTAAAACCCTAACATTATGAACGCATCAGGAATCTCAAAATCCATTTATGTAACAGCTTACAGGTGGAGTGCAAAAAATTTCGGACAAGGTGGCTTACCTAAGTTTAATTCACTTTTTGGTGTAAGTTTCCTGATGATCCTTTTATTAACCAATTTGTTGGTGCTCACCCAGCTTTGCTTAAGCCAGCAGTGGTTTAATATAACCGATGTAACTACTACCGTTATGCTTTTGGCAACCACCGGGGTTTTACTCCTAAATTATTTTATCCTGCTTAACAATGGCCGGTTCAAAAGATGGAACATTGCGTTTGAAAAACTGAGCAAAAATCACCAAAAAGTATGGTCGGTTATGCTGATGGCTTATGCTGTAATTTCCTGCATTTTTTTCGTTTTTGTAAATAGTATCTAATGATCAAAATCCGAATTTAAAGTTAACCCTTTATAAAACATTGTTGCCTTATGCCCTTAAAGTTAATCCTCCGGTTACTTTAAGGGCTTATTATTTTAAAGAGTTGGGTCCTAATTTTGCAGGAGATGATTTTGATACCTCCAAGAAAAAGATAATATATTTAAGAACGGCGCATTATAGGGGGAATATTTTCCTTTAAAGTCATTTATATATATTGTGCCTATACAATAATTAAAAATATTTATCTTTCGCTTTGATTAAACTTTATCATAGTGTTGGTTAAAACTTTTGGCAGTGCGGTTTATGGTATTCAGGCTATCACCATAACAGTTGAAGTAAATATTGCAGCGGGTACTAAATATTTTATAGTTGGCCTGCCCGATGTGGCCATAAAAGAAAGCTATTTCCGTATCGACTCGGCTTTAAAAAACTGCGGTTTCCGAATGCCTCGGCAGCAAGTGGTAGTGAACATGGCCCCCGCAGATATTAAAAAAGAAGGTTCGTCTTACGATCTTACCATTGCCACCGCCGTTTTAGCCGCTTCCAGCCAGTTAGATGCCGAGAACCTGGATAAGTATATCATCATGGGCGAACTGTCTCTTGATGGTAGCCTGCAGCCCATTAAAGGCGCATTGCCTATTGCCATACAGGCCCGCAAGGATGGCTTTAAAGGGTTCATCCTCCCCAAACAAAATGCGCGCGAAGCTGCCATAGTAAACGACCTGGAAGTTTATGGTGTGGAAAGCATCAAAGAGGTTGCCGGTTTTTTTAATGGCGACGTTAAACTGGAACAAGTGGTAGTGAATACCCGGGAGGAGTTTTATGATAGCCTTTGTAATTACGACAGCGATTTTAGCGAGGTGCGGGGACAGGAAAACATTAAACGCGCATTGGAAATTGCCGCTGCGGGGGGCCATAATGTAATATTGATCGGTCCGCCGGGGGCAGGCAAAACCATGCTTGCCCGCAGACTGCCTTCCATTTTGCCTCCGCTGAGTTTGTATGAGGCATTGGAAACAACCAAGATTCATTCTGTAGCAGGAAAACTTGCCGCCGCCGATGCTTTGGTTACCATACGGCCCTTTAGGAGTCCGCACCATACCATTTCGGATGTGGCTTTGGTAGGCGGAGGAAGCAACCCGGCACCCGGCGAGATTTCATTGGCCCACAATGGCGTTTTATTTTTAGACGAATTACCGGAGTTTAAGCGCAGCGCACTGGAAGTAATGCGCCAGCCTCTGGAAGAACGCAAGGTAACTATATCAAGAGCTAAGTTTACGGTTGATTATCCTTCGAGTTTTATGTTGGTGGCAAGTATGAATCCTTGCCCTTGTGGGTACTATAACCATCCGGAGAAGGAGTGTATTTGCCCGCCGGGAATGGTGCAAAAGTATTTGAGCAAGATTTCAGGTCCGTTGTTGGATAGGATTGATCTGCATGTGGAGGTTACACCGGTTAATTTTACCGAACTATCATCAGACAGGCTGGCCGAAAAAAGTGAGGAGATCCGTGAACGGGTAATAAAAGCTCGCGAGATCCAGATAGAACGCTTTGGTAACCGCCCCGACCTGCATGCCAACGCCCAGATGAGCCCCCAGATGGTGCGCGACCTTTGCAAAATAGATACCGCCGGCCAAACCCTGCTTAAAAAAGCCATGGAAAAGCTTGGCCTGTCTGCCAGGGCCTACGACCGCATCCTGAAAGTAGCCCGCACCATAGCCGACCTTGCCGGCAGCGAAGAAATAAAGCTGGAGCACTTAGCCGAGGCTATCCACTTTAGGAGTTTGGATAGAGAGGGTTGGGCTGGGTAACAACGCAATTTCCTGTTTATATAGCATCTATTAATTATAGTTCACATAAATCTTAGAGGCTGTCTAAATTTGATTTACTAATGTTTTTATGCTCTAATGAAGCACATAACCACCCGTCATTGCGAGGCACGAAGCAATCCCCGCCTTACAGAGTAGCTTTACAAATCCAATCTGCACAGTTTGGGATTGCTTCATACCAATGACGACCTTTTTATCTATTTTTAAACAGCTTCTAAGAATGACACAGTTAACTCCGCTTGTATCTTTTTTTTAACCCTACCTGTACCACCATTAAAATTTTTAATAAAGATGCACAGGTTGAATAAAAGGCTATATTTTGCCAAACATTTCCAACACTTAAATATTCAGAGATAAGGCGTAAAATACTCGCTATCATAGGAATGCTGTATAAGATTTAGGTCGCCAATAATTATAGGATACAAAATAGATCTATTTTGTATCCTGTAACTATTGATTAAGAACAAAGCTACTATAAAGTAACTAAAGTATTTGCACAGCCTACAGGAATATTTTTAATTAAATTTTTTCTTTTTAATTTATTGATCGGGGTTATTTTATTCTTTTTACCAAATAGTGAATGATGCTTGTGCCGAAAGCTTTTTTATCTGTTTATAAACTTCATGTTATGGAAATTAAAGCCTCCCATATCCGCATAAACCCTTAACTTATTGCTCCCTGCTTTTAAGCGGATATTTTTTAAGGTAATAACCTGCCATTTTTTAAATCCGCCGCTGCGGGGTACTGCAATTGTTTGAGTTATTCCATTAACTTTCAGCGATAATTTACCATCATCGGCCGCAGATGCAACCTTGAGCTTAACTGAATATATACCTGGTGTTATAACTTTCAGCGTATATTGTAACCATTCGCCTTTTTCAATATCATCCACATAGTAGCTGTTATATTCAGTCGAATCCTTACTGATATCCACGCCATCGTTTCGGTAAATATGACCGTTATTTCCTTTGCCATACTTACCCGTTGATACGTGGTAATCGGCAGTATCAGTATCAAAATACGCGTATCCATTACGCCCCAGGTCATAATCAACCGCATTGATAACAGTACCGTTGCTTACCTTATTTGCCTTAAAGGGTTTTGTAGCGGTAGTAAAAGGCTGCCTGAAAATGGCATCGATCACATCATGGTGAATAATGGCATTTTCCACTTTAGCATAGGTTGCCATTTCTAATGTTCCGCTGTATACATTGCTCTCTTTGGGCTTAAATTTACCGGTGTTGAGGTAGCGGGTTACATCATCGTAATTTAAGTTTGATGGTATTTCGATAGGGTTGTTATTGCCCATCTTTTTAAGCGGCCACAATGCCCAGCCAATGTTGTTTTTTTCCAACAGGCCAATCGCTTCGGTTAGCCATACGTTTGAGTTCTCGCCGGTTTCGCCAAGCCATACGGGGATGTTATATTGGTCGCGGGTTTTAATGATGCGTTCAATCGATTTCTGATCGTTATAATTCCAGTATTTATGGAAGCTCAGCACCATATTCTTATCCCAGGCAGGTAATATGCCGTTGTAGTTATTACCCCACCCGTTGCCCTCTATAATAATAATGTGCTTTTTATCAACCTCGCGGATGGCAGTTGTAATATCAACCATCAGTTTTCTTAAAGGTGCATTGTTTTTTTCGTTCAACCCGTTCTTATCATTTGCCGGATCGTCGAAACCCCAGTTGGGTTCATTAATGATGTCGTAGCCAGCAATATTAGGTTCGTTTTTATATCGGTCGGCCAGTTTATGCCAAAGGGCAATCATTTTTTGTTTGTTAGCCTCACTGTCCCACAGGGATGGGTTATCCGTATTCCGGTCAGCAATATTCAGGTCATTACCCTGTCCGCCGGGTGCAGCATGCAGATCCAGTATGACGTACATGTGGTTGGCCTTGCACCAGGAAAGCAGGGCATCTGTCATCTTAAAACCTTTATCTATCCATGTATTTTGCCCGGCAACGGGCTCTTTTTCAATTGGCAGTGTGTACAAATTATAATGCATGGGCAGGCGCACCGAATTAAAACCCCAGCGATGCATCGAATCCACATCTATTTTGCGGGTATTGTTGGCAAGCCAGGCATCATAAAACTCTTTGGTCTCAGCGGGGCCCATCAGCTCCTCTAACCGTTCGCGAATGCGGTATTGGCGGCTATCCTTGTTCACATGCAGCATGTACCCTTCCTGCAGCATCCAGCCACCCAGGCCCATGCCGCGCAGTAATACGTTTTTGCCTTTTTCGTCTACTATTTTTTTACCGTCGGCTTTTAAAAAACCTTGTTGCGCCTGGATGTGGATTGAAATAAAAGAAGCAGCGGCAAACATCAATAGCCCCTTTGCAGAAAATATATTTTTAACGGATTTGAGTTGCATGGTATAAATTATAAAAGGTTTATATTTAAAAATTACCAGATGTAGGTACCTACTGCCCCTTTATCTAAATGAGCAGCCAGATTTTTTCCCTTGTATTGAATATTAAAATCCTGGGATGCGCTGCCAGCATTAACTACAATTAAAACCCTTTTGCCATCGGGCGTTTTAAAGGCTACGTTTGATAATTTATCTGAATTGTTGGATGCAATACGGACCGATCCCGGCCGCACAAATTTTGAAGCGTGCGCGATAACGTAATAAGCAATGTTTTTCTTTACCTCGTTTTTATTGATAGTTACCGCGCCCTGGCACGATGGGCAGCCACCCCTATCTGTATAGGGTTTGTAATCCTGGTCGGCAGCTAAGTTCCACTCCAGCACATTGCGGCTCCAGTTGCGGGTAGCGCCAATAATTAGGTGCTTAACCGGCCATACAATATCAATAATTGATTGGTTTTCGGGCTCAACTACCATCTGCTCGGTAAAGTAAATGTTCTTATCGGGATGGGCATTGTGCACAGTAGTTAAGGCTTCAATATCGCCTCCATATAAATGAAAGCCAGAGCCATCAATATATTTGCGGGCAGCCGGGTCATTTAAAATAGAGATGGGGTAATCGGGCCTGTCGGCATTATGATCATACAAAATTATCTTTGTTTTGATGCCGGCTGCTTTAAATGCCGGACCTAAATTGTTTTTAATAAACGCACCTTCATCCGGGGCAACCATTAATAAACTGGGATTATTGCCGGGGTGCAATGGCTCGTTCTGCACAGTTATGGCATCAATGTTAATGCCTTGGGCCTTCATGCTTTGTATATACTTAACCAGGTATTTGGCGTAAGTACTCCAATATTCCGGTTTTAGGCGACCACCGCGTGTATCATTATTGGTTTTCATCCATGCCGGAGGCGACCATGGAGAGCCCAATATCTTAATTTTAGGATTGATAGCCAGTATCTGTTTCATTACCGGGATCACATCCTGCTTATCGGGGCCAAGGTTAAAATGCTCTAACAACGGATCGGTTTGGCCATCGGGCATATCATCGTATGAAAACACTTTTTCATTCAGGTCAGAAGCACCAATGCTCAACCTGATATAACTTACCCCGATGTTGTTTTCGGTGGTAGCAAAAAGGTTTTTTAATAATGCGGTGCGGCTATCGGCACTCATACGGATGATGTGCATGGCGCTCCCACCTGTAAGGGCAAAACCGAAACCATCAATAGACTGGTAGGTTTGTTTATCGTCAACGGTAATGGTAAAATTATTACTCGCCGCCGCCTCAAAATTTAAGGTTTCTTTCTGCTTTTCGAACAAAACAGATCTGTCGGCTTTAGTAAGCCAAAGACTGGCGGTTGCAGTTTTTTGGGCTGATGTGATGGTTGTTGCGCTAAAAAACGCAATTATTATTAAACCCGAACTAATATATTTATTCATAGATTTAGATTAAGCCGTATGCATTATACAAAAAGGATTAAATGACTGGCGAATAATTGGTTTGGTAAATTTATTATAGTTTTTGTATTAAAAACCGGTAAATTATTAAGTAACCAATAAATTACGTGTGCTTGGTACACAAAGTAATGGTATAGAAGCTATAGTTTGGCCGTTTCAACAAGAAGCTAAATTATTTGTTTTTATTAAAAATAATTTTTAGTTTCACTTGTGCTATCCAATGAAAAAACCCACTAAGAAAATCATCATTTTTGATGATGACGAAGACATCCTTTCTATCTGTAGTTACATTTTACAAGAACAGGGTTGGGAGGTATATACCTATACCGATTGCAATAATATAACCGAAAAAGTATTGGGCATTTTGCCAGATGTGATCCTGATGGATAACTGGATCCCCGATGCCGGCGGCATTATCGCAACGCAAACCCTGAAAAAGTCCGATGCTTTAAAAAACATTCCCGTGATTTATTTTTCGGCCAATAGCGATATCCAGATCCTGGCTAACCATGCAGGGGCTCAAACATATCTTGCCAAACCTTTCGACCTGGAAGAGCTGGAGCATGTAATAAACAAGGTGCTGGTAACGCATTAATATTCAACTTAACAAAGCTAAAAGGCCCTATCCGTTAAAGATAGGGCCTTTTAGTTTAAAGCCTATTGAGGTATACCTGATCCGCCAGGGCCCCCGGGACCGCTGCCGCCGGGACCTCCACCACCTGGACCACCGCGTTCGCCACGCTGCCGCTCGCCACGTATATCTTGTGTAGGCGCTTTGCCTGCAAATTTTTGCAGGCGCAGGGTAAAGGTTAGCAGGTAATAACGGGCAAGCCTGTTAACGCTTGATTGTGTAATAGAACTGGGCGTAGATGTTGACGTAAAGCCCGTGTTTTGATTGAAGAGATCAAATCCTGAAAGACGAATTGTAGCCACCTTGTTTTTCAGGAAACGGCGCTCAACATATAAATTTAAAATATTGGGGTTGGTTACCTGGATAGTTGATGCATAACCATAATTGGTTGCTTTTGTAAAATCGTAACTAAATACCCAATCGCCAAAATAATTTTTCCCGTTAAGTCCTATGTTCCAGGTTCTTACATTTGCAGCGCCATCCGTCAAGTTATATTTTACAGAATTGGTGGTTTTGTTAACCGTGTAATTGGTTAAAATTTGGGCGTCAATTATATTGGTCAAATCAACTCTAAAACGTACTTCGGGAGTAAAGACAAGGTTTTTGGCGATGTTTTTTTCCTGTGCCGCGGTAATTTCTGCAGGCGTTGCCAAAAGCGGATCTGTATTAACCGTGGTTACATAACCCACGTTGTTATTATACTGTGCAGTACCATTAAAAATAAGCGAGTACTTACGCTCGGCCCATGGTTTGGCATAGGTTACACGGCCTGTTAAGTTATAAAAGCCATCGGCGTTTAAGTATTGTGTAAAAATCTTGTTTGACGTGTTTGAGGCAATTGTATTGGTTACTACCTGGTTTTGGATTTTCTGGAATGTGAAGTTTGCAAAGAATACATTACCGGTGGCAAAACTAAAATTATTATACCTGATGGATATGTTGTTTGTAAAAGCGGGTTTAAGTTCGGGGTTACCTTCAACCGGGTAGGTTGCGTTTGTAAAATCTACTACCGGCTGCAACTGACTAAATGTGGGCGCCGCATTTGAACCATTATAATTAATGCTGAATGCTTTGCTTCGCGAGTAGTTGTATATAAAACGGGCTGTAGGAATTATGTTAAAAGTATTTTGATGTGTTGGTGGAATGCCCGCTGTTAATGAATTTCCATCTAATGTTGAAGGCTGCACACCCAGCCCTAAGGTATAATTGTATTTCTTTTCAATAAAGCGATAATTTAAACCAACCTTGTTTGTAGTAAATGTATAGTTAAACTTATTGCTCAATAAATCATAATGATTCCATGTACCGGAACTACTTAACGTATCGCTTTCTTTATTATTTATAGTAACAGAATGATTAAGTGCATAATTAAGCTCGAGGTAAGAACGCTTGCCTAAGGGCTCAAGGTAAGATAAGTTTATACCATAGCTATTGGTACGGCTATAGGTGTTATTTGTTTGGTTATCCGGAACCCGTGGTTCCTTAGCGGTGTAAACCGTATAATTATAAATGGGATTTTGGTACGACCAGCTTGGCGCCGAACTTGCTGATGCAAAAATGCTTAAGTTGCGGCGATGCTTAAACCTATGGTTAAACAACGCTGTAATGCCATAATTAGGGGCCTGCGAATCGCCATTCGTGGTGGAAGTGTATGCCGCGGTTACTGCCGATTGCTTGGTAAGGCTTACAACATCAGATTCATTGGTGTTTGTGCCGCCGTAGGAGAATGTTGGTGTAACCTTTAAGTAGTTCACGGTATCGGGCTTGTACTCCATATTCCAGTTAAAACGATGATTTATGTTTTCATCCTTTTCGAGGCTTTTTTGTTGCTGCTGACTTGACGAAGCATTTTGCTGCAAGATATTATTATTGGTTGTTGTGGTATTATCGGCAAAGCTATAGCTTCCATACACGCCAAGGTTTTTGCCCCATTGATCGCGAAAGTTTACGCCGATTGATTTGGCATCGGTGATACCATTCTGTGCTGTAATCAGGCTACCGGAGTTGCCCCCGCCCCGCCCGGCATTACCCCGGCCGCCGCCGCCGCCAAAACCACCGCCGCCACCGCTGCCGGTTGTGCCGAAAGAAAAGGTGTTAACATTGGTATTATTGATGCTTCCCTGAACAGCAATTTGCTGATCGCCGTGAAAATTAAAAACGTTTAATGAGCCTATATACCGGTTTTTATTGGGCACGCCCTGGTCCTGAGGTAAAGCGTCCTGGCCATCTCCTGCAGTAGCCTGGGCGGTATACCCATAATTTTTATCCTTCCGTATGGTAATGTTCATTACTTTGGTGGGGTCGCCGGTTTTAATGCCGGTTAAATTTGCCTGATCGCCGTAATCATCAATCATCTGGATATTTTCAATAATATCCGCGGGCAGGTTTTTGGTAGCGCTCTGCACATCGCCCCCCATATAATCTTTGCCGTTTATGCGCACTTTGGTAACCTGCTTGCCCTGGGTAGTAATATTTCCATTTACATCAACATCCACGCCGGGCAGTTTTTTTATCAAATCCTCTGTCGGTGCATTTTCGCGCACTTTATAGGCTGCCGCGTTGTATACAACGGTGTCTTCTTTAAGCGTAATAGGATTAGCTGCACCAACTATGTTTACCTGGTTAAGCACATTGGTTTCGGCCTTTAAAATAATCGTTCCCAGATCAATGGGTTTAACATTATCATCAAGGGCAAAATGTTTTTTAATAGCAGTAAAACCTATTGATGATATGGTGAGTGTTATTTTACTGCCTTTAACACCCGGGAAGTTAAATTTGCCATTTGCATCGGCAATGGTGAGGGTGCTATCGCCGGTATTGCTTACCAGTTTAACACTGCTACCGGGTAATGTTTGCTTTGTTGTATCGGCAATGGCGCCGCTTACATCGCGGGTAGTTTGTGCATATGCGCCAGTGATGTTTAAAAGGATAACGCTAAAAAAAAGTAATAGGGGTTTCATGGTGTATATTTAGCTTGCAAGTGTTTTTATTTGTAATTAAAAAGACACAATTAAGATGCAAATGTTCAACTTATAAAGTGTTAATTGTTTAATAAACATATAATTGTTACATATTGAGCAGCTAAATACCTATCAATCATATTATTGTTACATATATTAAATAAAAAAAGCCGGGCAATGCCCAGCTTGGTAAATTATAAGATCAGTGTATAAGGTTAATTTAAATGCAGTATTGATGCTACGTCATTATAGTTTTTAAAGTTAAGGCCAGGATGTGTAACCTGTAAAGTAGTTACCGATCCGCCAGGTATCACTACTACTTTAAAGTCGTAGCCCGGTGAATTGAAATTAGCTATAATATTAACAAATCCTACGCCTATATCAGATTGGTATATGCTGTTGGTAATTCTGACGAAAGGCAAAGAATAAAAACTGGTAGTGCCTGTTACTCTTAAATATACCAAAACAAGCCCGCTGTTAACAATTGCCTGGGTTATAGCCGGAACGTTAAGCCGGGTGGCACTTGCCGAACTAACGCTTTGATTAGTTATTATGTAACTTTTAATATTTGTCGACCCATCAGCTCCGGCGGGACCCTGTGGCCCGGTAGCTCCCGTAGCGCCAGTTGCACCTGTAGCGCCGGTTGCTCCCCTTGGGCCTTGCGGACCAGCCGGTCCTGCTGCGCCCGTGGCACCAGTTGCCCCTGCAGGACCTGTTGCGCCGATGGCTCCTTGTAGTCCGGTAGCGCCGGTTGCTCCTTGCGGGCCTGTGGCACCAGTTGCTCCGATTGCACCTGTAGCCCCTTGCGGCCCTGCGGCTCCGGTAGCGCCTGTGGCACCGGTTGCTCCGGTTGCACCTGTAGGGCCGGGTATGCCTGTTGTTGCACCCTGCGGTCCCTGCGCTCCTGTATCCCCTTTTTCTCCTTGCGGCCCCTGTGCCCCATCAGCACCGGTAGCCCCGATTGGTCCGGGTGTTTTATCTTTCTTGCACGAATTCATACTTATAGTGCAAACCAATAAAACAGTAAATAAAAGTCGAAGTCTTCTCATAAAAATATGATTTTAAGTAGTATATAAATACGTTTTACGGATATGTGGATAATTAGTTTCACAAAATATTGACACAAATAGTTTTTTTGTTATTAGCCCGTATTTTCATATCCGGGTTACCTAATATTTTAATAAACAAAATTTTTGAATATTGCAACAACAAAAAACCAAAAACTTTCGTTATACTTTAAAAATCATTTACCTCATGAATAATATCAGCAACAATTTACACGCTAAGGTGCACCATTGGATGGATGCAATAGGGTTTAGGCTAAATGCCTCACAAACAAATGGTAAAAATAATATTACAACTAACCATTACTTTTTTGAAACCTTCAATTTTTTTGAAAAGGCCAAAAGAAACCATCCTGAGAGCACAAAATTTCTTTGTTTTGATGCTTATGGCGAAAAAATGAATGTAAAGTCGCTGCTTGATCTGCAGGTTGCTTTTTTTGAGAACATTAGCCAGCTTAAATAGTATTGGCCTAATTGCGGATGTTATTCAGAGAAGTAAAACATTTCTATATGCGGCGTTATCATGCGCCATTTAAAAAAGGCCTGCTTAGCTTTTAAGCAGGTCTTTTTTTGCGAAGGATTTTAACTAATCAGAACAAATTAGTTATCCACATTTGTTTTTGGCCAGCAGTTCATGTAGCTGTTACCTGTAATTTCCTTCGTAATTTCATCAGCATTTATAGTTCGGATAGTGCCAACGCCAGGTAAGTTAACAATTGGCCTGGTAGGATTTAATGCTTCTTTTATCCTGAGTTTAAGATCGGCGTAATGGGCAGCTGTTAAAGCATCCCCTCCTTTTGGCAAACCGGCATCAATTTTCTTTAACTCGGCACGTACCATAGGTCTGATATCTGATAACGCCATATTAATAGGTGTAAACCCAAAAGAAGCCAGTACTTGCGGCGAAAAGCCAGGGAAGCCCCTGAAATCATCGGTTAACAAGCTTCTAAGGTTTTCAACATAACCCCGTTGCAGGTTACGTTTAAAGGCATCGGGCCTGCCTGCCGTAAAAATCCCCGGGCGGAGATCACTCAGTAACTGGGCTACAGTGTAAGCTGCAGTACCATTTTTTGCTTCGTTATCATACATCCGGGCAAGTCTTGATGGGTTAAGAACGTTTGCCAGCATGCCAATCTGTAAACCTTTAATGCGGTTGTACATAATACCATTATCAAACTTGCTTAATTCGGTTTTATTAATAAGCCAGTATGGAGTGGTAAATAGTTGCTTATTTAAAAAATCAACCGCATCATGTTGCAGGCTTTTGCGCACAAAATCATAAACAGGGCCTTTTTGATCATAAGTTTTAAAATTTTCATTCATACCGCCAATGTTGGTAGTCACATGGCCCATATACCGGTAATACTGACCTAAAACCTCATTATACAATTCGCTCACATCATCAAATCCTTCGCCTTTTTGGTAGGTCCATTTTTCAAGGTTGGGCAAAATGCGTTTTAAGTTGGCAATGCCATAGCTGCCTGCCTTCATCGCATTATCGCCCAGGTCTTCGTTTTGTAAACGCGGATCGATAGAGGTTCCTTGTCTGCCAAAATAATAAATGGGGTCGCCTGCTTTTTTTGTGGTCCAGCCGGCTAAGATCTCTTTTTCCTGGTTTGCAGTTTTGCTGCCGGGGAACCAGCTATAGCCCCATTTTATCGACCACAGATCATATTCGCCAATTTGAGGATAAAGATGTGTTACACCATCGCCAGGTTGCGCTATATAATTAAAACGTGCATAGTCCATAATAGACGGGGCTGTGCCGTGCTTATCGGTAAATGACTTTGAACGCAATGAATCAACCGGGTAAGCGTAGCTTGAGCCAAAATTATGTGGCAAACCAAGCGTGTGACCAATTTCATGCGATGATACAAAGCGGATGAGCTCCCCCATTTGTGCATCGGTAAACTGGGGTTTGCGCGCGGCCGGGTTAACAGCCGCGGTTTGTACCAGGTACCAATCGCGCAGTAAACTCATTACGTTATGATACCAGCCTACGTGGCTTTCCAATATCTCGCCGCTGCGCGGATCGGATACATGGGGGCCGTAGGCATTTTCAACGTCAGAAGCAAAATAACGGATAACGCTGTAGCGCGCATCTTCTGTGCTAAACTCGGGATCCTGTTTTTTTGTTGGGGCCTCTTTGCCTGTAATGGCATTTTTAAAGCCGGCGGCTTCAAAAGCTTTGTTCCAATCGTTTATACCTGCTATAAGGTATGGCACCCATTTTTTTGGCGTAGCCGGATCAATATAATATACAATTTGTTTTTTAGGTTCAACAAGTTCGCCACGTTCATAAGCCGCGGGATCTTTAGGTTCCAGCTTCCAGCGGTGGATATAGGAAGTTACTTCTGATTTTTGCTTATCGGTACCATAATCGGTTTGGCGCTGGCCAAAAAAACCAACCCTTATATCGCTGATACGGGCTTTCATAGGTGTTTTGGGCAATAATAACATAGATGTATTTAACTCAAAAGTTACAGCTCCGTTACTGTTATCGGTAGGCGACTCGCCAGAACGATACGTTTTTAAAGTGCGGGCTTCTAAATTTATCGGGAAGCTTTTAATGGTATCAATATATGACCGTGTTGCATCAACCCCCGAAATTTTATATGCCTTTTTTACATCATCAGATAAACCGATTGCCGCAATATCGCCATTGTAGAAATCAGATACATCAATCAAAACACCGGTGGTATCTTTATTAAAGGCTTTGATATCAAAAGAGGCCAAAACAGCGTCAAGGTTTGAGTTTTTAACCGATTGGTACATATCCGATGTACTATCTGCCCTTACAGAAAAACTGGGAACGCGAATAAATACCTGCTTATCGTGACGCTCCCATTTCCATACCTGGTTGTTTAGCTCCTCTCCGCCATATTGCTGACCAAATGTTTTTAGGCCGGTTGGTGTTTGTATGTAACGGGTTACCACCAGCATTTCGCGGTTTAATAATGAATCCGGGATTTCATAGTAGTACTTGCCATCAACCTTGTAAGTATTGAAAAGACCGCTATCTGCTTTTA
This sequence comes from Mucilaginibacter sp. P5_A4, assembly GCF_056400605.1. NCBI lineage: Bacteria > Pseudomonadati > Bacteroidota > Sphingobacteriia > Sphingobacteriales > Sphingobacteriaceae > Mucilaginibacter > Mucilaginibacter sp. P5_A4. Next base: position 345,559 of record NZ_JBFUKX010000001.1, on the reverse strand, counting down.
TTTTACCGGTAATCAGGTCGCTAAATTTCTTAATGCCTTCTTTTTTGGGAGCACCGCTAACAGTGGCAGTAGTTGTGGTTCCACCAGGACCGGCGGTGGTTTTAAGAGTTAAGGTTTGGTTTGCGGCTTGTTTTTTAGTGACGCAGGAAGCCACTAAAACAGCTAACATAAATGCAGCGCCACGTATATATTGACCTGCCAATGGTTTTTTCTTCATTTAATTACTATAGTTTAAACGTAAACTTATACAAAAGTTTGCCCTTTTTAATAACCGTAATTGTTTAATTACACAAAAAGAGAAAAAATCAAATACGGCGTTTTAGTGTGAGCACCACTTTGTCGAGCTTTTTATCATGATAAATATCGAGCAACAGGCTCCTGTCGTTTCTTGATTTAAATAACTCATCAATTTCTTCAAGACTCATTTTTGATACCGGCTTAAAATTGATGGCCACTATCTCGTCATCTCTTTCAAGCCCAATCTCGTCACCGGCAGAACCAGGCTCAATTCGGTTTATAATTATCCGTTCCAGGTTTTTACCTGCCGCATAATATTCAATACCGCTCATATCATGTTCAAAGGGCTCTTTAAAATTGCTGTTGGGCTTTAAATACATCGAATTGCCGGTATAATCCAATATAACAGAGAAGCGTTTAAGCACGCCAATCCCCAGGTTGCCATCCCTGGGCACCGAAAGAAGGGCCTGGTTATTGTCAGTATCGGGGAAAGATGATATGATTCCCTTTATTTTAAACTTGCCTATTTCAAGTGCGTCTAAACGCGCAATAAAGCCGGTTATAGGCCCGTTTAAACCTATCCCCAGGTTGGCCGACGAAATAAATTTCTGCGGCAGGCCATATAACGGTATAAACTTTTCTAACGATACCGGGTGTCCGGCACCAAGGTCAATAACCAGCTTACTATTAATTTCTTTCCCTCCATGTATTATAACCTTCCCGGTTACGTAAGGTTTCCTGTCTTCAACAGTAATAGGTATCTGTGTACCTTTCCTGAAAACCTTGAGATCTTTGGGCCGGCAAACAGTAACGGTACTATCCTGGAAATCGATCTTGACGGCCAGGTTATTAAAAAACTCGTACCCGATAAGGCCATGTATAGGCATTCCGGCATAGCCCGATAAGCTAAAAAGATCTTTTTTTAATATAGCTGCGGCTACATCATAGCTTACCAAACCAGGTATTTGGATATCTAAAGCCGAGGTAACATAAGCTTCGGCATCAGCACCTTCGCCAAGGCCCGGAATTTTCAAGGTACGTTTATTGGGGATACTAATAGAATCAACTAATTTGGGGTCGGTTATGATCATAAGCCCCACGCCGGTATCTAATATAAAATTAAAGGGGCCTTTATTATTAATACTTAATTTTATTACCAAAAGGTTACGCACAAGTTTAAAAGGGATGGTCACCTTTTTTTTACGCGTTTCAAGATCAAAGTATTGTGCACAGACCGATGTGAAACAAAATGTAAATAAACACATTAGCCACAGTGCCCGAAAATGCTTTAATTTATGAAATAGCTTAAGTAACAATTTGGTATAATTGGTAATATTAAATTTACAACATTAATTGGTTAAATAGATAAATATTTATGCGGAGCACAACATTTACATTTCTGCTAATGATTTCCGTTTTATTATTGGGGAGTTGCAGTATTCAAAGCCGTTCAATAAATAAACGAAGCATAAAAAAGCAGTTTGCGCAATCGCAGATCTCCAATGATCATTTTACAGGTTTTGCTTTATACGACCTGGACAAAAAAAAGATGGTGTTTGAGCTAAATTCCGACAAATATTTTACCCCGGCATCAAATGCTAAATTGTTTACTTTTTATACCTGCCTTAAAATGCTGGGCGATTCGATCCCGGCACTTAAGTACGAAGTGCGCAATGATTCGCTGGTGTTTTGGGGAACTGGAGATCCGTCATTCCTGCATAGTGACCTGAAAGGAATTAACGGGCTGAAGTTTTTACAAAACAGTAATAAAAAACTATACTTTTCAACAATCGGCTACACCGGTGATTTTTGGGGCCCGGGATGGGGGTGGGATGATTATAATGATGCTAACCAGGCAGAAATTACGGCATTGCCAATTGAAGATAATGAAGCCCTGTTGTATGCCGATAGTGACGGAAATATGCAGGTGAAACCCGACTATTTTAAAAGGTACCTGAACCGGGGTGCAGATTACCACCCAGCAGGTTTTAAAGTAAACAGAGACTTTTTAAGCAATAATTTTGTTTATCCCGAGACGGCTATCCCTGCAAAATTTGAGCAACAGGTTCCGTGGAAAACGAGTGATATGCTGACTAAAGCTTTATTGGAGGATACTTTGAAAAAGCCGGTTTACCTGGTCCAGCTGCCCATAAGTACTAATTCAAAAATTATTTATAATACTAACGCCGATTCGGTATACCGCCGCATGCTGCAGCCCAGCGATAATTTTATTGCCGAACAATTGCTGCTGGTTTGCTCATCGGTAAAGTTTAATACACTGAATAAAGACTCTGTTATTAATTATGCTAAGGCTAATTTCCTGAAAGATCTGCCAGATGTACCGCAATGGGTTGATGGATCGGGCCTTTCGCGTTATAACCTGTTTACTCCACGAAGCATTGTAAAGCTGCTTTGTAAAATTGATGATGAAGTAAAAAACGATTCGCTTTTGCATAGCCTGATGCCCGCAGGAGGATTAACCGGGACAATCAAAAACGCCTATAAAACAGATAGCGGAAAGGCATTTGTTTGGGCTAAAACAGGTTCACTCTCCAATAATTATAACCAAAGTGGTTACCTGGTAACCAGGAAAGGAAAGCGGCTGGCTTTTTCGTTTATGAACAACAATTTTACCCGGCCAACAAGGGAGATCAGAAATGAAATGGTGAGGGTGATGACCTGGATACATGAGACCTATTGAAGAGTCCCCTCTAAATCTCCCCCCGTTAGGGAGCCTTTTGTTGGTTTATTTTTTAGCCCTACCTACCGGTAGGATGGAGCTGTTCTAATTCAGCCTCTTCACCATCTGTTCTTCCACCTTTTTAAATACCTGTATAGGTTTTAAGCTGCGCCAGCCGAGGTCATCAAGCTGACCTCCAAAGTTGATGTAGTAATCGATATTGTTACGTTTAAATTCGTCAATCACATGTTCGCGGAAATTGATGCCGGCTATCCAGCCATCTTCAACATCCTGGAACCATTCTTCGTAATAACAATCATCAGATGAGTGAAAGTTCAATATGTTTTCGCCTATCAGGATAAAACGATTAATGCCATTGTCTATCATCAGCTCCAGTATCTCGCGCTTAAGCATCATGATGTCGTTATTGATGGCATCGTTCCATTCGCCAATAAATTCTATAATGGTATAACCCTTTTCATAGTCGGCAAAAAGCACTTTCATGTAAAGTGTGTTAGAGCCAAAGGAATCCCATTGCGGATGCAGCAGGTAATTGTACACCTGTTTATCAAATTCAAACTCGCTATATTCTGTAGCATAAAAAGGCGAATACTCATCTTCTGATGCGATGTAATCGTCTCTCCAGCGATAATATGGTTCTATCTCGTGCATTTTTCCAATTTCAGATTTCAAATATGCAGATATACAGATTGTAGAATATGCAAGTCAAATTCATTTGCACATCTAAAATTTGCATAGCTGCAAATTAATTAATCATTGTTATAGTGCTCAACCGCACTTCTCACGCTTCCGTATTTTTTTAGTAAAACAGCAGCCTCTTCTTCATTAAGCCCGGTTTCGTCCATAACCATGTGTGTGCCCCGGTTAATAAGCTTATCATTGCTTAACTGCATATCAACCATTTTATTTCCCTTAACGCGGCCCAGCTGTATCATTACACTGGTGCTCAGCATATTTAAAACCAGCTTTTGGGCAGTACCGGCTTTCATCCTGGTTGATCCCGTTAAAAACTCGGGACCTGTAACTACCTCAACCGGATATTGAGCAGCTGCTGCAACCGGGCTACCGCTATTGCAAACTATACAACCGGTAACAATATGATGTTGCCGGGCCATTTTTAGCCCGCCAATTACATAAGGCGTAGTGCCGGATGCCGCTATACCAACTAAAACATCCTTATCGTTTATATTAAATTCCAAAAGGTCTTTCCATGCCTGTTCCGTATTATCTTCGGCAAATTCAACCGCTTTACGTATGGCATAGTCCCCTCCTGCGATAATCCCCACCACCATATCAAACGGAACGCCAAACGTAGGCGGACACTCCGAAGCATCAACAACCCCTAAGCGGCCGCTGGTGCCTGCACCTATGTAAAATAAACGGCCACCTTCTTTCATTCGCGCAGCTGTTACAGTTGCCAGTTTCTCAATTTGCGGCAATGATTGGGCAACCGCCCGCGGCACAGTTTGATCTTCCTTGTTAATGTTTTCAAGGATTTCTCTTACTGATTGCAGCTCCAGGTTATTATAATGCGACTCCCTTTCGGTGATGGTTTCCATTAATATCAAATAATTTATAACAAAATTCGGTAAAAAACATCAAATGAAAGGCTGCCGATAAAAATTATTGGTTAAGCATTGATTAACTTTGTTTGTTGAATATGAAAAAGACTGCGGGGATAATTTTCAGGACGCTGATTCTGTTGTTGATGGGTGTTACTATTGGATTGTGGATCAGTAGGAATAATGTCGACCGTGGCCTTGGTTTTTCATTTTCCGGGAGTGATAAGCTTTCGCAGGTTTTAAACCTGGTTGGCCAGAACTATGTTGACAGCGTAAACGTTGACAGCATTGAAGGAGCATCTATTAATGAATTGCTTCAAAACCTGGATCCTCATTCGCTTTACCTGCCACCGCAGCAGGCGCAAAGTATCAACGAGCGTTTAGAAGGAGGTTTTAATGGTATTGGTATTGAATACCAGCTGCTGCGCGATACGCTGATAATTACACAGGTTTATGCCGGCGGCCCTGCGGCCAAAGCTGGCTTATTAGTGGGCAGCAAAGTTATTAATGTTGACCATAAAAAATTCTCGGGCACTAAACTTACTGCCGATAGGGTTAATGAAGCTTTCAGGGGCGAAAAGAATGCTACCTTAGTTATGGATGTAGCCAATACAAACGGCAAAGGTACCAGGCCCTATATTATGAAGCGTGGCCGGGTTGATATCAGCAGTATAAACGCCGCTTATATGGCCAACGCAAATACAGGCTATATCAAAATTAGCAAGTTTGCCGCCACTACCGATATTGATTTCCGCAACGCGCTTAAAAAGCTCAAGGCTGATGGCATGAGCAAACTGGTGCTCGACCTGCGCGGTAATGGTGGAGGCTATTTAAGTGCGGCCACATCATTGGCCGATGAATTTTTGGGCAAAGGCAAACTAATAGTATACACCAAAGGCATCCATGAACCGCGCACAGATTATTTTGCTACAGATTCGGGCGCTTTTCAGCAGGGTAAGGTTACTGTATTGATAGATGAATACTCGGCATCGGCAAGTGAGATACTGGCAGGCGCATTGCAGGACCTGGACAGGGCAACTATTGTTGGTCGCAGGTCGTTTGGCAAGGGGCTGGTACAACAGCAATTCCCGTTCGGCGATGGCTCGGCTGTTAATTTAACCGTAGCGCGTTACTATACTCCATCCGGCCGGTCAATACAAAAATCATACAAAGGGGGGTTAGCTAGTTACCGCAACGAGCTTGCTCAGCGTATGCGAAAAGGCGAGTTGTTTTCTGAACAAAGTAACCGGAACGATACCATTTTTAAAGGATCATCATACCATACCACAGGTGGCCGTAAAGTTTACAGCGGCGGCGGCATTATGCCCGATATTTTTGTATCTGCCGATACCACACAAAACACCCAGGTATTGCAAAACCTAAGCGAACAGCAGTTGTTTTCGGCCTACGTGATAGATAAGATGCTGCCAACACTGGATAAATACACAACCGGCGACGACTTTATTAAACGTTACTCGGTAGGTGATGATGAGCTCCATAACTTTATCCTATACGCTTCTCAAACCTTAAAGGAAATGGATTCGCGCGAGTTGCTGCTATCAAAAAATTACATCAAAAGCATTTTAAAAGCCAGCGCGGTAAGATTTAAATGGGGCGATAACGCTTTCCAGGAAGTGATGAACGATAACGATGTGGCGTTTAAAAAAGCGCTGGAGCAATAGTTAAATGTGTAGATTTCAGATGTGCAAGTGTGCAGATGAAAAAGCAATGTATAAAGCTTACAAAACCTTCCTTTTCAATCTATATGACATGTTAATGGATTCCGTTTCAGAAAACCATTCAGAACCAATCAAAAAATCATCTGCATATCTGCACATTTGAAATCTGCACATCTGCAGTTTTATTTCTGCCTGAACCAAACTTGTATAGGTGCGCCGCTGAAATCAAAATTTTCTCTTAGCTTATTCTCAATAAAGCGATAGTAAGGTTCCTTTACATATTGCGGTAAATTGCAGAAGAACGCAAACATGGGCGATGTACCTGCAATTTGGGTGATGTATTTTATTTTTACGTATTTGCCTTTGATGGATGGCGGCGGATAGTTTTCGATAATAGGGAGCATCACCTCATTGAGTTTTGAAGTAGCTATTTTACGAGCGCGGTTCTGGTAAACCTGGTTGGCCACGTCAATTACTTTTAGCACACGTTGTTTTTCGGTAACAGAGGTGAATACGATAGGTACATCGGTAAACGGTGCAATCTTCTCGCGGATCATCTCTTCAAAAACCTTAACAGTTTTGTTGTTCTTTTCAATCAAATCCCATTTGTTAACTACCACCATGATGCCTTTCTTATTCTTTTCGGCCAGGTGGAAGATGTTGATATCCTGCGATTCGATACCTTCAACTGCATCTATCATCAGGATAATAACGTCGGCCTCTTCAAGGGCCTTAATGGTGCGCATTACCGAGTAAAACTCAATATTTTCTTTAACCTTGGTTTTTTTACGCATCCCGGCCGTGTCAATCAGCATAAAATCATGACCGTACTGGTTATAGTGGATATGGATAGAATCGCGGGTGGTACCGGCTATTGGGGTAACAATGTTACGTTCTTTACCAATAAGCGAGTTGATAATAGATGATTTGCCCACATTTGGCCTGCCTACAATGGCGTATTTTGGGCGGGTGTTTTCTTCCAGTACTTCGTCATCAAATTCCTTAACAACCTCGTCAAGCAATTCGCCCGTGCCAGAGCCGGTCATGGATGAGATGCTATAGATCTCGCCCAGGCCTAAGCTATAAAATTCAGTGGCATCAGCTAATAAAGCGTTATTATCTAATTTATTAACTACCACAAAAACGGGCTTCTTACTGCGGCGCAACAGTGTGGCAATTTCATCATCAAGGTCGGTAATGCCGGTGGTAACATCAACCATAAACAGGATAACAGAAGCTTCTTCAATGGCAATTTCAACCTGCTCGCGAATGGCGGCCTCAAAAACATCAACAGAGTTGGCTACATAGCCCCCGGTATCAATTACAGTAAACTGGTGATTGGTCCACTCAGATACACCGTAGTGCCTGTCGCGGGTTACGCCGCTAAAATCGTCGACAATGGCTTTACGTGTTTCGGTTAAGCGGTTATATAAAGTTGATTTGCCTACGTTAGGGCGGCCAACTATGGCTACTATGTTACTCATGCTTTTGTTTAGATTTGAGATGTGAGATTTGAGATATGAGACAGAAGCTTTACTTACTGCCTAATCTTAAAAATTACATCAAAATTAATTCTTTTGCTAACCGGATGCCAGATTTTTCTCAAATCTCACATCTCAATTCTCATATCTATTTATTCGTATCCGAATTTTTTAAGGTAATTTTTTTTGCTGCGCCAATCCGGGATCACTTTTACAAACATCTCCAGGAAAATTTTCTTCTGGAAAAATTCTTCCATATCGCGGCGGGCATAGGTCCCTACTATTTTAAGCATGCTGCCCCCCTGGCCAATGATGATGTTTTTTTGCGAATCGCGCTCCACAATAATTTCGGCACTGATGCGATGCAGCTTTTCGCCTTCAACAAACGCGGTTACAATTACCTCGGCGCTGTAAGGGATTTCCTTTTTGTATTGTTTAAGCAGCTGCGCGCGGATCATTTCTGATGCAAAGAAGCGGTCGTTCCTGTCCGTCAGCTGATCTTTTTCATAATAGGCAGGGTGCTCGGGCAGGTTGCCTATCACAAAATCCATAATGGCTTTAATGTTGTGGCCCAATAATGCCGATATGGCGAAAATGGCTTTAGGGTTTAATTTCTCCTGCCAAAACTCCACCTTCTTTTTTACGGTTTCCTCGTCGCTTTGGTCAATCTTGTTGATCAGTACGGCAACGGGGGCCAGTGACCCTTCCAGTTTTTTTAATACGTCGGTTTCGTCGTATTCCTCGTAAATATCGGTAACCAGCAAAATCAGGTCGGCATCAACAATGGAGCCATCTACCTGGTGCATCATACTTTCGTGCAACGCATAATGAGGTTTGATTACTCCGGGTGTATCAGAAAACACAATCTGGTAGCTCTCATCATTAACAATTCCCAAAATACGGTGCCTTGTGGTTTGCGCTTTGGGGGTGATGATTGACATTTTTTCGCCAACGAGGGCGTTCATAAGGGTTGATTTCCCTGCATTGGGCTTACCAATTATACTTACAAAACCTGCCTGGTGACTCATATAAAAATAATTAAAAATATATTTGGACTGCAAAGAAACGAATTATATCTTTGCAGTCCAATTAAAACGGAGTGCAAATTGCATTTTGACAATTGGAAAGAGCTTTTCGAGGTTATGCCGAAAAGCAATAAACAACAAAATAGTGCGGGATGGAGCAGTTGGTAGCTCGTCGGGCTCATAACCCGAAGGTCGTAGGTTCGAGTCCTGCTCCCGCTACCTCGAAAGCCTCTTAGAGAAATCTGAGAGGCTTTTTTTATTTACCTTAGTCCAAAGGACGTAAACCATTCCTTTTGTCGACTGATATATAAGGAATGAAAATACCAGTTAAGCACAAGGGTTCCGGAGATCTGCCAATACCAGCACATGCCGCAAATTTGCCTCATTTTTAATCAGCATCTTTTTCGCGTTTATCGGCCCATTTACAATTGGCTCAATTATTGCATAATTTGTTATGTTAGGTAAAGTTTTATTATATTAGATAAATTAAATTTGTATTACCAAGGTGAAATTTACATTACGCGGGCAAAATGGTTTCAATCCCGGTAAAGCAAGCCACCTTCGCTTAAATAATTAACTTCCTATAATTATATAACTATTTGTGTTGTACTAAAGGGAATTAATGCCATGAATATTTCTTCGATTGATAATGATATTGGTAACGAAAATTTAACCCTCGGCCAACCTGACCTTGGACTTATTTTGGAAAAAGTGCTTCATCGGGAATGCATGTGTATTTCAGAAATTGCCAAAAATTTAAACGTCAGCCGCCGTACAGTTTACAACTGGTTCGGAATGAAAAATCTTGACCTTGAAATTATATACAAAATCGGGAACGTTACCGGGTATGATTTTTCTAAGGATATTCCAGGATTTGATAAAATGAAACAAGCGTTTGAGGAAAAAGCTATCAAACAAAGTTTAATTTTGGATGAAGAGGATTCAAACGCGGTACACTATTGGATGGAAAAATATATCAGTTTACTCGAAAAGTATAATAACATCATACTTAAAGATTATGGAAAACTGAATGATAAAGAAATGCGGTAATTCCCTCAGAAAAGCCAAACCTGAATAGATAACACTCACAATGGTTCTTGATTAGATAAATTTTATAAATTAACCATTGTTCTAATTCGCTCCTACTTTTGGTGTAACCAATGGTGCTAAAGTATACGATGTTTTCGACGAGCGTAAAAACCGCCGCAGGTTGGATTTAATAGTGGTAATAAATTCGTAATCGGTAGCTGTTTTTACCAGGAAGTAGCCGGGGCGATAGCGTTGCATAAAGTCGGTAAGCTGTTGGTCTTTAAGGTGGGTTACGCTGGCAACAAATACACGGTTAAACCTAAAATCTATCTCTCTTTGATGGAAATCTTTTTCAATTGTTTCGCGTAGTTTTTCGGCATTACGCCCGCTGCGGCTAAAAGCGTTGTACAGCGCGTCTATGCCTATACCTGCCCCCAGACCGGGTGATATCGAGAGTAAACTCTGGCTGTATTCTGATCCATAAATTTTGGTATAATCCCGTTTGGTGACCTCAAACTGTTTTTCAGGTGTAAGTACCGAGTCGCGGATGTACACCTCTTTCAGCATAATGGCCGATCGTTTCATATAAACTGCAAGTGCGTTACTACTCTGCACTTTTATAGTGTCGCTATAATGATCGGCTTTGGTAAATATCAGGACATCACCCGGCTGGGCATCAATTGCAAATTCGCCTTTAAGCGTATTATAAACCGATTTGCCTGTTGTGGCATTTTGTACGTTTACTTTGGCAATACGATCTTTACTTTCTTTATCAAACACAATACCTTCCACCTGCTTTTGCTGTGCAAAAACCGGCATGCATAATGTGCTTAAAATCAAAAACAACCATACTTTCATTGTGGCGCCAAAAATAAACGTTCGGCTGTGTTTAGCCATCTTATTTAACAACAATTAACTTATTTGGAAGAGGAAAGATTTTGGAGCAAGGAGGGAGGATCTTCTTCTTTCTATTGTTTCATTATAAGGTACGAAGCAATGACGCGCTTTTTCTGATTTCCCGACTCTTCCTCCTGACTCTACTTCACAACTACCAGTTTTTGCCCGATATGAATATTATTATCGGGGATACTGTTCAGCTCTTTTAGTTCATCAACAGTTATTCCAAAACGTTTAGAAATATTATATAGTGTATCGCCCTGTTTTACGGTATAGATCTTATCGTCGGGCCTGGTTTTGGTGAGCGTATCAGTATTGGGCCTGCCAATGCTATCATTGATTTGGGATAACACCCGGTCTTCGCGTTTTATCTTGGCTACTTCACCTTCCGCACGATCATACTGATCAAGGTTGTATTTTATTATCAGGTTGATAAGTAATTGCGGGTATTTGGGGTTGGTAGCATAACCTGCCGCCTTTAATCCCCTGGCCCAACCTTCATAATCGTTTTTATCCAACTCGAAAAGTTTAGCATAATTCTTCCGTTTTAAAAAAGTAGAATGATCACGAAAGGAATCCTCGGGGTTATCATATACCCTGAAACAGTCGTTGGCATTATCATCATCTTTGTAATAGCTTTTGCCCCTCCAATCGCTGGTACACTTTATGCCGAAATGGTTGTTGGCAAAACGGGCCAGTTCGCTGTTACCAGCACCAGATTCAAACAGACCCTGTGCCAAAGTTATACTGGCCGGTATGCCGTACTGGTTCATTTCCTGTATAGCAATTGCTTTAAACCTGTCAATATAATCTAACGAAGAGAGCGATTTGTAATTGGCAATAGATGCGCTGTTTGCCTTTTGGATATTGCTGTTGTTACGGCGAACATCCCGGTTTGATATGGTTGCTTTTTTACGCGCGGAGCAGGAGCTAAAACATACAATACCTATCAGAAGTACAAAACTTATTCTTTGCATACAGTTAAACCTTATTTGAGGCAATTATTAATTCGCCAAAATAAGATTTTATTGTTTAGTTTCTGCTAATTCTTTAGGCTGATCGCTCGGGTTTTCGTCCAGATCATGAAGATCATATTTTTTGATGATGCCTAAAACCTGGGAAGCCCATTTGCGGCTGCTGGCGTAAYCGCTGCGCTGAATACCATGTGCCCAACCCGCATAGTCATAATGGGTAAGTGCATCAGTTAGGTGGCTAAATTGCTTACGCTCGGTCATGATTCGTGCAAAATCCTGGAATGAATCTAAAACCGAATCGTATTTTTTGTATGCTGACCGAATTTTTTTGTTGTGTTTAATAAAAACTACACTGCCTCCGCCTTTTACTCCAAACTGGTTATTAAGGTTTTGCGCAATTGTACTGTTGCCGCAGCCCGATTCATGCATGGCTACCCCTAAAACTATACTTGCGGGAATCCCTGTTTCATGCATGATGCGAACGGCATCATCTTTAAACTTCTGGATGTAAGATTGTGAAGTGTTCTTTTGCGCTGAAGCGGCAAGTGTTGAGATCAACAGGGTTGTAATCAGTAAGATTTTCTTCATAATTTATTTTTTTCTGATAACCAATAGTCCATCGCGTACAGGCAGGATCAGTTTTTCTATCCTGGTGTCAACAGCTACGTGGTCATTTAGTTTGCGAATGTTTTCAGTATCGGTATCTTTTTCAGGTCCGTATACTTTTCCTTTCCACAAAACATTATCAATTATTATTAATCCTCCGGATCTGACTTTGTCAAAAACCAATTGAAAGTAGGTAAAATTATTCTTTTTATCAGCATCAATAAACACCAAATCAAAAACCTCTGCTTGCAAATCAGGAATAATGGCCTCTGCCGCTCCAAAATGCAGCTTTATTTTATTTTCAACATTTGTTAGTTTAAAGTGTGAATTGATGATATCCTCCATTTCGCGGTTCACCTCAATGGTATGCAAAATACCGCCTTCAACCAATCCTTCGGCCAGGCAAATTGCCGAGTAACCAGTATAAGTACCCACCTCAAGTATGCATTTTGGCGCTACCATTTTGCTCAAAAAACTAAGCAATCTGCCCTGGTAATGCCCCGATAGCATGTGCGGCCTTAGCACTTTTAAATGCGTTTCGCGGTTCAGTTGCTGCAAAGCTTCCGGCTCCGGGTCGCAATGGTCATCTAAATATGCCTGTAAAGCAATAGGGAGAATATCCATGCCGCAAAGATAGGAATTTTGTTTTTAATGAAAAAAAGGGACCAATATGCCACATTAATTGATGTTGTTATCTACATTTATTACCTTTCCACTTCATGATCTACAATAAAAAAAATGTTTTTTTTAGCCGGCTTATCCATTATTATATAAAGTGGGTTGTTGGCAAACATTTTCATGAAGTACTTTGTGATATCATCGAAACAGATAAAAAACGGGCGATATTGCTTGTAGCAAACCATTTTAGTTTTTGGGATGGTTTGATCCTGTACTGCATAAATGATAAACTTCTGAAAAAGAAATATCATGTAATGGTAGAAAAGGAGACCGTACATATGCTCCATTATTTGAAATTTGCCGGGGCTTTTTCTATTACCAAAAGATCCAGGGATGTCATCGAGTCGCTTAACTATGCTGCAGAATTATTGAACGATCCACAAAATTTGGTGTTGATTTTTCCACAGGGTAAGCTATTTTCAAATTATGTTGATGATGTACGGTTTGATAAAGGGGTGTTCAGAATAATGCAAAAAGCGCAGGCAAACTTCCAGTTGGTGTTTGCTTCAACATTTATTCAGTATTTTAAGCATAAAAAGCCCACTGCAACCGTTTACTTAAAAAGCAATATCGAAAAGTATACAAATATAACCGAGCTAAAAGCAGCTTACCAGCAACATTACAGCAGCACAAAGCTGCTTCAAACCGAATTTGATATATAAAGTGACCATAATTATATTAATCACCCTTTTTTTTATCATTCTGCGTTTCTCGGTAACGCTGTTCAATTTTATATCCGATCCTAAATTGCGCCGCGTAGGCAAGCAATACAGTGATATGGTTTCTATTCTGATCCCCGTCCGAAACGAGGCTGATAATATTTTAACCTTGCTCAAATCCATCCATCAACAAGACTATCAAAATTATGAGGTTATTATACTGGATGATGGATCAACTGATGATACTTTTGCGGTTTGCTCTGTTTTCAATAAAACACACCCAAAGTTTAATGTAATTAAGGGCGGCGGGCTGCCCGCAGGCTGGATAGGTAAAAATTACGCATGCCACCAACTGGCCCAACAGGCCGGGGGTAACTATTTGCTTTTTTTAGATGCCGACGAGCAGATAAAACCAGGCCTCATCAATAGCGCCATACACCGGATGCACCTGAACAATCTGGGCCTGCTAAGCCTTTTCACCAACCAGGAAATGGTGACCATGGGCGAAAAGCTGGTAGTACCCCTGATGCATTTTGTATTGTTAAACCTGCTGCCGGTACGATTAATTTCCCTGGTGAAAAACCCATCAATAGCGGCGGCCAGCGGGCAATTTATGTTGTTTGATGCGATGATTTACCATGAGGAACAATGGCATAAAGCTGTAAAAGATAAAGTGGTTGAGGATGTGGAGATTATGAGGTTAATAAAAACCAAAGCCTACAATGGCGAAGCTCTGCTGGCCAATGGCATGATAAGCTGCCGCATGTACAAAAACTATAATGAAGCAATTAATGGTTTCAGCAAGAATTTTTTGGCGGCGTTTAATTACAGTGTTATCGGTTTTTTAATTTATTTAATGCTGGTTATCATTTTCCCGATGATACTTATTATGACGCTGAATTTCCCATTGATACTATTTATGTGTGGCCTTATTATCCTAACCCGCATTATGATCTCATTGGAGTCGGGGCAAAATGCGCTATACAATGTAGTACTGCATCCGGTGCAAATATTTAATATGCTGCTTATTGCAGTGCTATCTATCCAGAAACACCTCACCAAAACAACCGTATGGAAGGGGCGCAGGATTTGAACAGTCAGTTATCAACAGGCAGCACAAAAACAGAGCGCATCGCCATTATTATTATTGTGTTGTTTCATGTAGTAGGATTGATCGGTTTTATCATCCCGTCTTTAACAATACTTTTCTTAAAATTGGTACCCTGGCATTTAATGCTGATGGCAGTTGTAATTGTTTACAGCCATAATCAACCAAGCGCAAAATTCTTGTTATTTGTGTTGCTTGTTTTTACTATAAGCTTTTCGGCCGAGCTTATTGGTGTACACACCGGTTTGTTATTTGGCAATTATAGCTATGGTGAAGCTCTTGGGATTAAACTATTTAATATCCCCCTGATGATTGGGATAAATTGGTTCCTCCTTATTTACTCTGCAGGTGTGCTCATGCAAAGAAGCCGTATCAGGAATGTTTTCTTCCGGATTATAACCGGAGCCCTGGTACTCGTTCTCCTTGATCTGGTTATAGAGCCTGTCGCCATTCACTTTGACTACTGGCATTGGACTGGAAATAGTATTCCGCTAAAAAATTATTTCTGTTGGTTTTTATTAAGTACTGGAATGCTTTTCATCTTTGAAAGGTTCCGGTTTAAACCGCAAAACAAAGCCGCTATGGTATTGCTTATAATTCAGTTTGTGTTCTTCATGATATTAGGATTGATTTAAATGTATTATTCAAATACCAGTTACAGACTTTGTTAATTCCTTAAAAATCCTGTCAAAAAATCAACAAATACAACAAAATCATTAAATCAAGGTTATATTTGCAACATAATGGGAGCGTACAACTTACAGGTTACTATCGATCAGGATTCGGGCTTTTGCTTTGGGGTAGTTTACGCCATTGATATGGCCGAAGAAATACTGGCCGAAGATGGCTACCTGTATTGCCTGGGCGATATTGTACATAATGATGAGGAAGTTGACCGCTTAAAAGCTCAGGGGCTACGGATAATTGATCATGCTGAGCTAAAGGATTTGCATAACGAAAAGGTGCTTATTCGTGCCCATGGCGAAGCCCCCGATACTTACCGTACCGCTTTAGAAAATAATATTACCCTTATTGATGCCTCATGCCCTGTAGTTTTAAAGCTGCAAAACCGTATAAAAACATCCTACGACTCAAACGAGAAAATCCTCATATTTGGTAAGCACGGCCACGCCGAGGTAATAGGCCTTGAAGGGCAAACCAATAACGAAGCCCTGGTTTTCCAGGATATTGCCGAGCTGGATAATATAGAGCTGCCCCACAACATTACGCTTTACAGCCAAACCACCAAGAGTATGGAAAAGTTCTATAGCGTAAAAGACGAGTTGATTTCAAGGGGATATGATTTGAAGGCCAATGATACCATCTGCCGCCAGGTATCAAACAGGGATAAGGATTTGCCAAAATTTGCTACACGCTTTGATAAGATCGTTTTTGTATCAGGCAAAAAATCATCAAACGGAAAGGTATTGTTTGAGGTTTGTCGCAAACATAACCCCAACACCTATTTCATTTCGTCAACCAGTGAACTGGAACTATCCATGTTTTCGCCAAATGACACGGTTGGTATAGCCGGCGCCACATCAACTCCTATGTGGCTGATGCAGCAGGTAAAAGCCGCCATTGAAAATTTTTAACAGCACGCTTTTTGCTGTTACATCAATCACATGCAAAAAAGGCCCTCACATATTGGTTTGCTGATTGCCATAGTCGTAATAGGTTGTTGGACCGCATCCATCATCCAGTTAATGCAGTGGCGTTTCAGCTTTACAAATCCACTGGTTTACCTATTTATTTTGGTGCAAATGCATTTGTATACCGGGCTATTTATTACCGCGCACGATGCTATGCATGGCACTATATCGCCCAATCGCGGTATTAATAACTTTATTGGCTATCTGTGCACTTTTCTATATGCATCTTTCTGGTATCGGCAGCTTTACGCAAAACATCATTTACACCATAGCCAAGTCCATACTGCGCAGGATCCTGATTATCATGACGGCGGTTTCTGGAGCTGGTATGTGACGTTCATCCGCAATTACTTATCTATCTGGCAAATTGTGGTGATGGCTGTATTGTTCAATATTTTAAAAATGTGGATTCCGCAGGTCAACCTGTTGCTTTTTTGGGTAGTTCCCTCGCTGTTGAGCACCTTACAGTTGTTTTACTTTGGCACTTACCAGCCGCACAAAGGTGAACATGATAATAAATATTTTGCCCGTAGCCAGGCTAAGAATCATGTATTGGCTTTTTTTAGCTGCTACTTTTTTGGCTATCACTATGAACACCACGATTCGCCCGCTACCCCCTGGTGGATGTTATGGAAAAATCGTCTTCAAAAAACAAAGAATGGTCAATTATAGTTGTTTTGCAAATGCCCATTTTGTTTTGACCTTACCCGTTGCAGGCTTGTGAGAGGTATTCCTTAGCTTAACTTAGAAACAAATTTTCCTTTATTGCCGGTATAAAGTTGTTTTTAAGGGCAGTATCAAAAAGCAGCTTAATTGCTTTTCTTCCATCTTCGCCCAGTTCAACAGAATACTTGTTTACATAAAGTTCTATGTGCTTGTACATTACCGCTTCACTCATTTCCTGTGCATGTGAGCGGATAAACTCCAGCCCCGATTTGGGATTGGCAAAAGCAAACTCAACCGATTTGCGTAATACCCGGTTCAGTTTGTGCTGAATAGCCGCCGGCAGGCTACGGCTTGCCACTATGCCCCCAAGCGGAATAGCACAGCCGGTTTGTTTTTCCCAATGATCGCCAAGATCGATGATCTTTTTTAAACCCTTATCCTGGTAAGTAAAGCGGTTTTCGTGAATAATAAGGCCAATATCTGCCCGCCCCTCCAATACAGCATTTTCAATATCCGAAAAAACAAGCTCAATTTTGTTAGTAGCATTGGGGAAGGCATTGCCCAATAAAAAATTAGCAGTGGTATACTTGCCAGGGATTCCTATTAGGGGTTGCGGATTGCCGGTTTCCAGTTGCGCAAGCAGTTTTTCAGGGTCATCTTTACATATCAGCATTGGCCCAACTCCAAATCCTAATGCGCTGCCAGAATCAAGCAGTACATATTTATCGGCCACATAGGCAAAGGCATGGTAGCTTAGTTTAGTAACATCCAACTCACCGCGAAAGGCTTTTTGATTAAGGGTTTCCACATCATCATAAAAAACCTCAAACTCCAGTCCTTCGGTATCAATTTTATGATGTATCAGTGCGTCGAAAATAAAGGTATCGTTAGGGCAGGGCGAAAAGCCGAGAGTTAATTTCATAATATAAAGTGTAGTATATATAACGGATTAAAGCTTAATAACAGCGTCAATCAGATCAATAGCAAAGGTATTCAGATTTTTTATGGCGAGTCCTATCTGCCAGCTATCGCGGTTACGTTTTTCTACAAAATTTGACACAGCCCTGATTTGCATACACGGCGCATTAACCTGTTGGCATGCGTAAAAAAAAGCCGCCCCTTCCATGCTTTCCAACTGCGGATCTAAACGTTCCTGTGCTTTTTTAATAGAGAACTCATTCCCATGAACAGTATTTACAGTGATGGCCCGCACCTTTTTCAGTGAAAAATTACTTACAACTTCTTCAAGAGTAGTTGTGGGCTTATAAGTAACTTCGCCAAAACCCAAAACATTCATGGGTATAAATTGCTCATCATCTTCTGCGCCTGTTTCTGCAAAGGTATCTTCGGTAACCTCCACCACGTCGCCCGGCTGAATATTACTGTCGAAGCTGCCGGCGATTCCCAGATTTATTACCAGGTCATATTTGGGTAGTGTAAAATGATGGCCAAGCGCAAAAGCAGTAGGCACCATGCCTGCACCGGTTATAAGCACAGCTATTTTATTGCCAAAGTATTTGTTAAGAGGTTCTATCTCAGGGGCGGTTGCGGCAACTACCAATATAAGCATATGGTTTTTAAATGTTTTGATGAAGTTTTTGGGTACTAATATAAAACAACTCGCCTGTTTTTGTTTTGTATATTTGCACTCACGATATATTATGATGATACATATAACGCGCAAGGAACATTTTAATGCCGCTCACCGGATGTACCGTGAGGAATGGAGCGCTGAAAAAAACAATGAGGTATTTGGCAAATGCGCCAATCCTAACTGGCATGGTCATAACTACAACTTGTTTGTAACCGTTAAGGGCGAAGTTACGCACGCAACTGGTTATCTTATTGACCTTAAAGAGTTGAAGATTATCATTAACGAATTTGTTATTGAAAAGCTCGATCATAAAAACATCAATAAAGATGTTGATTTTATGGCGGGTAAAATGGCATCAACAGAGTTGCTATGTATAGAAATATTTAACCAGCTTAAAGCGCCTATTGAGGCTTATGAGGGTGTATTTTTGCACTCGGTTAGATTGTATGAAACTGAAAATAATTCGGCCGAGTATTTTGGCGGATAACTTTATAAAATGATTGACAAAAACCACATCCCCGACCGTGATGATGATATTGACGGTTATACCAAGGTAGACAGATATAATCCTCAACTGATTGAAAGCCTATCGGCCAATTATCTTAACGTTTTAAAACAGATCGGCGAAAATCCCGAACGTGAAGGTTTATTAAAAACCCCCGAGCGCATTGCCAAAGCCATGCTTTTTCTTACACATGGATATGATCTGGATGCAAAAACAATCATGAGCTCTGCTATGTTCAAGGAGGATTACAGCCAGATGGTTATTGTTAAGGATATTGAGGTATACTCTATGTGCGAGCATCATATGCTGCCATTTTTTGGCAAGGCGCATATTGCCTATATCCCTAACGGATATGTTGTAGGCCTGAGTAAGATACCCCGAATAGTTGATGTTTTTGCCCGCAGGCTGCAGGTGCAGGAACGACTTACCAACGAGATTCGTGACTGTATCCAGGAGACGCTTAACCCTTTTGGTGTTGGCGTTGTTATTGAATGCCGCCACTTGTGTATGAGCATGCGGGGGGTACAAAAGCAAAACTCCGTAACTACCACATCGGCATTTACAGGTGAATTTTTAAAAGAAAAAACACGAACCGAATTTTTAAATTTGATAAGTTCTAAGTTGGGTTAAGCCCTCCGGCCCTCTAAAGGGGGAATACGAAGGGTTGATAAATAATAACTATTATAAACATAAAAATTCCCCCTTTAGGGGGTTAGGGGGCACATGAAAGCATATATTTTTCCGGGACAGGGTGCCCAGTTTGTAGGTATGGGTAAAAATCTTTTTGATCAATCAGAAAAAGCCCGCGAACTATTTGAAAAAGCCAATGAGATACTGGGTTTCCGCATTACCGATGTGATGTTTGACGGTACAGCCGAAGACCTGGTACAAACCAACGTAACCCAACCGGCTATATTTTTGCACTCGGTTATTTTAGCCACCGTTTTAGAGGATGACTTTAAGCCCGAAATGGTTGCAGGTCATTCATTAGGTGAGTTTTCTGCCCTGGTAGCAGCCGGCGCTTTATCATTTGAGGATGGTTTGCGTCTGGTAGCTGCCCGTGCCAATGCCATGCAAAAAGCATGCGAACTGCAGCCATCTACCATGGCTGCAATTTTGGGCCTGGATGATTTTACTGTTGAAGATGTTTGCCAACAGGTGAGCGATGTGGTAGTAACAGCAAATTACAACTGTCCTGGTCAGCTGGTAATATCCGGCACCATTGCCGGTGTTGATGCGGCTTGCGAAAAACTGCTTGCAGCCGGGGCAAAAAGGGCTTTAAAGCTTAAAGTGGGTGGCGCTTTCCACTCTCCATTAATGGAGTCTGCACGGGTTGAGTTGGAAGCGGCTATTGTTGCTACCGAGATTAAATCGCCGATTTGCCCTATCTACCAAAATATAGACGCCAAACCATATACCGATCCTGCACTTATAAAACAAAATTTAATAGCCCAGCTTACAGGAGCCGTGAGATGGACACAAACCGTTAAACACATGATGGAAGATGGAGCAACCTCCTTTACCGAAGTTGGTCCGGGCAATGTATTACAAGGCCTTGTAAAAAAAGTTGACAGGGCCATGGTTACTGAGAGTGCCGAGCTAACACAATAACTTTAAAAAGCACTGTATAGTGCTTTTTGTTTTTTAAATCATTTTATCTTATAATCATTTGACCGCATCCGGAAAAATACGTTTGTTGCTTACCCTGATAGGTATTGGTTTATTGTTTGCGGCCATTATTGTCCAAAAAACATATACCCCAATAAATAACCTGTTGCAAACCGCGCAAACACTTGAGGATAATTTACATAAAAAAGAAGCTTACGTTAATAAACAAATAACCGATAAAGTCCAGTTTAATAAATTTAAAGCGCTTACCGATAATGACCAGGATGCCATTAACAGCATTAATGATTTTACTACCCAAAAGAACATTTGGTTTGTAACTGCTTATAAAAACCGGTTAAACTTTTGGAGTGGCATTAAAGTTTTGCCTGATAGCTTAGATGGTATTAAAGAAGGGAATTCATTTATTAAGCAACCTAATGGTTACTACGAAGCGATTAAAAAAACTGAGGGCGATTTCTCCGTTATCTTTTTCATCCCGGTAAAAATTAACTATGCATTTACTAACCAATACCTTCAAAATACATTCGCAAGGGACCTTACTCCCAGTGACAATATTGAGATTGCCAATTTTATTGACAAGGATGTTTATAATATACATAGCATTAATAATGATTACCTGTTTTCTGTAAAGCAAAAGCCAGGGGCCGTTAACGATGCCTTTATTTATTACGAGTTAGCAATCTGGATTTTAACAATCATAACACTTTGCATTTTAATTCATAATATTTGCTGCTATGTAGCTGCAAATGGATATGCTTGGTTATCCGTAGTGTTTATGGCGCTGTTTATTGTACTACTCCGATTTGTTAACTTACATTATCACCTGCCCGATTTTAATGGAATGCTCAAGGTCTTTGACCCTAAAATTTACCATTCCGGTATTTTATATCCTTCTTTGGGCGATCTTTGCATCAATATATTGTGTGTTTTTTGGTTCGTTGCTTTTGTATACCTGCAACGGCGCCGCCTGTTTACTATTGTATTTGGCAATGTTGCCGGCTATTTTATGGTAATAAGCTGTATATTACTGCTTATAGCTGTTTCTACATCACTATTAAGGTTGTTTTATGATCTTGTTGTTAACTCAGACATCAACTTTAATGTAAACAACGTACTTAACCTATCTTCATTCAGTGTTCTGGGTGTTTTAATGCTCTGTTTTAGTTTCCTTATTTTTTACCTGATTGACGAGGTTGTACTTTTTCTGTGCCTTAAGCTGGATGTTCCAAGATCGCACCAGGCATTTTTGTTCGTAGCAAGCATTATCATAACTACAATTGTTTTTGCTTTCTACCATGAGTTTACTGTGTTTTACCTGTTGTGGATGTTGTTGGTCTTGATCAGGGCGTATGGTTTTATATACCAGGGTAGCAGGCTTACCACAAGTACTTTTTTAGGCATCCTTTTAATATGCGCCCTTATTTCGGCCATTAGGCTTAATCATTTTGAGAGCATTAAAGAAGAACATATTCGCAAGGGAGTAATACACAAGCTGGAAGAACCCGATGACCGTTCGGCCGAAAACTCTTTTAAAATAGTAGAAGGCAGGATTGTTACTGATACGGCTATCATACGCTACTTTAAAGAAAATGTGCATAATATCGAGTACCTTAAAACTCGTTTTCAAAAACTTTATTTTGATGGTTACTTATCAAAATATGGGCTAAAAGTACATGAATATGATGCAATGGACCAGCCAATGTCCGATGATAATTTTTCGCTGAACGTATTTAAAGACCAGGTGGTTTATAGTTCGTTTAAGGTGTCGGCTTATTTTTACCGGATCAACGAGTTGTTCGGATTTCAGAGTTACTTTGCTATACTGCCTATAAGCTACAGGCACCAAAAACTGGGGACATTGGTGGTTGAGTTTAAGTCAAAACCGCTGCAATCGTTAGTAGGAACTTTTCCTGAGTTATTGATAGATGGTAATTTAAAAAGCGAAGATGAACTTAAGGATTATTCATATGCGTACTATATCGATAATAAGCTGCAAAGTCAAAAAGGGAATTATGTTTACTCCCTTAATAATACCGATTTTAATGGGACACTTAAAAAGTATACTGTAAAAACAACTAAAAGTAATAATCCCGAATGGTACAATACCTTCACCAAGTATGAGCACCTGATATATAAACCCACTAAACGTAATTTAATAGTGGTGAGCAAGGAGGTAAATCCATTATATTATGGTGTAACTTCCATTACCTTCTTTTTTTTGGCTTTGCTGATATTTAGCGCCGTCATCATAATTTTAAGGGGGGCCTGGGTACGTATCAGGATACTAAGCATTAAAGATGATAAGATCCGCTGGACTTTCAGGATAAATTTTGATAAGGTACTTTATAAAACCCGCATCCAGTTTGTGATGATATTTGCGGTAGTGGTTACGCTTATAGTTGTAGGTTTTATCACTTTTATATCTATTGGTAACCAATACCAAAAACAGCAGGATAAACAGATCCGGGATAAAATTACCAGCATTACCGAGGCATTCCAAACAGGCATATTAAACAAATACATTTATAATGTGAATGAAAAAAGCCAGGTGGACTTCAATGACCTGGCCAAAACCTACTCAACCGACCTGATATTGTTTGATACGAATGGCGTACCGCTGGTAACAACACAGCCCAAAATTTATGAATATGGCCTGGTAGCAAAAAAAATGAACTCCAGGGCTTATATATTTTTAAGCAAGTTGCAAAAAACCGAGTTTGTGAATGACGAGCGTATAGGTGAGCTAAGTTATAAAGCGGCCTATGCCCCTATAGTAACTTCAGGTAACAAAACAGTTGCTTATGTGCAATTGCCTTATTTTTCTAACGAGGCCGACTACAAGGAACGGATCAGTTCGTTACTTAATGTAATGATCAATGTATACGCGCTGGTTTTTATAGCTATAGGTTTGTTTGCAATTATTATTGCAAGGCAAATTACCACGCCATTAAGCTTTATACAGGATACCCTGAGCAGAACCATATATGGTAAAAAGAACGAGCCAATAAAATGGCAACGTAACGACGAGATAGGGGCCCTGGTTAAGGAGTATAATAAAATGATATCGGCGTTGGAAAATAGTGCCAACAGGTTGGCCCAGTCCGAACGTGAAAGTGCCTGGCGGGAAATGGCCAAACAGGTTGCCCACGAAATTAAAAACCCTTTAACGCCTTTGAAGCTGGGCTTACAACTGCTTGATAAATCATGGCGGGATAAAGACCCTAAATTTGATCAAAAATTTGAGCGTTTTAGCAAATCATTTGTTGAACAGATAGAAAGCCTGTCGTCAATAGCATCCGAATTTTCGGCATTTGCTAAAATGCCCGATACCCGTATCGAGCCTACTAACATTTTTGATATGCTAAACCAGGCAGTTACCATTTTTAAACAGATGGATAATATTCACATTAGTTTTCACCCACCCGAAACGCCATTTATCATTAATGCCGATCGCGATCAATTGTTACGTTGCTTTAATAACCTGTTAAAGAATGCCATTGAAGCTACACCACCCGACAGAAAAGGGCTGATAGATATCAATTACCTGGTAACCAGTAAGAATGTGTTACTTACTATAAAGGATAACGGTAACGGCATCCCCGAAAACATGCGCGAAAAAATATTCGAGCCCAACTTCACCACCAAAAGCTCGGGTACGGGGCTGGGGCTTGCCTTTGTTAAAAACTCAATCGAGAATGCCAATGGCAAGATATGGTTTGAAACTACCATTAATATAGGAACTTCTTTTTACCTGAGCTTTCCAGCTGCCTAAGCCAAAGGCTTAAAGCAGAAAGCTAAAAGCCTTTTTATTCATAGCTTTTGGCTTTAAGCTTTAACGAATTTCTTCACCGTTTCAGTAACATGCGCCAAATGATGATTACTGTGCCATGCATAAAGTGCAAGTCCTTTTTTAAGGGAAACAACATCGCCTGATGCCGGGTGTACAAAGGTGCGTTCCCATTCGTTTTCGGTAAAACTTTCAAACAGGGCCACCATATGAATGTGGATTCCTTCCAGTATTTTTAATGATGGTTCAACCGGCAGGCGATAATCTGGTAATAACGCCCAGTCGGCTTCCTCGTAGGGTTTTATTATAGGGTTGCTTTCGGTAAGTGCCAGTTTAAAACGGGTAATAGAGTTCATATGGCTATCGGCAAGGTGATGGATCACCTGCCTCAATGTCCAGCCTCCTGTGCGGTATGGGGTATCCAGTTCCTGGTAATTAAGACCGGCTATGGCATTGCGCAATTTGCCGGGCAGTGTGCGCAGGTCATCAATCCACTCGCGTATGTTCTCATCGGTGTATGATGCCGGGGGAGCGAATTTCCCTATCGGGTATTTCATTTGTTCGTCTGTCATAAGCTTTAAAAAAAATTAAATTAGCTATAATTTTATAGTACCACAAGCTTTTAGTCTAAATTAGCGTTCTGTACGTGTTATTTATACCGATGATAAAAAAGCTGCTATTAGTATTGTTGCTATTAAATTGTTCATTTACCTACGCTCAAACCATTAAAACCGATATTTTGGTAATCGGGGGCGGCCCCGGCGGTACCGCGGCAGCAATTCAGGGAGCGCGAAGCAAAATAAAAACCCTGCTTATTGAGCAGGGGCCTCAATTATGCCCCGCCATGGTTTCTCAAACTATGATAACGATTACCGTCGGCCAGGATCTGCACTCAGGTATCTGGGGCGAATTTCGTAAAAGAGTAATGGCGTTTTATAAAGCAACACCCGGATACGATACCACCTATAACGCCCCCCTCCGCTTTGAACCCTATACCGGGGCTGCTATCCTTAAAAAAATAGCCGACACCGTAAAAAACCTCAGCATAAAACTAAATGCACCTGTTACAGGCATTAA
Organism: Mucilaginibacter sp. P5_A4; assembly: GCF_056400605.1. Lineage (NCBI taxonomy): Bacteria > Pseudomonadati > Bacteroidota > Sphingobacteriia > Sphingobacteriales > Sphingobacteriaceae > Mucilaginibacter > Mucilaginibacter sp. P5_A4. The sequence continues at coordinate 320,013 of NZ_JBFUKX010000001.1, read as the reverse complement.
GAAAGATGGCGATGCCTGGCAGGTAACCATCAGCCAGGATGGCGCATCGCAGCTAATAAAAGCCAAAGTGATCATAGATGCCACTAAAGATGGTATAGCCACCCAGAAATTCAATCCAGACTTTAAAGCTTTTGAGCCCGTTGCCGGCAATTATGAGGCAACAATATACCGTACCAGCATTGCGGCCGGTAATGATTTTGGGGGAACGCGTGGCGATACCATGCTTTCCAAAAACAATTATCCTCAGTTGCCGGCTTACTGTATCCCGCTTAGCGCGATAGTGGCAAAAAGCGCCGACAATTTATTGATAACCGCCAAGCTTATTCCCGAAGATAATATACAATACCTGCCCAACTATCTTACATTGGGGCAGGGTGCCGGTGCAACTGCAGCCTTTTGCGCATTCTTCAAAACCACCACCCGCAAATTAAATGTGCGGGCTATACAAGGCGAGCTGCTGGATTTTAAAGGATACCTAATGCCTTTTGCCGATATCAAACAAGACGATCCATATTTCAGATCTGTTCAACAGGTTGGGGCTACGGGCTTGTTAAAGGGAGTGCAAAACAGCAACAGCACACGAATGTTTTTCGTGCCCGATTCGGCTGTTAATACTGTCGAAATTGAGCCCGTTTTGAATGAGATCTATTCCCGTACTTTTTTATGGTTTAACAGGGAGAAACCTGCCGCAAGGTTTACAGTTGGTAATCTGTTATCGCTCATCAGCGAGATAACCCTTGCAGATCCTAAAACATTGCAGACAAGTACAGCCAAAACCTGGAAAACGCAATATAAATTCACTGCTGATTTTGACATGAACCGCCCCGTAACCAGGCGGGAATTTGCTGTATTGGTAAATAAATTTTTAAACCCATTTGCACGAACGGTGGACATGGCCGGGCGATTGGTAAATTAAGGTTGTTTTAGGCTTTGCATTACTAATTCAGCGTTCCACCGGAACGCCTGGTACACATGGAACAGGGTGGAACACTATTTATACTGATTGTCAATGCATTAGCTGTTGTTTAAAACTCGGGCGGAACACCTTTATTGCTAACTATCAACAACTTACGTTTTTTAACCCCGACAATAAACGCCCGAAAAGCTTTGTTTTTGTGAGTGTTTTAGCCCTTCACTATGCCATATACATGCTCATCCAAAATAACACCATTCTTAAAAATAGCATTCCTCAAAATCCCTTCTTTAACAAATCCGGCTTTTTCCAGTACCCGCATTGATTTTGGGTTATTGCCAAGTACCCCGGCCTGCATCCTCACAATATCTAAATTATTAAACCCGTAATCAACTACCAGTTTTAATGCCTGTAGCATAATACCCCTGCCCCAATACGCTTCGCCAATCCAGTACCCTATCAATGGCGCTTTGCTATAAATATCTCCCCTGAAATCGAGCCCAATCACACCAATAGCCTGATTGTCAATAGTTATAGCAAAATGAGTTTGAGGCTCTTCGGTCATTTTTAATTTGATGAAAGCGATAGCATCATCTACAGTATAAGGCGATGGAAACCGATCAAACAAAAAATCGGAGATATGGGTATTATCTGCATGTTTTTGCAGTGATGCCGCATCTCCTTCGCGTAACTGCCGTAATGTAAAGCCCTGGCCGTGTAGTTCCATTTTGTAACAATAAGATGGTTAAAATTAGCAAACCAAACCTAAACTGTTAAATTGCATTCGCGTAATTATTACGCTGGATAAAGACCGAAAATGAAAAAAATATTTACGCTGTTATTAATCGCAAACACTACAGCTGCATTTGCCCAAAAGCTTGATACGCTCACGATAGAAAAGATTATGCGCGACCCAAAATGGATTGGGGTATCGCCCTCAAATATCCACTGGAGCGATGACAGCAAAAAGGTTCTTTTTACCTGGAACCCTGATAAAGCAGGCACCGAGGGGCTATTTGCCGTCACTCCAGCTAACATTACGCCACAAAAAGTGAGTATTGCCGATCGGCGCAGCTTACCCGGTAATGGTAGCTGGAATAAAATACATACCCAAAAGGTTTTTGAAAAAAATGGCGACCTGTTTTTGGAAGATCTTAAATCGGGCAAAACAATACAGCTCATTCACACCGAACAGCGCGAGAGCTCACCGGTTTTTAGTGGCGATGAAAGCCGGGTAATATTTTCGCAAAGCAACAACCTGTTTGCCTTAAAACTTAACGGTACCGGGCTTGAACAGCTAACCAACTTTGTGAAAGTAAAAGGTAAAAAAAGCAAGGATGAGGTTAACGAACAGGAAAAATGGCTTAAAAAACAACAATTTGAATTGTTTGATATTATAAAAATCGAGGAAAAACAAGAAAAATATGATTCTGTAGAGAATGCTGCCATGGAGCCTAAACAATTAAAGGAATTGGTTTTTGGCGATAAAAGAGTTGGCAGGGTTAAGGCCAGTCCGGATGAACGGTTTGTAACCTATAGGCTAACCAAACCCGCAGAGGATGTTAAAAACGCGATAGTTCCTAACTATGTAACCGAATCGGGTTTTACAGAGGATATTCCTAACCGCTCCAAAGTAGGGCGGCCATCATCAACTTCCGAAACTTATATTTTCGATAGGCAACGCGATACGGTTTACCGTATTATCACCAATGATATCCCCGGTATAAAAGACCTGCCCGATTATGTAAAGGATTACCCCAAAGAGCTTGAGGAACTTAAAAAGCAAAATGCCGACAGGCAGGTAACCATAGAAGGCCCTTTTTGGAGTGATAACGGTGCAAATGCGGTTGTGATCATCTCTGCCCTGGATAATAAAGATCGCTGGATCATGCGCCTTGCCCCTTTAACAGGCAAACTAACCCTGTTGGACCGCCAGCGGGATGAAGCGTGGATTGGCGGGCCCGGTATAGACGACTCAGCAACGGGTAATGTGGGGTTTATTGATAATAATCACTTTTATTTCCAGAGCGAGGCCAGCGGCTACTCACACCTATATATAGTTGATGTAAACACAGCTGCCAAAAAGCAACTAACCAGTGGCAAATGGGAGGTACAAACCCTGCAATTGGCCAACGACAAAAAGAAGTTTTATTTTACGGCCAATATTGATCATCCCGGTGCAACCAGCTTTTACAGCATCCCGGTTAACGGCGGCACTCCTACTAAAATAACCGGCATGAAAGGCGGTAATGATGTATCACTATCGCCCGATGAAAAATGGCTGGCTATCCGCTATTCGTACTCCAATAAGCCATGGGATCTGTATGTGCAGGCTAATAAGCCAGGTGCAAAAGCTATGCAGGCAACTAATTCGGTAAGTGCCGAATATAGGTCGTACCCATGGCGGGATCCGGAGGTCATCACCTTTAAAAACCGCTATGGCAGCGATGTTTATGCACGGCTTTACCTGCCCAAACAAGCTGATGCGGCAAAACCAGCTGTTGTATTTGTGCATGGTGCAGGTTATTTGCAGGAGGTAACTTATTCCTGGAGCTACTATTTCCGCGAGTTTATGTTCAACAATATGCTGGCCGATAATGGTTATACCGTGATTGATATTGATTATACAGCAAGCGCCGGCTATGGCCGCGACTGGCGTACCGGCATCTATCGCCATATGGGCGGTAAAGATTTAACAGACCAGGTTGATGGTGTAAAATACCTGGTTGATAAATACGGCGTAAATCCTAAGCATGTTGGTTTATACGGCGGATCGTACGGCGGTTTTATTACCCTGATGGGTATGTTTACCGAGCCGGACGTTTTCGCAGCCGGTGGAGCAATCCGTTCTGTTACCGATTGGGCGCATTATAACCACGAGTACACATCCAACATTTTAAATGAACCATTTACCGATGAAACTGCTTACCGTAAAAGTTCACCCATATATTTTGCCAATGGATTAAAAGGCAATTTGCTGATGCTGCACGGGATGATAGATCAGAATGTGAACTACCAGGATATCATCCGCCTGAGCCAAAAGCTGATAGAGCTGCACAAAGAAAACTGGGAGCTGGCATCATACCCGGTAGAAGATCACGGCTTTGAGCAAGCCAGCAGCTGGACGGATGAGTACAAGCGGATTTTTAAGTTGTTTGAACAAACGCTGAAGAAATGAAAGGATTTATAAATAAAGAAGTCATCCCTTCTGTCAATTGGCCAGATCAGAATCCCACATGCAAGGTCATCGATATGCAAGGTGTTGACTCAGCGTGTGGGATGTTGAAACAAGTTCAGCATGACGTGTTTGCAAAAAAGCCATTTGTCATGCTGAACGCAGTGAAGCATCTATTATTCGCCATGCCTCTTCGCCCTGTACAGTCTGCGAACAGATCCTTCACTACGTTCAGGATGACAAACCTTTTAAAACGGCATTTCCCCTTCAGATTTTCGCCAAATTTTACAACTCAGCATGACGAGTTTGCAAAAAAAACATTTGTCATGCTGAACGGAGTGAAGCATCTATTATTCACCATGCCTCTTCGCCCTGTACAGTCTGCAAACAGATCCTTCACTGCGTTCAGGATGACAATGCGTCATTTAGCGTTCAGTATTAAAACACTCCTGTTTTTAATACTTTTCTCCTTTGGATGCTCCTCCAACAAAACCAGCGTCAATCAAGTCCAAGTACACCTCACTCCCGATAAACATTCCATCAAAATAACCGGTATTGACTATGCTATAATGCAGGATATCAACCGCGATTCATCGGGTGGTAACTGGCAAAGCCTGGCGCCCGTTTATAAAATGCCTGCCGATACCGATATGAAAAACTATCAACCGGTTCAACCAGGTAAGTATTTGGTAAAAGACAGCGCGGTTATGTTTACGCCGGATACACCATTTGCTGCACAACAAGCCTATTTTGTACGCTACTATAAATTTGATGCGAATACCAGCGCCTCAGATTATATCATGGGGCACAACAAACTGGGGAATTTACCCTATACAGATTTGATTTTTAAGCAATAAACTATCCTATGTGCTTGAAAAATTAATAATTTTGATTATATTTGCACTCAATGAATAAAAGAGGGGGCAATTATAGCCCCCTCTTTTATTTTATCAATTAAAAATTATCAATCAAAAAGGCGGGTAATGAACATTGAAAAAAGGGTACGGGAACTCGTAGAAGAAAAGATAGCCGATAAGCCGAATTTGTTTTTAGTGGATGTTAAAATGCATTCGAACGGAAAGCTTATCGTTTTGTTGGATGGCGACAATGGTGTAGGTATTGATGATTGTGTGGCAGTAAGCAGGCATGTGGGCTTCCATTTAGAGGAAGAGAATGTGATAGAAACTGCATATAACCTGGAAGTATCATCGCCGGGGATTGATTTTCCACTATCATCGCCAAGGCAATATGCCAAAAACATTGGGCGTACTTTAGGCATTAAGATGACCGATGGCGCTAAACGTGAAGGTATTTTATCGGCATTAACCGAGGATGCCATCATAATTGAAGAAAAAATAAAAGAAAAAGGGAAAAAGGCCGAAACTGTTGAAAGCGTTATCCCTATTAATCAAATAACAGAAACAAAAGTTTTAATATCATTCAAGTAGAAAATGAGCAATATTAATTTAATTGATTCTTTTCAGGAATTTAAAGATTTCAAGAACATTGACCGCCCAACCATGATGAGCGTTTTGGAAGACGTTTTCAGAAGCATGATCAGGAAAAAATACGGCACCGATGAAAATTGCGACGTAATTGTGAACACCGATAATGGTGACTTAGAGATCTGGCGAACCCGTAAGGTTATGGAAGATGGGTTTAGTGAAGATGATGACCTGGAAGTTGAACTGGCAGAGGCAAAATTGTTTGATGCGGACCTGGAAGTGGGCGACGAGCAAATTGAGCAGATCACCCTGGAAAGCTTTGGCCGCCGTGCTATTTTGGCGGCACGCCAAACACTGGTTTCAAAAATTTTAGAACTGGAAAAAGACGAGATCTTTAAAAAATACAAAGATCGCGTTGGCGAAATTGTTACCGGAGAGGTTTACCAGGTTTGGAAAAAAGAAACCCTGGTGCTTGATGATGAAGGTAACGAATTGTTGCTTCCAAAAACGGAGCAGATCCCGGCCGACTACTTTAAAAAAGGCGATAGTGTAAAAGCTGTTGTTTATAAGGTAGATATGCTGAACAGCAACCCTAAGATCATTATTTCGCGTACCGCACCTGAGTTTTTACAGCGTTTGTTTGAGCTTGAAGTACCCGAAATTTTCGACGGACTGATCACCATTAAAAAAATTGTGCGTGAGCCGGGCGAAAGAGCCAAAGTGGCGGTTGAATCATATGATGACCGTATAGATCCGGTTGGCGCCTGCGTGGGTATGAAAGGTTCACGTATACACGGCATCGTTCGGGAATTAAAAAATGAGAATATCGACGTGATTAACTTCACCAACAATATTCAGCTTTATATTCAGCGTGCATTGTCGCCTGCCAAAATCACATCTATTAAATTAGATGATGAGAAAAAAACAGCGGCTGTATACTTAAAACCCGACCAGGTATCTTTAGCGATCGGTCGCGGCGGGCATAATATTAAACTTGCAGGCAAGTTAACAGGCTATGAGATAGATGTTTACCGTGAGGCAGATGAGCATGACGAGGATGTGGATATCGAAGAATTCACAGATGAAATTGATAGCTGGATAATTGATGAATTTAAACGAATTGGTTTAGATACAGCAAAATCGGTATTGGCTTTAACTGTTGGCGAATTGGTAAAACGTACCGATCTGGAAGAGGAAACGGTAAAAGAAGTGCTATCAATATTGAATGCTGAGTTTGAATAAGCATAATAACCAAAATTAAAATCGTATTTTTGCGATAATTAGCAGAGAAAATATAATAAATGTCAGAAGACAAATCAATAAAATTAATTAAGGCAGTAAAAGAACTCAACATTGGTATGGGTACCATTGTCGATTTTTTGGCTACGAAAGGTTATAAGGTTGACAAGCAACCGATGGCCCAGCTAAATGGCGACATGTACAACGCATTGTTGAAGGAGTTTGCTGTTGATAAAAGCATCAAAGAGGAAGCCAAGCAGATCAGTATCGGAAAGATACGGAAAGAAGATCTTGCGCCGTTTCCTGAAAAGCCTGTGGAAAACCGCCGTTCAAGGGATTTTGAGAACGAAGAGATCCTGATCAAAAATACTGGTCAGTATACTTCACCCACGGTAGAAAAACCAAAACCGGCTGAACCTGTTGCTCCCGAAAAAGTCGAGGATCGCGGCGATGTATTGCCTGGTGTTAAGGTAGTTGGTAAAATTGACCTCAATAACTTAAATGCAAAACCACAACCCGTTGCCGAAAAGCCAGCGGTTGTTGAGCCTAAAGCAGAGGAGCCAAAGCCGGAAGCAGTAGTAGTTCCAGAACCAAAACCGGAACCGGAACCAAAAGTTGAGACACCAAAAGAGATAGTACCAGAGGCGCCTAAAGCAGAAGCTCCCAAACCGGTTGTTCCCGAAACGCCAAAAGCCGAAGAGCCGAAAGTTGTGGCTGAGCAAGCTCCGGTTGTACCGGTTGAGCAAGCCCCTGTTATACAGGTTCCGGTTGCCGAAAAACCTGCCGAAACTCCTGCAGCTGAATCTGATGATGAAGTTATAAGAGCCAAGGCCGAAAGACTTACCGGTCCTAACATTATTGGTAAAATACAGTTACCCGTTAACGCGCCAAAACGTAATCCTATAGCATCATCATCAAACGCCAACAGCGCAGCTGATCATAAACGCAAAAGGAAACGTAAAGATAGCCAGGGAAATCCGCAGCAAGGTGGCGGCGGTGGCGGCAATCATCCGCATGGCCAGCAAGGCGGCGGCGGTAGCCATCCTCCACATACACCATCTGGTGGTGGAACCATTAATCCAAACCGTCCTGATTTTAGGAACAGAACTAATGGTGCCCCAGGAAATGGCGGACCAAGCCAGGGTGGCGGTAATCGTCCCGATTTCAGGAACAGCCGTAATGCCCCTCAAAACACAGGTCCTAAGGAAGAACCATCTGAAAAAGATATACAAGACCAGATTAAAGCAACACTTGCCCGTTTAAGTGGTGCCGGAAAATCAGGAAAATTTGCACAACGGGCTAAATTCCGTCGTCAAAAACGTGATGATGTTGCCGCTACTGCCGAAGAACTGGCAATGGAGCAGGAACTGCAATCAAAAGTACTAAAGGTTACCGAGTTTGTTACAGCGAATGAGTTGGCCAGCATGATGGATGTATCTGTAACCCAGATTATTTCAACATGTATGAGCCTGGGTATGTTCGTATCTATCAACCAAAGGCTTGATGCAGAAACTTTAACTATTGTGGCCGATGAATTTGGTTACCAGGTTGAGTTTGTGAAACCACAGGATGAAGAGGCTAACCTTGATCAGATTGATGATCCGGCCGACCTGGTTGCACGTGCACCTATTGTTACCATTATGGGTCACGTGGATCATGGTAAAACATCATTGCTTGATTTTATCCGTAAAACAAACGTTATAGGTGGCGAAGCAGGGGGTATTACCCAGCACATTGGCGCCTATGAAGTAACATTGCCCGATAATAAAGGAAAAATAACATTCCTGGATACTCCGGGTCACGAGGCGTTTACCGCCATGCGTGCAAGGGGTGCACAGGTTACAGATATTGTAATAATAGTAATTGCCGCTGATGATAGCGTGATGCCGCAAACCCGCGAGGCCATAAACCACGCGCAGGCTGCAGGTGCACCAATTATCTTCGCTTTCAATAAAATTGACAGGCCGGGCGCCAATGCGGATAAGATCCGTGAGCAACTATCGGCTATGAACATTTTGGTTGAAGAGTGGGGTGGTAAATACCAGTCACAGGAAATATCGGCTAAAACCGGTTTAAATGTCGACTTGCTATTAGAAAAAGTATTGCTGGAGGCCGAAATATTAGAGCTTAAAGCCAATCCTAATAAACGTGCCGTAGGTACGGTTATTGAAGCTGCTTTGGATAAAGGCCGCGGTATTGTTACCACTATCCTGGTACAATCAGGACGTTTAAAAGTAGGTGACCCGATTTTAGCAGGCTGCTACAGTGGCCGTGTTAAGGCGTTAACCAACGAGCGTGGCCAAAGGGTTGAATCTGCAGGGCCATCAACACCTGTACAGGTATTGGGTATGCAGGGTGCGCCAACAGCCGGTGATAAGTTCAACGTATTGGAAAGCGAAGTGGAAGCACGTGAAATTGCCAACAAGCGCCTGCAATTACAACGCGAACAAGGCTTACGCACACAGAAACATATTACACTTGATGAAATCGGCCGTCGTTTGGCAGTTGGTAACTTTAAGGAACTTAACATTATTGTTAAGGGTGACGTGGATGGATCAATTGAAGCGTTGTCAGATTCATTGCTGAAACTATCTACCGAGCAGATACAGGTTAATATCATATCAAAAGCAGTAGGTCAGATCTCCGAATCAGACGTATTGCTGGCTTCTGCATCTGATGCCATCATCATCGGTTTCCAGGTTCGTCCGTCAGGAAGTGCCCGTAAACTGGCCGAGGCCGAGCAGATAGATATCAGGCTTTACTCTATCATCTATGATGCTATCAATGAGATAAAAGCTGCGATGGAAGGTATGCTTGCACCAACCTTTGAAGAGAAGATTGTGGCTAACGTTGAGATTCGCGAAACCTTCAAGATCAGCAAGGTGGGTACCATTGCAGGTTGTATGGTGCTCGATGGTAAAATTAACCGTAACAGCAAAATCCGCATAGTACGTGATGGTGTTGTAATTTACACTGGCGAGCTTGCTTCACTGAAACGCTTTAAAGATGATGTGAAGGAAGTATTAACCGGTTACGAGTGCGGTTTAAATATCCAAAACTTTAATAATATTGAAGTAGGCGACATTGTTGAAGCTTACGAGAATGTAGAAGTTAAGCGGAAATTGTAACAACATCAGCTTACTAAAAATACAAGGGCCGATCTGTTGAAGATTGGCCCTTTTTATTTGTGCGCCCGGTATGGGTTCAAACAAAGAATAAAATCCGAATGATTTTTGGTGGCGGGAAACGTTAGACCAGGGCAATTGTATCGATGGTCACCGCGAACCAGGATGAATCCGCGGCCAACCTTTGGCCCGGCGAACAGGAAGCAGATGAGACGGTCGCGCCCGAATGTGCCCGCCGGGGAACGTAAAGCCCAAATACCTCGCTTTTTAACAAATGGCCCCCTATTGTTTAACAAACGTTCCATATTATTATTTGTGTCCATAAGTATTGGTGCATACTTTTGGCCAACCAAAAAAACTTCAATCTTACTAACCCAAAACTACCGTATGCTAAATCAGCACAAGCCCGATTGCAACTACCGCCATGAACAAAGTTTTGGCAAAGCGTTATTATTATTATTATTATTTGATAAAGAAACCTGGAACGTCCTATCGGGTACAACCTGCGGCATCATCCATAGTTTCCGCAAACGAACAAACCCGGGCTATTTTGTAAAGATGAATATTCCTGCATAATATACCTGGGGCATGCAATTGTAACATAATCAATACATTATTGGTATAAGCAGGCCTTTTTAAACCGCTGGTTTGATTATTAATTAAAAGTAATGTACATTCCCTTTTTATAAAACCTAAATGATAAGCAAACCACTCCTGTGCTTTTTTATCGCATGTATTTTTTTAAGTGACCGTGCCCGTGGCCAAACGGTAACTGACAGCCTTATGCAAAAAAATGCCATAGGCCGGGTAGTTGATGCGTATAATTCTTCCATAGGCCAAATGTCTCGCCTGTATAATGGCCCCGAATACCAGCCTTACAGCCCTTTGATAAAAGGCAATGCCTTTTTTTTAGATATAGATGCATTCAGACAGGGCACAGTTACCTACGATGGTATATTTTACTCAAACGTACCCATGATGTATGATATTAACAAAGATGATGTTGTTGTTTTGTTATACAACGGATTTTCTAAATATAGCTTACTGAAATCAAGGGTGCAGAGTTTCGATCTGCTTGAACATCATTTCGTGTATCTGACCGCCGATTCATTGAATACTGCGGCTTCAATAAATACCGGATTTTATGATGAGCTATACGGTGGGCACCTGCAGGCTTTAGTTAAATGGTCAAAAAGTATTCAAAACACTTCTACGCAAACAACACTCGAAACTTTTTTTACTGCAGCGTCCAAAGATTTTTTCCTTAAAAAAAACAATAACTACTACAGGATAAGCGGACAAAGCGCTTTACTGAAAGTATTAAAGGATAAGAAAAAAGAACTGCAGCAATATATTAAGGCTAATAAAATTAAGTTTAAGGATAATCCCGAAAAGGCTATGCGTATGATAGCGGCCGAGTACGATCAATTATCAAAATAAAGCGCTCCTGTAAACAAAGTGTAATCAGCATACTGTAATTGCTTTTATAACCAGGTATTCCATGTATAAAACCTTAACAGGTATAGTATAATGTGAAAATTAAAATATACCGATGAAAAAAATCTACTTTTTAAGTTTTTGCTTTTTGATTATGTTAAAAGCTGGGTATTGCCAGCAAGCACCTGTGCGGTTAATAAGCGTAAACTTTCAACAGGTTACTATTGAACCGTTTGTTACCACGCTTGAGGCAAAAACGGGCTACCATTTTTACTACGAGCCGGCAATGTTTGATAGCTTAAAGGTAACTGTGCAGTTAGATAATAAACCTGTGGAAACAGTGCTTGACACTGCTTTTAAAAACACTGATTTTCATTATGCAATTACTGCCGATGGCGAAGTATTTCTTACAAAAGGGCGCGAGATACAACCCTCGCTTGCCGCCGGTTTCTTTGGCATTAAGGCCGCACCTGAAACCATAAAAAATAACATTACTATACCGGCAACAAATTTTGCCGATACCAAAGACAAGATAATTCCTGAAGCTACTACAGAAAATAAGTTGTATGAAATCGGGATCAAAACAAATACCATCGGCACCGGGAGCGCCACGCTATCGGGCTATGTACGTGATAGCAAATCGGGCGAAGCTGTGGTAGGCGCCAGTATTTACGTTACCAATACCAAAACGGGGGTAGCCACAGATCAGTTTGGTTATTTTACGCTCACGCTGCCAAAAGGAAGGCAAATTTTAAGCGTCAGGGGCTTAGGCATGCGCGACACCCGCCGCCAGATTGTGCTTTACACAGATGGGAAACTGATCATTGAAATGAAGGAACAGGTAACCAGCTTAAAAGAGGTGAAAATATCGGCCGAGAAGGTAGCCAATGTGCGTAATGTACAATTAGGTGTAAACCGCCTTGATATCAAGAGCATTAAACAGGTGCCAACCGTTTTTGGCGAAGCCGATGTTTTAAGGGTGGTATTAACGCTGCCAGGCGTTCAGTCGGTGGGCGAAGCAACTACAGGCTTCAACGTACGCGGCGGTTCGGCAGATCAGAACCTTATTTTAATGAATGATGCCACCATTTATAACCCCTCACATTTCTTTGGGTTTTTCTCGTCATTTAACCCTGATATTGTAAAAGATATAGAGCTCTATAAAAGCAGCATTCCCGAAAAATTTGGCGGGCGTTTATCATCTGTGCTGGATGTTACCAACCGCGAGGGTAATAAAAAGAAGTTTACCGGATCGGCAGGGATTGGTTTAATTACCAGCAGGCTTAACGTTGAGGGTCCTATTTTTAAAGATAAAACCTCCTTTTCATTTGGCGGCCGTACCACTTACTCCGATTGGCTGCTAAAACTATTACCAGAAGCATATAAGCACAGCCAGGCTTCATTTTATGATTTAAACCTTGATATAAGCCACCAGGTAAATGATAAGAACAACATTTATGTATCAACCTATTTAAGCAAGGATAAATTTAAACTGAACAGCGATACTTCATACGGTTACAGCAACAGGAACGCCAATATTAAATGGAAGCATAACTTTAACGATAAACTGTTTAGCGTTATAGGTGCAGGTATCGACAGATATCAATACAATATTGCCAGCTATGATAACCCGGTAAATGCTTACAAACTTAATTTTGATATCAATCAAACCAATTTTAAAACCGATTTTACTTATTACCTCAATCGCAAAAACACTGTCAATTTCGGGTTAAGCTCTATTTTTTATAAACTACACCCCGGCAATTACCAACCCAATAATCCAAAATCATTGGTGGCGCCGGATGTAATCCCAACCCAGCGCGCATTGGAGAGCGCATTATATCTTGGCGATAAATATGATTTTACCGAAGATTTGTCGGTAAGTGGCGGGGTACGCTATTCTTTATATAGTTTCCTGGGGCCGCAAACAGTATATAACTATGCGCCAAACCTGCCTAAAACAAGTTCAAATTTGTTAGATAGTACAAATTACGCCAGTGGTAAATTTATAAAAACATATTCCGGCCCCGAGATCAGGCTTTCGGCGCGGTATCAATTAGGCGATAATACATCTTTAAAAGGCGGTTACAATACTTTAAGGCAATACATACATTTATTATCCAATACTACCGCCATTGCGCCAACAGATGTATGGCAATTGAGCGATCCAAACATTAAACCGCAATACGGCGACCAGGTATCGCTGGGATTATACCACAACATGAAATCAAATACCATTGAAACTTCTGTAGAGGTGTACTACAAACGCCTGAGAGATTACCTTGATTACCGCAGCGGGGCCAACCTGGTTTTAAACCATCATATTGAAAACGATGTTCTGGCCACCGAAGGCAAAGCATATGGCATTGAGTTTTTACTCAAGAAAACTACGGGTAAAGCTAACGGCTGGATAAGTTATACTTACTCGCGCACATTCTTAAGGCAAACCAACCCTAATGAAGGTGAACTGATTAATGGCGGCACATACTATCCGGCAAATTTTGATAAACCGCACGATTTTAATTTTATAGGCAATTACCGGTTTTCGCACAGGTTTAGTGTATCATTAAATGTAACCTATAGCACCGGCAGACCAATAACATTGCCGATAGCTAAGTATGTATATGGTGGGTCGGAGCGTGTTTATTATTCTGACAGGAACCTATATCGCATACCAGATTATTTCCGGTCAGATTTTTCTATGAACATTGAGGGTAACCATAAGGTTCATCAGTTAACCCATAATTCGTTCACCATAGGCGTTTATAACCTTACCGGCAGGGCAAATGCCTACTCAACCTATTTCACCGCACAAAGTGGTGTAATAAGCGGTTATAAACTATCCATATTTGCCAAACCAATTCCGTTTATTAATTACAATATCAGGTTTTAATAGTATGGGCATGAGGGTTAGTTATATGGTTTGTTTAGCATTGCTTACCGCAACAGCGGCCTGCCGTAAACCTTATGCCCCCAAACCTATAATAGCACTCAACAGCTACCTGGTAGTTGAAGGGGTTATTAACAGCGGTTCCGATTCAACGATTATAACTTTAAGCAAAACGGTAAACATAGCAGATAACGCTTCATTAGCCTTTGAAACAAATGCGCGGGTAGCAGTAGAAAGTGAAGGCGGCATCAACTATCCATTGCAGGAATTTAAAGCCGGGCACTACCTGGCCGTTGCCCTGAATCTTGATAAAACCAAAAAATACCGGCTGTATATTAAAACAGCAGGCATTAATGAATACGCATCTGATTATGTTGCTGTAAAGCCCACTCCTCCTATCGACAGCGTTACTTATAAAATAACCGGCAAAGGATTGCAGATTAATGTAAATGCTCATGACGCTGCCAACGTTACGCGATATTACCGATGGGCCTATGAAGAAGCCTGGAAATTTCATGCCCACTATAATTCTGGCCTGGTAGTTAAGAACGGCGAAATAGTACCGAGAAGGGAAGATGAGATGATTTACTATTGCTACAGGGGCGATAAATCGAGCAATATAGTTTTGGCATCATCAGAAAAACTAACACAGGATGTAATATTTGATCATCCGATTATACTGATTCCGCCTTCGTCAGAAAAACTGGTTATAAAATATAGCATACTATTAAAGCAATATGCCCTTACAAAGGAAGCTTATGAGTTTTGGGAAAACATCAGGAAAAATACCGAACAGCTTGGCAGCATCTTCGATGCGCAGCCATCACAATTAAAAGGAAATATTCACGGTATTACCAACCCAACCGAAACGGTTATTGGTTATGTGAGTGTATCAACCGTGCAAACCAAGAGGATTTTTATTGACAACAACCTTTTTCCGAATACATGGTATGTGCCCGATGATGGTAAGTGTGAAAAAAGTGCATACCGGTTAGATAATGACGGTGAAAACGATGTAGACCTTTTTATTATTAAAGGAGGCCTTATTCCAATTGCCTCCATAATAAGCCCTTTTACCGGGAAAATCGTGGCTTATGAGGCATCGACCGTTGAATGTACCGACTGTAGATTAAAAGGAACAGTAAATGTCCCCGATTTTTGGCAATAATAATAAGTAGAGTAGAGACCCCATCCTTTTGGGAAGTAATTTTATGAAAATGATGAAGCTTAGATATATATGGTATTTGATAATGATAGGTGGTGCAATTACCGGCTGCAAGAAGCCATATAACCCCACTATTGTTAGCAGTCCT
The DNA here is from genome assembly GCF_056400605.1 of Mucilaginibacter sp. P5_A4. Lineage (NCBI taxonomy): Bacteria > Pseudomonadati > Bacteroidota > Sphingobacteriia > Sphingobacteriales > Sphingobacteriaceae > Mucilaginibacter > Mucilaginibacter sp. P5_A4. The sequence continues at coordinate 304,476 of NZ_JBFUKX010000001.1, read as the reverse complement.
AATCATTACCTTGTTGTAGAAGGAGTAATAAATACAGGCAGCGATCCTACTGTTATCAGCATTAGCCAAACGGTTAACGTAGGCGAGAGTGTACAAAGCTCACCGCAGGTTGGTTATACTGTTACCATACAGGATGAGGCCGGCAACCCGGTTGCAGAACTACATTCGCCATTAAATAACGGTAAATATTCTTCAACCGGCGCAGTAAATCTTGATCCATCAAAAAAATACCGTCTGCATATAGCTAACACCCAGAAAGTATACGAGTCTGATTATATCGCAGTAAAAAATACGCCCGCTATTGATAGCATTGGGTTTGTACCTAAAGGCAGCAACCTTAATCTTTATGTTAACACGCATGATGCCGGCAACAATACCCGTTATTACCGCTGGGACTTTGAGGAAACATGGAGGTTTCATGCAAGGTATGAATCTGGTCTTATTGTTGATCCAGATACTAAAGCAATCCGGAACAGGAAGGAAGCTGAAGCATCATATTATTGTTTTACGGGCGATGCTTCAAGTAACATCCTAATTGGCTCAACTGCTAAGTTGGTATCTGATGTAGTATTCCAGGCGCCAATAACAACCATTCCATCTACTGCCGAGAAAATATCTGTGCGGTATTCTATTTTATTAAAACAATATGCCTTAACAAAGGAGGCGTATGGTTTTTGGGAAAATATTAAAAAAAACACCGAGCAGCTGGGTAGTATTTTTGATGCGCAGCCCTCACAGCTGCAGGGAAATATCCATTGTGTAACCGATCCTAAAGAACCTGTTATAGGTTACATAAGCATTACCAATGTGCAGCAAAAAAGAATATATATTAATAACAACCAGTTACCTATAGAATGGTATCCCGTGTATCCTTATAATTGCTCTGCCGATAGTGCCTTGCTTTACAACCCCAAAAACATGCAGCATGAGGTGCAAAGTTTTATAATAGACGGGGGAGGTATACCCATTTCGCCAATTGTACAAATGAATACTATTATAGGGTATATATATTCATCAGTAGAATGCACCGATTGCAGAATAAGGGGACAATCTCTGCCGCCGCCGTTCTGGAAACCATAATACAGGCATTAAAAAGAAACAACGGTGGCGTATGATAAATACATCCTGCATTAAAATATTAAGAAACCAGGCTTTGGCTATGAAAAAAATTAAAAGAGCTGCTAAAATTATAGTTTTATCAATTGGGGTGCTGCTGTATTGGCAAACAACTTGCCTTGCACAGGCAATTGATGAGATCAGGAACAGCTTTAACCAATATCAGCAATCAACAATACAGGAAAAAGTTTTTGCACATACTGATAAAAGTGTCTACCTGCCAGGGGAAATTATCTGGTTTAAGATTTATGCTGTTGATGCAGCCTTCCACAAGCTCTTTAATCTGAGCAAGGTAGTTTACGTTGATGTGATAGATAATGGCCACAACGCTATTATACAGGCTAAAATTGCCATAAAAAATGGCACAGGTAACGGATCATTATATATCCCGGTGTCTGTAAGCAATGGTAATTACAAATTGAGGGCCTACACCAACTGGATGAAAAACTTTAGTCCCGATTATTATTTTGAAAAAAACATCACAATAGTAAACCCACTAAAATCACCTGATGCCCCGGCTAAGGAAACTGTCGCTGTTTACGATGTTCAATTTTTTCCGGAAGGCGGCAACCTCGTAGCCGGCATAGCCAGCAAAGTAGCTTTTAAAGTTACCACACCCAGGGGAGACGGTCTTGCTGTATACCGGGGAGCTGTTATCAATCAGCATAATGATACGGTGTGCCGCTTCCAGCCATTAAAATTTGGTATAGGCAGCTTTATGTTTACGCCTGTTGCCAATAATACATATAAGGGAGTAATTAAAACCAGCTCGGGTATTTCTGTTATTAAAGAATTGCCCGAGGTTAACAGCCGGGGGTATGTAATGCAATTAAAAGATAATGGATCAACTTTAGATGTCACTGTAAATAGTAATGCCGGCGGTAATGAGGTATTCCTATTTGCACATACAAGGCAATTTGTGAAAGTGGCAGAAAGTGCCTCACTTAATTCCGGAGTGGCCAGTTTTAGCATTGATAAAAATAAATTGGCCGATGGGGTATCGCATATTACTATTTTTAACAGTGCTAAACAACCCGTTTGTGAAAGGCTGTATTTTAAGCGTCCAAAACAACAGCTACTGATAAACGCCACTACCGATCAGCCCCTATACTCCACCCGTAAAAAAGTAAGTATTAATATAGAAGCAAAAAGTACAAGAGGTGCTGCAATTCCGGCAAACTTGTCGCTGTCTGTTTACCGTATCGATTCATTACAGCACTTGGATACGGATGATATATTTAGCTACCTGTGGTTGCGGTCAGATCTTCGGGGAAACATTGAAACGCCCGGTTATTATTTTAAAAACACCAATAGCGAAGCCGACGCGGCTATAGACAACCTGATGCTTTCACAAGGCTGGCGCAGGTTTCAATGGAGCAATATATTAAACAATACTCGCCCTGCGTTTACTTTTTTACCGGAGTATAATGATCACCTTATAACCGCCAAAATAACAAGTACTATAACAGGCAATCCCGCAAAAGATGTAGTGACTTATTTAAGTGTGCCGGGCAAAAGAGTACAGTTATATGTTTCAAAAAGCGACTCATCAGGCAGGTTGGTATTCAATACAAAACAATTATTTGGCCCGGGTGAAGTTGTAGCTCAAACAAATTCTGAGAGGGATTCTACGTTCCGGATAGATGTTTTAAGCCCTTTCTCTGAACAGTATAGCAAATATGGCTGGCCAAAGTATAGCTTACTACCGGGCATGAAAAAAGCATTAGAAGAACATAGCCTGGCCATGCAGGTACAAAATGTATATGCAGGAAGTAAAATAAAACGCTTTTATGATCCGGGGGTTGATAGTGCTGGTTTTTATGCTCAGCCTCACAAAACATACCTTTTAGATAATTATACCCGCTTTACCACCATGGAAGAAGTATTGCGCGAATATGTAAGAGAAGACAATATTGTACGCTCCAGGGGCAGATATCATATAAAAGTTTTAAATGAAAATGGATTTTTAGACGGTGATCCCCTTGTTTTACTGGACGATGTACCGGTATTTAATATAGATAAAGTAATGGCTATTGATCCGTTAAAGGTTAGAAAGCTTGAGGTTATAAGAGATCGCTATTTTTATGGCCCATCAGTAAACGAAGGTGTATTTAGCTTTACAACCTACAAAGGTGATCTTGGCGGCGTTGAAATGGACCCACATGCTGTAGTACTTGATTACGAAGGAATGCAATTGAAGCGGGAGTTTTACGCTCCTGTTTATGACACCGAAAAAGCAGAAAAAAGCCGGGTCCCGGATTTTAGGAATCTGCTGTTTTGGTCGCCCGATGTTTATACAAGCCCGGCTGGCAAAGGCGTTGTATCATTTTATACATCCGATCAAAAAGGTAAATATGTGGGCTCAATACAGGGGATAAACGATAATGGCAACGCCGGAAGCCAATATTTTAGCTTTGAAGTAAAATAAAAAAATGGATAGTTTAAAAGTAACCCCGGTTGTAAATCAGGCCATTTTTGTTTTGATATAGAGCACCTTATATAGATGAAGAAAAATAATCAAATACCATTTTGAAGCCATAAACTGTAAGGCAAAACATACAAATCCAATTTTTTTGAAAAAAGGACTTGTGTAATACAAAATGGTGCGTATATTTGCACACCCAAACGGAGTGGTAGTTCAGCTGGTTAGAATACATGCCTGTCACGCATGGGGTCGCGGGTTCGAATCCCGTCCATTCCGCTAAAAGGGTATCAAAACCCATCGAGAGCGCTTAAATCAATGATTTAGGCGCTTTTTTTATGCCATAAGCGCCCGTTTCATGGATTATTTTTGCGCCGAAATCGTTATAAACAACTGTATATCAAGATGTTCAATTCTTAAACATCTTAATTAAAAGACGGATGATCCTGAATAAGTACTTGCATAATGAGCAATCAAATCAGCTTCTTTTTTTTAACAACCTAATTCTCTTAGTTTTGCATAGGTCATTTCGTAATGAACTGAAACAACATACTGCCCTATCTATCATCGTAATCGGATTATTTAATCCATAATTGTAAGCAGTTACCTGCTCAAACTTTTCTGCAAGAGGATCGGGCGTTGTTCACCCCCCAATCACCGATCATAGAACCTCGCGCCATAATCATAAAGCCCTGTCTCTTCCTGCAACTCGTTATGTTTATAAAGGTACAAGGTTTTAGAACTTGGCGCAGTGTTTTGCAACGATTGTATGGAATACCCAAAGGCATAATATAGATACAACAGTGATAAGTGTTATTCTTTTCATTAATCAATCGTGATTTGGTTGGTTACTAGCAATAATTTAAAATAACGAAGATATTACATAGGTCGAAATTTGCAATTCCCGTGTTTTCACGGTATTTACAATGGGTAAAGCATGCAATTGAGCAAGGCGAATAAATGCGGTCCAGCCCATGGATTGGTAAAAGCGAACTGCTTAACCTCCCGAGATCATGTGTCTATCTCAATTTCGACTAACAATGGGGGAGATTTTAAAGAATTACTTTAGGCCGGCCGAACCGAATTTTAGAAGAGCGACAACATTAAATTTGAAAGAATAGGCTTCGGGAAACATTCCTTGGGGCTGCGAAAACCGTTTATGTGCGTAGCGCGGTTTTTTTTTTGAGTGGAGGCAGGTGCAAACGGCCATAATGAAATACACCATCAAGATTAAAAATTCCGGATAAATAATTAATTTTAGCGCGCTTTGCCTTATCCATGAGATTAAGAACACAATTACTTTTCTTCCTGCTTTTGTTTTTGAGTTTAAAGGCTCGTGGCGCAGTATTCACAGTGACCAGTAATGGCGACGCTGGCCCCGGAACGCTTCGAGATGCAATGACGCAGGCTACGACCAACGGAAGCGCCGTAAAAGATTTGATCGTATTTAATTTGCCGGATTTAACAGAAGCAGGAAGGACTATAACATTGGTCAGTCAACTGCCTGATCTGTCATCAAATTTGGTAATTGATGGCACAACGCAAGCCGGAACGCCGTTTGGCAAAAGTAACGTCTTTATTAAGATTGCAACGCCCCATAATTACATCGCCATTACAACCTTCAAGGGTACCGGCTTGAACGATGTTGAATTTTACGGGCTGTACATCTATGACTACACCGGCGATTACGAATCCCGCCCTGACCTGCAAGCACGGCCAGGCATCAATATCTCGCAATCGTCCAATATCATCATTGGAAGTGCAGGGAAAGGTAATATGATCCGGGGTTTTAACATAAGCTCCCTAAATTTAAGCAATGTCAACTTTGTAACGCTACAAAACAGTGTAATCGGAATAGGAAAAAACAATGATTTTAACGACGATGAAACCAATAGTGAATATGACTACACCCCTCCTGTTACTCTTTATAAATGCAATAATATTACCATAGGCGGGAATGCAAATGAGGGGAACCTTTTTTTTACCGCTGTAAACTTAGTTTTTGCTCAAAAAACAACCGGTAATAATATTGCTGTAAAGTCAAATTTGTTCGGGGTATTCCAGGATGGCAAAACCATTAGTTTTATGTTCCAGGAAGGCACACTTATCAATTTATCGACAGAAAATGTCGCTTACACAGGTCCCGCAGACTTTGATAGCAGCGTGCTGGCAACCGTGAATATGGATATAGAAAATAATGTTGCCGGTAGTTTCGGCAATGCATTTATTTTAAATACGGTTGGCGGTGCGATCAATTTCTACAATAACTATTTAGGTATCTCGAAAGACGGCTCGACAAACCTGGAGCTCAATTCGCATCCCAATGATGGCGCTCCAATTGCATTTCACTATTGCACAGCCCAAATAACAGTCGGCGGCGATGACCCAACGAAAAAAAATTTCCTTGCGAATTGTGTTTCTGCAATTGTGACTGAGAATGCCTCTAATATATTCATCAGGAATAACGATTATGAATGTATTTCAAGCAACGTATATAATTCTTACAATAGCAAACCGCTACCGGCGCTGACGATAAACAAGGTTGCCACCAACAATACACAAACAACGATATCCGGCACCGCTGATCCGGGCGCTACGATTGATATTTATTCATCCGAATCGTGCGATTTTGCAAAATGCAGTATCAGGACGTATGTTGAAACAACACCAGCAGACAATACAGGAAATTGGCGTAGCAGCCCATTAAATTTTTCAGGGATCTTTTATGCGTCTGCCTCCATAAACAAAAGAACATCTGCATTCAAGACGTTTGAAATTAACACCCAAAATATGGTTATAACTAATTTGCGGTGTAACACCCAAGCTTCTGTCACAGGGTTGCAAGTGCCGGCCGGTCTTCCTTATTATTGGATAGATGATAAAGGAAATGTGGTATCGAGGGACTTAGATTTAAGGACCGGAACACCGGGAACCTATCAGTTGGTGTTAGGAAACGGTTGCATCATCAGTGCCCCTTTTCAGCTTAATGATGACAGGGTCGCAGTCTATGATAACGGGTTAACAAAAATCGACATCAGTTGCGGGGCGAACACCGGAGCGATCAAAGGGTTGTTTATCTATGATCCATTATTCGAAATCATTAGCGAAACGTGGACAGACGAAAGCGGAAAGGTTGTCGGTACCGGCACCGACATTGAAAATTTATCAGCCGGAAGATACTTTTTAACCGTTAAAACCTCAGATGGCTGTACTATCAACTACGGCCCGGTTGTGCTTAAAAACACCACGAGTCTCAATATTGACCAATCGAAATCCGTTGTTCAGGCTACCAACTGCGGCCAATCTATCGGTTCCATCACAGGGATAACCGCATCCGGCAACGGCACGCTGGTGTACAGCTGGAAGAACGCCTCGCAGCAACAAGTTGGCAATACGGCCGATTTAACCGGCCAGCCGGCAGGGCAATACACTTTGCAGGTTACCGATAATACCCAGTGCGGCGCTGTGTATTCCACAGTTGTCCAGATAACGGAAATCAACGGTATAACCCTTGATGAAAGTAAAGTACAAACAACCGCAGCCACATGCAGCAATAACAACGGAACGGTAACAGGTATACAGGTAAGCGGCGCAACACAATATCAATGGATTGACGCTGATAATAAAGTAGTCGCCACTGCTGCTAACTTACTTGCTGCACCTCCGGGCGACTATACCCTTACGGCTTCAAATACATTCGGCTGCAGTAAAACCAGTAAAACTTACCATATTGATTTGTTGCCGCTAACCATTTACCCATCCTACAATGTTGCTATACAAAACCCATGTTCCGGGCAAAATAATGGCTCCGTTTCGGTATCATTCGATGCGGTAGTTAAGGCTGCACGATGGGTGAACGGTCAGGGGCAAACGGTAACCACCGGTAACCAGGCGAGCAACCTGCCGGCTGGCAGCTACCAGCTTTACCTTACTGACCAAAACGGCTGTGAAACTCTTTATAAAGATTACGTAGTGGCGGGTGTGCCGCAACTGCAACTGGTTAACGGTTCGGAAGAAATTACCGATGACCAATGCACGCTAAAAACAGGGAGCATCAAAAACATCCAGGTGACCGGTGGTGTACCGCCTTATACTTACCAGTGGACGGACGCCAGCAATAATATTGTTTCCACATCCGCTGATCTTACCGCCGCTAATGTCGGCGACTATACCCTGCTGGTTAACGACTCCCGCAATTGCAACGGGCCGGTTTCGTCAACTTACCATGTGCAAAATCAAGGAAATGATATTCCATTGCCTGTTGTTAATAACATGCAGCTATGCAGTCCCGGCGACGTGCTGGTAAAAGTTGGTAACCCCCAAACCATTTACAGTTATCATTTATATTCCTCTATATTCCTCTTCAACAAGCGCTGTGCCGGTGGATACCCGGTCGACAGGAATTTTCAAGCTGAGTGTGCAAGCTAACACAACAGTTTATGTGAGCCAGTTTTCGGGCACCTGCGAAAGCGACCGTACCCCAGTCCAGATCGGTGTAGGTATTGCAAAAACCGACATCCCTAATACATTCACCCCAAACAATGATGGCGTTAACGATTACTGGAATATCCCCGGTATCGACAATTATCCCGCTTCCCTTGTTCAAGTTTTTAACCGCTATGGGCAAAAAGTATTTGAATCAAAGGGTTATATGCACCCCTTTAACGGCACTATGAACGGGAAACAATTACCTACAGGCGTGTATTATTACATTATTAATTTAAGCACCAGCTGCAGCATATTATCGGGCAGCTTGACATTGCTGTGGTGATTTGCTCAAAGCCGTTATTCGAAGTTTACAACTTCGAAAGAGTATCCCAGACCGTAATAAGAGATCGTGGCTTGAAAGATTCCGCTAAAGCATAGTTGCTCCCGTTATCGAAGAAGTTTAATAACCCCAAAAGCGGCTGTCGGCACCACCTACACCTGTAATATTCTGCGAGTAGGGTGTACCACTAATTTAAATCCGGCCCTTATGTATTTATTGAGAGATCTTTAAACTAAGGGTTAAAATTGATTTGGGCAACTAAGTTATTTTTTTGCGAACTGACCCGATGGGGGTATATTGTCAAAAAGTAGGGGATTAAATGATAAAGATTGAAATAAATGCAACTATCATTAAATGAAACACATAAATTTAGCCGTTTGATAGTGTAATAATTATCCATAAACTCAAACCACTTATGCTAAAATTTTCCTTCACGCTGTTTTTTGTCATAGTCATTTTAGGTATGTTCAGGTACCTTACAGGTGCTTTTTTTCAAGAAAGTCAATCTCAAACCAAACCTTCTTTGTTAATTCAAAGGCAAGCCTTAGGTACTGCGCACAAAGATTCTTTGCGGTGGCCGGATGGATTAACTGTTACTACATTTGCAGGCCCCGGGCTTACGCCAAGCCCCGCCTGCATTGCGACAGCGCCAACTGGTGAAGTATTTGTTGGTGTTGATATGATGGGTTCGTTAGGCAAAACCCCTGGAAAAGGAAAAATTATCAGACTTGTAGACAGTGATAATGACGGTAAAATAGACAAGCATACAGAATTTGCCGAGGTTGATGATCCCCGGGGTATCCTCGTTATGGGCGACCAGGTTTTTGTAATGCACACCGTATTCTCTAAAGAAACGGGTAAGGCAAGTGGGATGAACCTGGAAGTTTTTACAGACAACGACCAGAACGGCATTGCTGACGGAACTGCAAAACCGCTTATTGAGCACATAAGCAATGCGCACATGCTGGCTGAAAGAGGTACAGACCACGCTACTAATGGAATACGTATGGGCATTGACGGCTGGATATATATTGCTGTTGGTGACTTTGGATTTCATGATGCTGTTGACCGCAGCGGCCAAAAACTAACCATGCTGGGTGGTGGTATAGTTAGAGTGCGGCCAGATGGAACGGAGATGGAGATTTACACGCATGGAACCAGGAACATTTATGACGTTGCCATTGACCCCTACATGAACATTTTCACAAGGGACAATACCAATGATGGCGGTGGATGGAACATCCGTTTTTCTCACCACATACAATCGGGCGAATATGGGTACCCCTTATTGTTTCAGCACTTTACGGATGAGATTTTACCGGCCCTTGTAGATTTAGGGGGAGGATCGGGCACAGGCTCTTTGTTTATGGACGAGCCCACCTGGCCGGAAAAATATAACCGTGTACCAATGACAGCCGACTGGGGAAGAAGCGAACTTTATATTAACCGTATAAAACCCGATGGCGCCAGCTTTCAGCAAAAAGAAGAAGAGTTTATTCAATTGCCGCAAATTACAGATCTTGATGTAGATGGGTCTGGAAGACTTTACCTTTCTGCATGGGATGGCGCTGGTTATTCTGGCGATCCGGCTAAAGGCTATGTTGTGAGGGCTGTGCCCAAAAACTGGACCTATAAAGCTTTCCCCGATCTTAATGCTGCTTCATCAGGCGATCTGGCAAACTTACTTAAATCGGCAAGCGCTGTAACTAGGTTAAGCGCGTCTCAGAAACTCATTACCCGGCCTGTTGAAGAGAGCAGCAGACTGTCGCTTGCAATTGCAAATGATGGAAGCCTGCCCTTATATGCCCGGGTAGCGGGTATTTACACCTATGCCCAGGCGGCCCGTGAAAACGGGATACCTGCGTTAGTACAGCTTTCTAAAAACGAAGAGTTAAAGGAATTTGCCTTAAGGGCGCTGGCCGACAGAAAGTCCGGCATCCAAAACTTACCCATCGAGCCGTTTTTAGCCGGCTTAAAGGATCCTTCCGAACGGGTTCAGGCCGCAGCTATTGTAGGCTTGGGCCGCCTCGGCAAAATAGCTGCAGCGCCACAATTATTAGCAACCCGCGTTCCGGCTACCTTTGCGGCGCCGGGCAAAAATGAGGAGGGCCCTCATGCCAAACCTAATTCTGCAATTATACCGGCACACCTGGCGGTAAAAGCCCTCGTAAGTATGCATGCTGTTAGTGATTGCGTTAACGCAATCGGAACAGGGAATTCGCCCCTTGCACTATGGGCTTTAAGATATATGTATGATACTAAAGCTGTTGATGGTTTAATTGAGTCCTATTCAAAAGTTAAGGATGAAAAAATCAAAAAGCAAATACTGGTAACGCTATCCCGGCTTTACAAAAAAGAAGACGCTTATGATGCTTCATGGTGGTGGGGCACGAGGCCCGATTCGCACGGACCGATTTACAAAGGCGTTACGTGGGAAGGCTCGTCGCGAATTGAGAAGTTTTTAAAAACTGAATGGGCAAAATCAGCACCCAACAGGAAACAACTTTTTGCCGATTTAAATGCCCGCCATCAAATGGGTATTACGATGTTTGGCGGTGAGGAGAAAAGTGTTGCCTCGAAAGAAGTTAAGATAGACCTGGCAAAGATCAGGAACAGGAAAGGGCAAATAGGAAAAACGTCCATAGAGGATGTGATGCTGATGATTGCAAAAATAAAGGGCGACCCCTTAAAGGGAAAAGCTCTTTTTGCCCGCCAGGGCTGCATAGCCTGTCATAACCTTACCAGGAGTGAAAAACCCAAAGGGCCGTTTATGGGGCAAATTGGCTCCATCATGACACGGCAGCAAATTGCAGAGTCGGTTCTTAAACCTAATGCGTCAATTTCTCAAGGCTTCGCCACGGTCATGATATCCGCAAAAGGGAACAAAAGTTATATGGGGTTTATTACCGCGGAATCGGCCCAAAAAATAGTGATGCGAAATATTATCGGCGAAATTTTTACGATTAAAACTGCCGACGTAATTAGCCGTAAAGAATTAAAAACATCCATGATGCCTACCGGTCTTGCCAATGCGTTATCATATGATGAGTTTGCCTCCCTTATCACTTTTCTTTCGCAACAAAAAAATTAAGTACGATGAGCAAGTCTTGCCTTAATGAACAAAATTAATAGGTCCCCAAGATATGTTTAGTTAAGTTCAAAAAAATGGACAATAATTGGCATTAAAGAATAGAATTATTCAAAAAAATCGAGAAAAATATAGAAATATTATATGTGCTTTTTTAAACCGGATTTTTACCGTTGCCTGCCTCCCCGGCGCCGCGTTCTTGTCCTTTTGGTTCACTTAAACCTTCCCTTAAAAGCACCTTTGGGGTACCATGCCATCCGATGGGTGAAAACAAACATATTAAACTGATAGTTACGGGTACACCCGGCTTTTGACCTGCGTTGTATCCCCACGCCAAATGAGGAATAATCATCTACTGACAAAGTAGTGTCACCATGGGTATGGCATTGGCTGCGTAACTTTGTATGTATCCCGAGTGTGAGGAGCCCATCACAAAATTTTGAGTTAAACATATCACCTAAATTTTAAAGAAAAAATGTTAAAGGCACATTTTATATTAAATAAAATATATTATTTTTATCACCAAATAAAACTATAATATATTTTATAAATACCTTTTTACCTACAACCTATTTTACCACCTTAACCCCTATCACAATAACATGAAAATATCTCACCAGTACTCTTAAGATACAACCCACACAATTCCTGATTTTAACTCATTCAGCATAGCCATAAAATGGCTGTTATGCCTGTTATGTTAATTTTTTTGAGCGGAACAAAGTTCTAATTACAATTTTTTTATCCCCCAAATAAACTATTACCCATCATGAAAAAATTATCCTTAACCCTTATTATTATTTTATCAGTTTCGCAATTCTTACATGCACAATTTACAACCAGCGGAACGGTAACTTCTACGACTAATACCGTGGGTATTGGTACTACAAGTCCAGCTTCATCATTATCTCTCGGACCATCCGTCAGTAATAAAAAACTATTCATATACGATGCCGGCACCGAAGCAAGTGGCTTTGGACAAGCAAATGCAGAGTTTAGGATATTTGGAATTTCATCTGCTCCAAATCACATAAGCCTGGGGAAATATCAGCTGACCAATGATAATTTTACAGAACAAATGAGAATTGACAATGCCGGAAACGTCGGTATCGGCACGACCAGCCCAAACACCACTTTGGACGTGAACGGAGCAATATCCATGCAAACATTCGGAAATATATCATCTGCCAGGGGGGTAGCCAACGGATTTACAAACCTATTTTTGGGCGGCGCGATCAAGGACAATTTAAACGGAACTTTTACCGCGCTTGGCGACGGTGGAAGCAATTACTGGGCGGCGATTAGGATGGACAACAGCGGTGGGAATCTTGGTGCCATTAATTTTTACAACGGGAACTCAACAGGCGGCTCTAATTACAATATTTCTAATGCTAATCTCGCCAGCTATTTGAGAATGACCATTACAGCAGGAAATGTAGGAATCGGGACTTCTGATACCAAAGGCTACAAGCTTGCTGTAAACGGCAACGTAATAGCTACCTCCATGACCGTGAAGCTTTACGCCAACTGGCCCGACTACGTTTTCAAAAAAGATTACCAACTCCCATCCTTAACCGATGTAAAAACCTACATCGACCAAAATCAGCATTTACCGGATATGCCATCTGAAGCGGAAGTTGCCAAAAATGGCCTTAACCTGGGCGAGATCAATAAGCTGCTGGTAAAAAAGATGGAAGAAATGACGCTGTATATGATAGAAGCGAAAGAAGAGATCAACGAATTAAAAAAACAAGTACAAGATTTAAAAAAACAAATTAAATAGATATATGAAAAAAGTTTTACTGCTGATGCTGGCTGGTTTAGCCAGTATACATTTTGCTGATGCACAAACCAAAAACGTTACGGTTGATGCTACTAATGATATATTAAATAGTAATACCAAAATAGTAGCCCAAACCTCAAATGGGCAAACATTTTTTACAGGACATCAGTTAGGCACAGGTTATTATTATCCGGCGGGGATTTTCCGGGCAATAACAGACAATAATAATAATGCTGCAAACTATTACTACGATGGTATAACAAATGGCACGCTTAACTTCAGTGTAAGAGCTGATGGGCAGGGTTATTTTGCTGGCAATGTTGGAATAGGAACAACTTCCCTGGCAGCTAAATTCAATGTTTTTCAATCAACCCCACTTGGTAGCACAATTAAAAATGCTTCGCTTTTGAGTTCAGTGGCAGGGCTATGCGGAACCGGTAACAGTTTACAAAACAACATTTGGTTAGTTCGAAATTCGCCCGGTAGTGACTGGTATACCACGAGGTTGCATGATGGAATAACGGTAGATAATTCATTTTCAAATCCCCAAACGAATACCAGAACATGGTGGGAAAGAGACCCCAGTCAGGATGTTCAGTCATGGGGGACTTCGGGAAATGCTTATATGAGCATAGTTCAAGGAAACGTAGCAATAGGCACTACTGACCCCAAAGGCTATAAGCTTGCAGTAAACGGGAACGTAATAGCAACCTCCATGACGGTGAAGCTTTACGCCAACTGGCCCGACTACGTTTTCAAAAAAGATTACCAACTCCCATCCTTAACCGATGTAAAAAACTACATCGATCAAAACCAGCATTTACCGGATATGCCGTCTGAAGCGGAGGTTGCAAAAAATGGCCTTAACCTGGGCGAGATGAATAAGCTGCTGGTGAAAAAGGTGGAAGAGCTGACTTTGTATTTGATTGAGAAGGATAAACAGATAAAAGAACTGGAGGCAGTTAATCAAAAAAATACACAACAAATGAACGGGTTTAAAAATCAGCTTGAATCAGCAACAAAGCTCTTAAACGAAATTCATCCTCAAATCTTAGGTAAGTAAAACGGTTTCACCTGGGGTAAAAAAAGACTATTATAACATAACATGAAAAAAACAACCTTATTTTTTTTATTTTTTTTAATAAAAATATCGGGGTACGCCCAACAAAATGTCTTCGGTGTAAATCAAGTAACCGGATCCGCTACAGCGGTAATTCCAATATACAATATAACAAGGGGAACTGTGAATTTACCAGTGAGTTTGGTTTACGGTTATTCTGGCTTAAAGCCGACTGATATTGAGGGCTCGGCAGGTATGAGTTGGGATGTACAGGTTGGTGGAAAAATTTCCAGGCAGGTAAATGGTTTGCCAGATGATTGTAAAAAGGATTTTGCGGGAAACGCAAGATTAGGGTGGCTTTACAATTCAAACGGAACCAAGATATCCAATTTCAATATAGCTAATACGAGTACCTTAAACTGTACCAACGAGGCTGCGGATATAAATTATATCAATTCCAACTTTGCTGATCTGTCAGATACCGAGCCCGATATCTTTACGGTAGATGCCCCGGGGCTGTCATGTCAACTGGTTTTTGACGAAAATCATATAATCCACCCCATTTCTTATCAGGATATCGTTGTTACTGCTACCTACAATACTACAACTACCGATCAGTTTTATGGAGCAATTACCGGCTTTACAATAGTAAATGATCAGGGCATTACCTATGTTTTTTCAGTACCGGAACGTGTTAATCAAACTACATCTTTAGCTACGCTTAAGCTGGGTACCGGAACGGCAACTTACTTTGCCAATAGGTACAACCAGTATAAGAACGGGATACAGTATTATGCCGATTGGCGCTTAAAAAGCATCACAGACGTCAATGGGAATGGGGTAGTTCTAAATTATCAAAGTCAGGCAATAAAACACAGTGAAGATGACATTGTTTTTTATGCAGGCAATACAGGCACTACTACTACCAAAATACGACAATATGCTGTTTTATTAGATGTTACACCACAACAGTTACAATCTGTTCAGACAAATGATCATGGTGTGCTTACCCAGATTCTGTCATTTTCGGGAACAAGCAATTCATCTACACGCCAGTTTTGCATCGAGTCAATTTCAGGATTAGGCAAAACGTATAAACTTGGATACACCAGCGTGACTTCTACTGAAAGCTCCAGCAGCTATTCCAGAAGTTTCCTGACGAGCTTCAAGGCGGAGGGATGTAATTCCTCTTTAAAATATACCTTTGAATACAATGGCGTTAGTGCCCCGGACCCATTTTTGGGGAATTCCACAATAGCGCTGGGAGATTCTTCATCTTTCCATACAGATTTCTGGGGATACTATAGTGCTAATGGGTTTACCGATCCGGTTCCCTCTCTGTTTGTAAATCCAGTCAATACGTCTTACCAACGTTACGTAATTAAAGCCTCAACATCGGTGGGGTTAGACTATACTTATACTTTAAGCGCAAATGATAAGATCGTCGATCCTGTTAATGTCACAGTTGGCGCTCTTAATAAAATAATCTATGGAGACGGGGGGTATACAAGCATATTATACGAGCCGAATGATTACCTGGATGTTCCTTCAAACCTCACCGTACGGGGTGGAGGTGTTAGGGTAAAGCAGGTTACAGATTTTGGCGGAATAAACGCTGCTAATAATATAGTCACCAATTACACATATCAGGCAAACGGAAAGTCGAGCGGAAAGCCAACTTCGCTGCCTGTATTCGGATTCACTACACCGTATACCGGCACGCAAACGGGAACGAGCTATTGGAACTATTCAACAATTCGCTCTGCCAGCGACCTGTCAAATGAAGATCATACTATTCTATATAGTTCGGTAAGAATGAGCCGGACAGGTGGCGGGAGCACTTTATCGCAATTTTACATACCTGCAACTAATTGGGATATTACATCATCCCCGGCTTGTAGTGGCTGTTCGCCTGACTGGAGTCCAACGGTCGACTACTCGGCAAGGACAACCTGCGCATCATATGGATCGACCAGAAATGACATCGACAGCTACCCGTTTGCCTCAAATATAAATTACGATTTTGAAAGAGGGTTGTTGCAAAAGCAAAGTGATTATAACGATGCGAATCAATTAGTAAAGGAGACGAGCTACACATACCAGCGTTCAGCTACGCCTGCAACGGTTACCGGATTCAGGTATGAAAATAATAATGGAGTGGTTGGGTATGCAAAATTTAAAATATATTATGCGTCTGGCGAACTTACAAGTCAGGTTACTGATAAAGTTTACGATTCTTCAACCCTTACCCAGGCACTTACTACTATAACCAACAATACATACAACAATACATACAACAAGCTGATAAAACAGCAAACAACAAATAGCGATAATAGCATTACAACGGTTAACACAACTTACAGCAAAGATTATACTATTAGCAGTACAAGCTCAGATTCTACAGTTAATGCTATATATCACCTTCAGAAGCAAAACATCAACGTCCCGGTAGAAAACTATATCCAGGTAACAAGGGGAGGGGTTACTACAACTACGAGCTCGCAGTTAAGCAAGTTTAAAACGGTGCAATTTCCCGGTAATACATACGCATATTTGCCTTTCCAGTCTCTTAAAATGACTGCGGCTGATGGTGCATCATTTACGCCATTTTTTATCAGCGCAGGTGCAGCAAGCTATGACCCGAAATATTTTCCTGTAAAAAATTATACCTCGTACGATAATTCCGGCTTTCCGCAAACCTCAGATGATGGAAACAAGAACTCGAATACAGTGGTTACCGACCATCTTTCCTTCCATCCAGTCGCGATATTCAAAAACGCCGCATTCGCGGAAATCGGATTCAATGATTTCGACAGTAATCTGCCGGCAGGATCAAATTTCATACTATCCTATCCAATTGGTATCGGACCTACTAACAGCCATTCTGGTAATGCATACCAGTTGTTAACCGGACAATCCCTTTCGAAAGCCATGATTAAAAAAAATGGTGCAAATAGTTACATTTTGTCTGCATGGTTAAGTAGCACGGCGGCAGGAACAATAAATATCACATTGACCAATAGCAGCGGCACGACAACTCCTATTTCCAAGACGTTTACCAATACAGGCGGCGCTTCAAAATATTTTGAATGGCAGGTGCCGGTTAGTGGAATGACCTCATCATTTACCATTAGTTTGGGAACAAGCGTTACTATCTACATTGATGATGTACTGTTTTATCCGCGGGATTCCGAGGTTGAAACATACGCCTATGATCCGGTTACTTATTTTAAAATAGCAGAAACAAACACTAATGGTGTCTCGACTTATTATAATTTAGACCCTTGGGGAAGGCTACTATTTCGCCTCGATCAGGACAGAAACATTGTAGAGAAAAGAACTTATATAAGTACCGACGATGTAACGGCAGGGCTATTTACCCCCATTATCTGGTATAGCCCTACGCCTGCTATGATTAATTCTCCGGCAAATTTGTTCGGAAGTCAGTACCCTTGTAAAACAGGCATTACATATTCATGGAATTTTGGTGATGGTACCAGCGCGACAGTAATAAATGGATTTAATCAGACACACACTTATGCAAGCACGGGGAATTATACTGTTACGCTTAGCACGTCTCACCCTATATATGGCACTTCAACAGTAGGCTCTGCAGTAATTAATGTACAATATCCTCCACTTATTCCAATGATGTGTCAATCGGGAGTAACCATATGGGATAACTGTTATCATAAATCGTTGAATCAGGAATCATGCCCACCTAATGCAAATGATGCCACGCATAGCTATTACAGTATAAGTTCCGTTGGAGGAAGCGGTTATGGAGCACTGCATTACCAGTGGCAACTTAGTTATGATAATGGCGTAACCTGGGTTAACGACGGCACAGATTCTAATCAATTCACTAAGAATTGTGCTCCCAAGAACCAGAAATATCGCATCCGGTGCGTGGTAACCTCTTCGGTTGGGCAAACCGGGACTTCTATCAGCGCGTTTTTCGATGTTCAGGAATGTCAATAAAATTTAAAGCCAAAAGAAAACAGAATATGAATTTAATAAGTCAAAAAAAGTTTGCGTGTCTCTTAATTACGCTAACTTTATCTTCTTTTTCAGGTAGGGTTCTTGCTCAGGGTAAAAACTTCATCCAGGATGAGATTATCAAAATTCCCGGCATTACTACAGATGATCAAACCTACGCGCTTGACCCATATGCAAAACAAACCACTATTACTTATAACGATGGTTTGGGCAGGCCTATACAGACAGTTGCCGTTCAGGCAAGTCCGTCTCGAAAAGACATTATCCAACCTTTAATTTACAATAATCTTGGCCAACAAAATACAAACTTGCTCCCCTATGTTGGAGCAGACGGTGGGGGATCCTTTCGCGCAAATGCAGCAAATGACCAGATGGCTTTTTACAGTAACGGTACTGCCGACAAGGTGACGGATGACACTTCTCCTTTTAGTCAAAAAGTTTTTGAAAATAGCCCATTACAACGAATATTAAGTTCTGGTTTTGTTGGAGCGGGTTATCAGCCAGCCGGGGCTACTGGTACCCAGCATTACAAAACAATTATTTACAGGGCTAATGTTGGTACCAAAGACGGTAATGTTATACTATGGGATGCCAGCGGTATTAACCAAGGTAATTATGCAGATAATGCGCTATCTGTAACCGACCTAACTGATGAAGATGGTCGTGAAAATCTTATTTTTAGTACCCGTAGCGGACAGGTTGTATTAAAAAGACAAAAAAACGGCACCTTAAATATTGACACCTATTATATTTATAACAATGCTGGAAATATCAGTTATGTGATTCCCCCTGTAGCATTAAAAAAAATGGTGAGTTTGTCAAATTATGATCCTAACCAAACCGCATTAAGCGCGCTGATTTTTAAATATATTTATGACGCGAGGGGACGCCTGGTGCAAAAAAGAATTCCCGGATCTGGTGATGTTTACATCATTTATGACCCCTTGAACCGGCCGGTGCTGGTGCAGGATGGCAACTTAAGAAAATTAAACCAATGGAATTACATTAAATACGATTCTAAAAACCATCCGATAAGCCAGGGAATATATGTGGATAACACACCTGCGAATATTGGCCAGGCGAATATGCAGGTATTTGTAAGCGGAATTGCAGCTTACAACACCACATGGTATGAAAGCCGCTCGACCTCGGCATCAAATGGATATTATACAAATTCGGTTTTTCCAACCTCCACTTCTGCAATAACGCCTCTGGCTTACTGCTATTTTGATGATTACGATATTGATGGAAATGGTACCGCGAACTATGCATATTCTTTACAATACATTAATAATGAACCGGCAGTGATTGCTGCCAACATTAAGGGGGTACCAACTATTATTCGTACCCGAACTGTTGGATCCGGCTTAACAAACATATGGCTTGTAAAGGCTCTGTTTTATGACAAATATGGTCATTTAATACAAACGCAAAGTAATAACCAGCTAAATTTTACAGATGGAGTAATTACTGATTATTCAACTTCTGGCTTAGACTTTACGGGAGTTGCTGTTCAAACAAAGGTCTTAAAAGTTACCGGAACAGGCACAACAAATACCAATACTGTGCTTACTTCAATGAGTTATGATCACATGCACCGGATTTCTGCAATAGATCAGACTTATAACAATAGCGGTGCTGTGATCCATATTGCTTCTTATAATTACAATGAACTTGGCCAGTTGGTGAAAAAAAATCTGCAGCCGGGATCTAACCAGGCAGCTGCTAATGTAACACTTGATGGGAGTAATAGCATAAACAGCGGTGGAACCCTAAATGTTGTTGCAACTAATCAAATTATATTAACTCCTAACTTTTCGGCAGTAGCCGGATCCGCATTTAGCGCTGTAATTACCCCAAACGCCTTACAATCTATAGATTTTCGGTACAATATCCGTGGTCAGCTAACGAGTATTAATAATAGTAAACTTAATGACGATAGCGGTACCCTGAATACCAATGATAACAGTAACGATCTTCTTGGCATGCAGTTCTTGTACGATCAGATTGATGGTAATTTGGGTAACACGCCATGGTTTAACGGAAAACTGTCTGCTGTAAAATGGATGACCAGGGATGTAAATGGGGTGCTGACCAACGAAAGGAGCTATAAATACAACTATGACGCCGTTGATCGCTATTCGGCAAGCACTTACGCAGAGCGGTCGCCAACAGCAACTGCGGCTTTTAATATTAATCCTAACGGTTTTGATGAGTACAACATCAGCTACGATGATGGAGGCAACATTTCAGGTCTTAAGAGAAATGCATCAACCATAGGAGCAAGTACACCGCCGGTTGAATTTGATAATCTGACCTATGGTTATGATTCCAATAACCCAAATCAACTTAAAACCGTAACCGACGGAACCGGCAGCAACTATACGGGATATGGCTTCCGTAATATTTCTGGAACCACCACCGGAACATATATTTATGATCCCGCCAGTGGTAATTTAACTACTGATCCGTATAAATCACTTATTATTGCTTACAATATTTTAAACCGGACCGATAAGATAACCTTAACGTCAGGTACCGGGCAATACATCAATTACACTTATAACGCCGCGGGGCAGCTTATCCGTAAACAACAATATAATAATAGCGTTATCCAAACGTCTACCGATTATATTGACGGTTTTGTTTACATAAACGGTGTTATTAGTTATTTCGGGATGCCGGAAGGCCGAGTGCGCAACACAGCAACAGGTAGCGCAGTTACTTTAAAAACCGAGTATATAATAAACGATCAGCAAGGGAATGCCCGTATTAGCTTTGAAGAGAGTTCAACTATGCCGGGGTTAGCCATAGTTAAACAAGAAAATAGCTATTATGGATTTGGCTTAGTAATGCCTGGCAGCCCGGTGACTACTCCTGTTTCGGATAATAAATTGCTTTACAATGGTGGAAGCGAATGGCAGAAGGATTACGGCAACTTACCCGATTATTATCAAACATTTTACCGCAACTATGATGCGGCATTAGGGCGATTTATTGGGGTGGATCCTAAGGCGGAGTTGTCGGAAAGCTTAACTATATACCAATACGGTCAAAATAATCCTATTGTTTATAATGATCCACTTGGAGATTATCAACAGGCGGGCGGGGGACTTGACCCATTCAGAGACGCATATGAAGGAGATTTAGGTGGCGGCGGTAGTGGGGGCGCAGGAGGCCCATCCGACTTTTCGGCATACAACCAGCTTATTACCGAAGCGCGCAACGGTAGCACGATCGCTTTATTGGAGCTGGGGCAACGTTATGGAACAACATTTTATGGAAATGACGCTAAAGCGGCGTTTAAGGCATTAACGGCAAACTATCGTATTTATACTATTGTAAATGGTAAAATTATTTCAACTGCCAACGTATCAGGTGCGTCTAAGGACCAATATCGGTTAGGTTACGCAAGTGATCCGGTAAATGCACCCAATACTTACGATAAATATGTAAATTTGACGGATCAGGATGCAAATTCTTTATTAGGAAGAAACGCAGACGATCAACAGCGCGAATCCATTGATTGGGGCGGAGCAACTAATGCTTTTTTTGGAATGGTAGGAGGGATTGCCGAAGTCGCTGTCGGCGCGTTGACTATAGAATCTGGCGTTGGAATTTTTGCGGTTGGTGATGGAGGTACCAGGGCCATTCTTAACGGAATGAGATTATATGGGTATCTTTCCGGTCGTAAAAATGACTCAGATGTTACTCCAAGCAATATGGGAGCGTTAGTTGGAAAAATAATAGATAATGATTTTGGGCATGTCGATGCAAATAAGGCAGGTCGCTTTCAAACTGCATTCGGTATAGCAAATGATGCAGCTACCATGGCTTTGACTCATACGAATTGGTCTTCGCCTGCGGTAGACGCGACCTCTGCAGTTGCAGGCGCATTTTCGGATTCTTACACATTAGGGTATTATTATAATTATTTTGTTAACCCACATTAATCATGTCAGTGAATTTTGATGCGTCAGATAGTTTGTATTATTTAATAAACCCAGTAAAAAATAACTTAATTAAGAATTTTTTTATCAATTTATTAATTATAATAGTGTTTTCCATCCTGTTGTATTATGCGTTAGATAAAATTGTTGATTCTGCTTATATTATTGCCCAAATCTTCTTGGTAATTATAATAGCATGGATTGACCGTTCAAAATCGGTTTCAACAGGGTTAACCATAAGCAGAACAGCAACGGAGGTTAGCATTATTGATAATGAAATAATGATTAAAACAACTCCTTTTAAAGTATTATTTTGGATTAATAAACCATCGGTAGAATTGAAATTTAAAGTCGGTCATTTTAGCCACAGAAAAATTTCATATCCCGTAAAGGCTGTTTATGATTTGAATATTCCGGTTTGGCAATTAACTAACGAAAACGGATTTGTATACATAATATCTGGTTTATTTGCTAAAGAACTCGACGGAGAGTTACAAAGATTGTTGACTTAACATAATAGGTTCTTAATTTTTATTAACATGAGATTGATAGGTCTTTTATTTTTATTTTTTTCACTTTCATTTCAGCCACAAATTGAGAAGCGGGATAATAATGTTTTAAAATTAATTTCTGGTAAATTAATACTTTCATTACCAGTTAATTTGAAGCCGATAAGTGAGGATGAATTAGTTGCAGAGTATCCGATCCAAAGTCAAAGGCCAAGTTATGTTTATGAAAATAAGAATGATCTGACCAAATTTTCCATAAACTATGGGTCGACCCCGGCACAGGATAAGGATTTGCCCCAAATAAAGACCTATTTCGAAAGAAATTATAAAAATTCCGTTCATGATTTTATTGGCAGCAATTTCATTCTAATAAATCACAAACTATTTTTTCTAATGAAGTTTGAAACATTGAACACTTCTAAAGCGTTGGTTTATAATTATGTGTTTGTTACCACTATTTCTGGCAAATTGTTGATAGCCGACTATGCTTTCCCGAGCTTGCTGAAAGTAGATAAAGAGAAGCAGGCTGCAGCGATTTTGAATTCGGTCAGAGTAACAAATTGAAATTTTTCCCTCCCTTCCGCTGGTGCACGCGTGTCGCGCGTACCCCACTGACAGGTGAACGCCATGCAAGGTATTGAATTTGCAAATCCCGGATGTTAATTTCATTCGGGATTTTTTTGTACCCAAATGTTGCGTAAAGGATAGAAACGGATACCGGCCAAAGTGGCTAATGCCTCGCGCAGTATGAGTGGATAGCCTGGCCCCCGCTTCTACCAGCGGGGGATACGCCAAATAAAGCTTTATGGCCAGAATGCGGGCCGGTACTGGCAGCCCAACACCAGCCTATTAATGCCCAACGCTTACTACCCGTGTTACTTTCCATTGGCCATTTTTATATTGCCATATGTGTACAAATTTCATGATACCTATTACCGGCTGGCCGTTTTCGGTATGGGTAAAGCGGTGGGTTCCCATTTCAATAGCGCCAAAGCCGGGCATCGGGTATACTTCCAGGCTTTCGGGCAGCAGGTCGCGGCGCAGGTCGGCGGCCTGCTTGTTTTCAAAAATGCCTTTAAAACCGGCCATGGTGCCTTCGTAACCGGTAAGGCCCTTGCCATCGTTATAAAACTCCATCCGCTGGTGCACCAGCCAAGGGGAGCTGGAAAGATTGGCTCGCCAACGTTGAACAGCAAGCCGCGGTAGCTAAACAATATGATCAATCAGTTGCGAATGCAAGAGTGTTACAAAAAAAACTGGGAAATAAGTTGAGTTTTACCGGGCATTCTCTTGGAGGAGGAATGGCTGCAGTTAATGCCATGGTAACAGGTCTCCACGCAATGACCTTTAATGCCGCTGGACTGTCATATGCTACAATACTAAAGTTTGGTGGAATGAAAGCATTAAAGTTTGACTGGAACTCTCATGTTGATGCATACATCATGAGGACTGATCCCCTGGATAAATTTCAATCCATTCAGCCATTACTCAATCGGGCTCAAGGAAAAAAGGTATTTTTCACTCCTGTAACATGGAGTGGCGTTTACAATGGGCACAGTATAAAAAATTTCATCGACAGTTTCGATCATTATTGGCATTATGAATAAAAAAATGAATTTATGTATTTTGGGGCTTATATTGCTTGTTGTTGGATGTACCAGTCGCGATTCACCGGTTGATAAAAGCACACTGTTAGGTGTTGATTACCGCCTTTTTCAGGAAACACCTGCCTGGGAACTTGCCAAGGCGGTGCAGGATGGTGATACGGTCAAAATAAAAGAGGAGATACAAAGAAAAAAAGATCTTATTAATTTCAGGGAACCGCGTTTAGGCAAGACATTGCTCATGCTTGCGGTATTAAATATGAATTACCCTTCGGCCAAAACTCTTCTTGAATTAGGCGCCGATCCCAATTTACAGGACTCGACCTACGGTGATTCTCCGTTAATGGAGGCTGCAAAGTTAGAAAATCCGGTTTCTGGTTCAGACCCAAGGTTTCTGAAATTGTTATTGAAATATGGTGGCGACCCCAATGCGACGCAAAACGGACTGAGGAAGACAAGGCATTCGCCTTTGATGATTGCCTGTGAAAAAGGTGATCTGAACTATATGAAATTATTAGTTGATGCAGGGGCAAAAGTGGATACTGTAAATGAGTACGGGAGTAGTCCGTTAGAATTTGCAGTTGACGCAGCTGGTATATACAGACGTCCGGAGATCGTCCTTTATTTGATAAATAAAGGAGCCGGATTCAAGAAAGTGCTTTATAAGACCATAGATGGCCAAAATAAATATATTACGGATGGTATGCGATATTGGCATTTTGAATTGGGTTCAGCAGAATATAAAAAGAAAATGCAAATTGTTGACTTCCTGAAAAGGAATGGATTATAGAGCAACAAAAATACCAGAAGAAGACTTTGATAACTATTCCAAAGCGTATTTAGAAAAATATTAACATACTTATATCAATTGAAATGTACAAATTTTTTATTGTTACGTATTTACTGCCCGTTCTATTTGTTTTAAAGGCAGATTATCAACAGGATAAGGATACCATAAATTATTATGGCATCCCAACAGAACTGACATTTAACCAGCTTAGCTATAAACTTTCCTGGAGTACGCACCCCAATGATTTTTATTATAAACAAGAGTACGTGGCCAATGGTCAAAATGCTGAGCATTACAACGACATGATGATTATTGATTTTCTGATTACTGAATTAACGGTTAAGGATGTTGTCGGCACACAAATAAAGAGTCTTTTAGAACGAAAGCAGACGGACAAGATATGCAATTATGAAGTAGTAAAAAATCAGCAAACAGGAGAATATATTCTCGATTTTGTTATGGGTGAAGGCAATGATGACCGTATTGATATTACAGAATGGAATGCTTACCATTATAAATCTTATATAGATAAGAATGGCCACAAGGGGGTATTACTCTTTGGCGTAAGCCGCCGGGCATACGCAAATGAAACAAATATTTTCTTAAAGAAGTTAAAGAAATACCGACCAGAAATCATAAACAAACTGGCAGCATACCCGGTTCCGGAAATTAATGTCAAGTAGTTCCTGTGCTGGTGCGAGCGTACCGCGCGTACCCCTTCGCCGTCTTAAG
Organism: Mucilaginibacter sp. P5_A4; assembly: GCF_056400605.1. NCBI lineage: Bacteria > Pseudomonadati > Bacteroidota > Sphingobacteriia > Sphingobacteriales > Sphingobacteriaceae > Mucilaginibacter > Mucilaginibacter sp. P5_A4. The sequence continues at coordinate 278,655 of NZ_JBFUKX010000001.1, read as the reverse complement.
GCTCCAGCCTTGTGGCCCGCATGCTAAGTATTGAATATGCAAATCCCGGATGTTAGTTTTCATTCGGTTTTTTTTTGCACCCAAATGTTGCGTAAAGGATTGGCGTGGATACAGGCCTCGCGCCTAATGCCTTGAAGGCGTATGAACAGAAAGCCTGACCCTGCTTCTACCAGCAGGGGTACGCCCCCCTGAGAATCGCATAAAGGCAATCTGTCTCCGATACCTGTCCAAATACTTTACTGTTGAATTTTGAATTCCCGGTCGGCCTGATAACACCGATCAGCGGCTGAATAAGAATATTTAGACGTTCAATTTCCCTTTCCTGCACATTCAAACCCAGGCATAACACCTACGCTCCAAATTCAATCACTACATCATCGCTCACCGGGTGGCCGGTACAGGTAAGAATCCAGCCCTCGGCCATATCTGCCTCGGTAAGCACGTCGTTTTTAATCATTTCTACCTTGCCCCCGCTGCATTTGGCGGTGCAGGTGGAGCATACTCCGTTGCGGCAACTGTAGGGTAAAGGTACGTTGTTTTGCAGGGCGGCCTGCAGGATAGATTGGTTTTCGCCCACCACAAGGTTGTGCAGTTCGCCCTTGAATTTAATCCTGATATTACGCGGCGGGAAGTTAATGGCTGTACCGGTTACGGCAACGGTCTCTAAAACAAAATTCTCCCGGCGAATCTGTTTAGGCTCGATACCCATATACACCAGCGCGAAACGGATCATGCGCATGTAGGGGAACGGCCCGCAGAGGTAGAATGCTGCTTTGTATAAACCAGCAGGAGTTAGTTGGCGGGCAAGTTCTTCAACCTTATCGGCATTCAAACGATTGGCCTCGCTACTCAAAAACGTAATGATCCGGAATCTTTCGGGGTGTTGTGCAGCCAGTTGGCTTAACTCCTCTTTAAATAAAATAGAGCTGGCATCCTGGTTACTGTAAATAAGTGTAAGCTTGCTTTTACCGGGGCGGTTCAATACATATTTTACCTGCGAAAATATGGGCGTGATGCCACTGCCTCCTGCAAACAGTAAAATATCTTTCTCCTGCTCATAGCTATTTATTATGAACCGGCCAGCCGGGGCTAAGGCATTTAATACGTCGCCCACCTTCATTTTGGCAAGCATAAAGCGGGAGATCTCGCCGTTGGTGATCCGCTTTATGGTGATGGACAGTCTTGGCTCATCCGGCGATGAGCTTAGGGAATATGACCGGCGGATCTCTTCGCTCCGGTGGTTAAATATTAAAGTAAGAAACTGCCCGGCTTTGTAGGCAACAGCCTCACCCGATATATTGCACAGGTAAAACGTAGCCGTATCCGGTGTTTCCCATTTAATTTGTTCAACCTTTAATTTTAAGATATCCTCGGTCATGTTCTACAAAAAAGCGGCAGAATGGTTTAAATTCTGCCGCTTCAAATTTATAAGCTTAATTTAAATTAAGCGATTGCTTTGGCGTAAAGTTCGGCAACGTGCGCCCAGTTGATCACACTCCAGATGCCTGCTAAATAATCAGGACGACGGTTTTGATATTTCAGGTAATAAGCATGTTCCCAAACATCAATCCCTAATATAGGAGTTCCTTTTACTTCGGCAATATCCATCAATGGATTGTCCTGGTTAGGGGTAGATGATACAACCAGCTTTTTATCAGCAGTAACAATTAACCATGCCCAGCCCGAACCGAAACGGGTTGCACCGGCTTCGTTAACTTTTGATTTAAGATCGGCAATTGAACCAAAAGTGCTGGTAATAGCAGCCGCTAAAGCACCTGTAGGCTCGCCGCCGCCGTTTGGAGAAAGCAAAGTCCAGAACATAGTATGGTTAAAATGACCACCACCATTATTGCGTACTGCAGGCGGAAATTTTGAGATGTTTTTGATGATATCCTCGATGCTGCTATCGGCTTCGGGTTTACCTTCAAGGGCCTTATTTAAATTAGTAACGTAAGCCTGGTGATGTTTGCCATGGTGAATTTCCATGGTAAGTTTATCAATGTGCGGTTCCAATGCATCGGTAGCGTAGGATAACGCCGGTAGTGTAAATGCCATAATTACAATTTTAAAGTTTAATGATTGTGATGAAACAAATATAAGAGTAGATTTTACTTTTTGTTCTAAATTATTGTCATGTTTCTTTAAGTCCATAGTCGATGGTCCATACTCCATCGTAACGACGGGTAAGGTTATTTTGACCATTGACTACTGATTACTGCCCACCCTGCTTCCTCTTCGCCTTAAAAAAGTTCTTTACCAGTTCGGCGCACTCATTTTCACGGATGCCCCCGGTGATAACTGTTTTGGGGTGGGTTATTTTTTGATTAAGCCGGCCGAAACCCAGCTTGGTATCATAAGCGCCAAAAACTATCCGGCTCACCTGGAACCAGTAGGATGCACCGGCGCACATTACACAGGGTTCCATGGTTACGTATAGTGTACAGCCCTGCAGGTACTTACCCCCCATGGAGTTGGCCGCAGCTGTAAGGGCCTGCATTTCTGCATGAGCAGATACATCAGTCAGTCGTTCGGTAAGGTTATGCCCCCGGCCGATGATCTTGCCGCCATAAGTTACTATAGCTCCAATGGGGATCTCGTCCTCTTCCTGGGCGTAGCGGGCTTCTTTTAAAGCTTCGCCCATAAAAAAATCATCAGGAGAAATGGCTGGCTCCTCCTCAAAGTTTATATATCTCATTTAAATCAGTTTACTGCCATTTGGCACGGGTTTATCAACTGCAGCTAAAACTATATCGCCGTTGTTATCGGCAAAACCGGTAACCAGGAACTCCGACATAAAATTGCCGATCTGCTTTTTAGGAAAATTGATTACTCCAACAATCTGCATGCCTACTAATTCTTCTTTAGTATAATGTTTGGTGATCTGCGCGCTTGACCATTTGGTGCCAAACTCTCCAAAATCAACCCTTACCTTGTACGCGGGTTTACGTGCCTGGGGGAAATCGGCGGCCTCCAGTATAGTGCCTACCCTCAACTCTACTTGCTCAAAATCATGCCAGGTGATGGTTTCCATAACCGCAAAGATACAATTGAAGAAGATTTAAATAGCTTCCTGATTATTGCAAATAAATCAATCATAAAATTGTTTTAGATGTTAGTAAGGTAAATAGTGATATTTGCCCTGTAAATTAAGTAAGAACAATGGCCCGTCTATCTGTCAACATCAATAAAATAGCCACCCTGCGTAACTCGCGCGGTGGTAATAACCCCGACCTGGTACAGGTTGCCAAAGATTGTGAACGTTTTGGCGCGCAAGGTATAACCGTGCACCCGCGGCCCGACGAAAGGCATATCCGCTACCAGGATGTTTTTGACTTGAAGAAAATAGTTACTACCGAATTTAATATTGAAGGCAACTGCCAGGAGCAAAAATTTATAGACCTGGTACTGGCCAACAAACCCGAGCAGGTTACTTTGGTACCCGATGTGCTGGGCCAGATCACCTCAAACCATGGCTGGGACACCATTACCAATTATCATTACCTAAGGGATATGATAGCCGTTTTTAAGGATGCCGGGATCCGGGTATCAATATTTGTTGACCCCATTGCCCAAATGGTTGAAGGTGCCGCCAAAACAGGGACAGATCGCATTGAACTATACACGGAAGCCTATGCCACGCATTATCATCAGGGCAAGGAGCTGGCAATAGCTCCATATATTGAAGCCGCTAAAATAGCGCACGATGCGGGGCTTGGCATTAATGCAGGCCACGATCTTGATTTACATAACCTGAAATACTTTGCAGAAAACATTCCTGCTTTGGACGAGGTGAGCATCGGCCACGCGCTCATCAGTGATGCCTTATATTACGGGCTGGAAAATACCATACAAATGTATTTAAGGCAATTAGCAGTAAGTCGTTAGTCCGAAGTCTTTGCTTCCAACCTTAGCACCCAATATCACCTTACCTCAAAATAGTTAAGCTTCCCGATAGCAGGTTGCAGTTTTTATTGAGGTTGATAATATAATAGTAAGTGCCCTCAGGTAAAGCTTTGCCGTTGTAAGTACCGTTAAAAGGTGTTGCATACCCCCTTGATTCAAATAGCTTTTGCCCGTTACGGTTAAATACCTGAACCAACGCCTGTGGGTAATTTTCGATGCCGTTAATCTTCCAGTAATCATTATGACCATCGCCGTTGGGGGTAAAGGTGTTGGCGATGTTGAGTGGGGATAAACCTACGCTTACCTTTACTTCAACACGTGCACCTTCGCAGCTACCGCTAACCCTGCTTACAAAAAAGCTCCGGTTTGATGTTGCTGAAATTTTAAACCGTCCATTTGCCTGTTCATCTAACGGGGTGGCGCTATCTGCCATATCATATAAACGGTATGTAAAGCCCGGAGCCACATCATTTACAAAAAGGAAAGCATCCCCGGGCGTACATACCTGGGTATCTGATAAGGACGGCGGCCCAACATCAGTTGAGATAAGCGCGATATTAAAATTGATTTCCACATCGCCGCAACGGGCATCAAGCACACTTAACTTGTAATTGCCCGCCGCAAGGTTTTCTATGCTATTGGTATTGCCAATTGGCTGGCCTGCATCATTTATCCATTTATAAGTATAAGGGGGTAAACCACCTGTTATGATTACACCTTTTACAGAACCCGTTTTTAAGCCGCACCGATCATCTGCTTTTTGCCCGTAATCAACTATCTTAAATTGGGGCAATTCTGTTACCTGGTAGGTATTGTAATAACTCTTGCAGCCGTTTTGGTCGGTTAAGTAAAGCTTATAACTGCCCGGGGGCAAATTTAAAGCATCGGTGTTTGTACCAACGTTTTGCTGTTTGTCATTTTCCCATCCGTACGATTTTACCAGGGCATCGGCAGTTAACGATAATGATCCGTTGGCGTTGGCATAACAGGCCTGCGTGTTTTTTATAGTATAAGTTGATGGATAAACCGTGCCGGGAGCCTCCAAAACATGGTAAACCTGCGATTGCTTCTGACAATAATCATTTGAAACGGTGAGCTGGTAAGCCCCGGCAGGGACATTTTTTAAATCAAGGCCGCCACCTGATAAATTACCATTGGCATCGCGCCATTCATATTTAGTTCCACCTCTTGCTGTAACGCCGGTTACCGAGCCGTTAGCTTTACCACAACTGGCCGGTGTTGCAGGCGTGGGCGACTCCATAATGGTTATGCCGTTAACTTCCAATATCTCCATGGACTTGCTAAAAACGGGCGCGCATTGGCTATCATCGGTTACCTGCAGTGTGTATTTGCCGGCGGGCTGGCTTGTTAAATCCTGGGTGTAGGATACTTCTTGTTGCTGGTTGTTTTTCCAGGTAAAGTGCCGGGTACCCGTACCGCCTGAAACAATGATGTTTTTAATTGAGCCATTCGATTGATCGCAATTGGTGCTTTGTACTTTGGGTGCGTCATCGTTAATGATTAAGCCTCCGGTGCTTTTTAATACAATAGGGCCATATTTAGCATCACAACCCGTAACCTGATCGGTGACTATTAACGTATAAACGCCTGCGTTCAGACCATGTATTTCCAGCTGATTTCCTACCTGTTTATTTTTTTCATCTACCCAACTTAAAGCCAGCTGGTTATTTGATCCAGGTATAAGTACCAAACCTGTTATACCACCGTCATTACCACATACAGGATTTGTCTTTTTTATATCCACATCAGCTATTGTTGGGCTAATGTCTGCCAAATAAATATCCTCGCTACGCGTAAAACACCCGCCATTATAACCGTTAACGTAGTACGTTCCCGGGCCTATGTCTTTTAAGATAGGCCCTTCGCCAATCTTCTCATTTTTTGAATTGTACCACGTAAAGTTCAAAATATTTTTATAGCCTGATTCCAACAATTCGATAGCCCCATTTTGCTTGCCGCAAGAGGGATTGCTTTTTTTATAATAAGTGCTCTGATTATCGAAAAGGGGCTGCGTAAACTCTGAAGAGTTTTGTAAAAGCAATGCGCTGGATACCCATTTTTTACCGGCAAAGTTTCCGGTTATCTTCCATGCACCAGAGGGATCGGTCTTAATTTTTGTATAGAATTTAAGAGGGCTGCAAACAGGGCAATCCGAGTCGTCATAATATACATATATATCAGACAATGGTGAGGCGGTGCCCGAATATTCATTAGGATTGTTTATTAATACCTTTATGTTAGGTATGCTAATATTGTCACCTGTTTCCAAATGAATTAAATAAGCCCGTTGGGCGCAAATAATTTCGTTTTTTAATACTTGAATATTTTTTGATGATACATTCGCTATGGTTACATCGGTATAATTGGTAATGCCAGTGTTTGTTACAAACCGGTTTTGCAAGCTTTCATCTTCTGATCCAATAATCCCGTTTGTACATTGAAACATACCTATCGAAGTTAAAGAGAACTTTGGATATGTTGACATATCAAGATTGGCGTACACATTAAAGTTTGTAATCTTTTGGAGGTTTAACCTCAGCAAAACCGATGTATTATAGCTCACCTCCAAATCGTTCCCATTATCGCATTCCAATTGGGGCAAAAAGTATTTTGATTCATCACCGTTGCCATCTATCCCTATTGTATTATGAGAGATTTTAATGTGATCTCCATTGGTAGCTAAAGGCGTAGCTATGTGGTTCCCATTAACTGCGAGATCGCCCCCTATAACAACATTTGTTGCCCGTATGTTAACACCCTCAGTCGCAAAAGACGTCGGAGTAATGTCGTAGCCTAAATAATTTGCTTGTATATTGATATCTGAGCTTTCAGTATACGGCGTTAGGTTATTGTAGCTGTTAACTACTATATAGTAACCACAGCTATTTATCCAATTACCTTTTCCGGCTGCTCCTATTCGTATATTTTTTGAATTAAGAATATTTACGGCCATATCTGATGATCCTACCGCGCTTAGGCCATAAAACTTAGTTATAAAAAGCCCGTAAAGCTCTACATCACTAACTTCATAAATATAAAAAGCATAGGTGCCAGACAATATTTTGTTTGCAAAAGCGTAAATATTTGCCGTTATGGCAATTTTGGCATCGCTTGGCCCAAACTTATTTCCTGGTTGGGTACTGCCGTCAATTGCTATATTTGACGACACCCCTGGCAGTTGACTCTCAATTGTTATCGTCCTCCCAGCCTCACTCAAATCCGGCAAATTAAAATTAATATAATCCTTCTCTGCACTGCCATTGGCAGCAGCTTTTGTTAAAGCCTCGCGCAAAGTGCCTGGGCCGCTATCGGCATTGCTGGTTATCACAAACACCGCGGCAATAGAAGTATCCGAAAGTAATACAAGTAATAAAAGAATTAAAAATAACCTGTAACCCATCGCTAAAGATCAATCAACATTACCTGATAATGGTTAAGCTGCCCGAAAGCAGGCTGCATGGTGTGTTTAAATTTATTATATAATAATAAACTCCCTCGGCCACCGGCTTTCCGTTAAAACTTCCGGTGAATGGGGTTGAATAATCTTTAGATTCAAATACTTTTTGCCCATAACGGCTAAACACCTGCACCAACGAACCGGGGAATTTTTCGAGACCTTCAATTTTCCAGTAATCATTTGTGCCATCTCCATTGGGTGTAAATGTGTTGGGTCTTTTAACGTCTACATGCACCACCTCGATATGCGTTTGGGTTCGGTTACTTTCACATGTGCCAATACTATATGAAATATAAAAATCGCTGGTTTCTGCAACCGGCAGACTGAATTTTCCCGTAAGGTTGGTGTATAGTGGTTGTAGCGATGTTGCATCGGCATACAATTTATAAGTGCCGTTAACCGGATTTAGTACATTGATAGCAACAGTTTCCGGATCGCAGATCCTTTGATTGTTAATTATGGGCTGATCGGGTGCAAATTCGTTATTATCAACATTCCGTTGAATTGTAAGCGGGATGGCGCAGGAGGTATTATCGGTAACCACCAGCGAATAATTACCCTTGCCAACATTTTTCAGGTCTTTATCAAACCCGGCATTGGCATTATTATCCATATTTGTCCAGGCGTATTTATACGGTGGCACGCCTCCGGTTAGTTCAATGCCGGTAATGCTGCCCAATAACTGATTGCACTGATCTGCGGTCACAGAGGGATTGTTTGTAGCTGCAAATTGCAGCAATGGGGTTGCTTTTATCTCATAATTAGCGATCAATACAGATGGGCAGCCATTTATATCGGTTACATTTAATGTATAAAGCCCTGCCGCCAAATTGTTAATACTGGGGGTATAACCGGCTAACGACCCATCGGATTTTAACCATTGGTAAGAACTGGGTTTTATTGTGCCATCAAATGTAAGGTCAATAGCTCCGTTATCAAGGCCGCAGGTAGTTGGGGTAGCCACGAGGGATTTTATAGTAAATACCTGCGGAATCAACCTGTTAACAGCAAAATATTTGTCGTTACTGCATTGGGTAACCGTATTTAAAGCGTTGAGGTGGTAATTGCCGTCGGTAAGGTTATAGATATTTAAATTGGTCTGATCGGTGGGGATAGGATTTCCCTGCGGATCGTACCATTGAAACTGGTTTGCATTTTGAACATATACTCCTGTTATCGATCCATCATTATTACCACATTTGGCCGGTGTTAAGTAGCCATCGCCAATATTTACCGAATTAGTTTCCGGAATGTATAATGCAGGTGTTGAATATGGGCTGCATTCGCTTTGATCATATAAGGTTAGCGTGTAATAACCTCCTTTAACACCTTTCAGATCTTTCGAAGCACTAACTACTTTCCCGTTTTCATCTGTCCATTTGTAAGTTAAAGTGCCAATGCCTACGTATGTTGTAATGTTGCTTATGCCGCCGTCGGCTACGCCGCACCGGGCGGGTTTAGTAATTATGGTCGAAAGATCATAATCGGGTCCGGGCTTTGCCTTAATAGTTATAGCCGGGGCTGAGGTAACCGCACAGCCGGCCTCGTCATAAATGGTTACTGTATAAGTGCCTTCGGGCAAATACGCAGCTTTGTCGGTCGACTTGATCTGGCCGTTTTTATCCTTCCAGGCAAAAGTTACATTACCGGTACCGCCTGTAAAATTCACATCAAATGGGAAAAGTTTTTGGCGGCAATCGGGTGTAGGTTTAACAACGTTCTGTATTTTAATCCTTAGATCTTTTATCTCAAATAGTTGCGTTATCTTTTGGCATCCGCCGGGATATTGAACAGTTAACTGGTAGGTACCTGGTAGCAGATTATTAATATTCTGATTGTCGCCGATAGGTGTTAATCTTCCATTTGTTTCTTTTTTATCCCAGTGAAATAAAAGTCCGGTACGGTTTTGCTGTATGGTTACGCTGCCCTGGTATGCACAGGTATAATTTTTAACAACCGCGTCATTATCCTGTATCACCAACGATGAAAAGGGCGATGTGTTATTACTGGCATCGGTGGCGGTAGCTATAACCGCCTTGCTAAGATTTCCCGAGTAGCTCCATAGGCCGCCTCCGTTTGACTGTACAGTGGCTATATAGGTTTTTCCCTGGCAAATATTGCCACAATCATCAGACAAAAACAGCTCGATGCTGCAATTGGGCGTGGCAATACCAGAAGCTGCCGTCCCGCTAAAATTAAGTACCTGTACAAATGGCACCTGGTAATAATTACTTAAAGCACTTATGCCATAATCGCTATTACAAAAAATGCTGTTGCGCGTAATGAGCGTATGCGAACTGTTTAAAGCCTCGATACCATAATTGTTAAAGCCTATATAATTTTTATCAGCACCGGCCGTACCACCAATGGTTCCGGATGAACTTGTACCCGCGTGGATACCCTCGCCATTTCCCAGGTCTTTTGTTCCGGTAATATCGGTACCAATTTTATTTGCTGTTATTTTAAAGGAGGAGTTCTCAATATAAATACCGCAATAACGCTGCCCCGATATAAGATTAGATACGATGTTTACCGTTGTATTTGAAGCGTTAACATTAATGCCATAGGCCTTAATAAAGGCGCTTTGCTGCAGGAGAGGGATGTTTTTAAAATCAACTTTGCCTGTATAATCGGTACCAATTTTATTATTTTGTATGGTTAATGAGTTTGGCAAACCAAAATTATTGTTACGGGAAATATTAATACCTGTTACATTTGCAGTTATAACATTGCCCATATTGGCATCTGCCCCGCCTATAAGCCCATCTTTATCCAGGGTAATATTAATACCTGTATAATTGCTGGCAGCAGTAAAACCATCATCAAGCAGCCCGATAATATTACTTTGTATCTGGATATCTGAAATACCTGCAGAATAGTAATACGAGATATTATAGATACCATTAATATTGCCGCAAAAAACATTTCCTTTGCCCGGTGCGCCTATAATAATCCCGCTTGCATCGCCCTGGATCATTAACCCCGATCCCTGGTTAATATCTACATTTGCTAAGCTGGTAATTTTAGCAAAATTGCGAATGTATAACCCATATATTGCAATTTGTTTTGCAGGCGTACCCCCGGTGTTAACCTCACCATTTATATTTAAAGCATTAAAATAAACAGGAGAAGTTTCCGGCTCAATAATCACCCTGGCATCTGATACACCAAATGCTATGCCCGGTTGCGTAGTACCATCAATAGTTACGTTGGAAGTTATAAAGGGCAACTGGCTTTTTAACCTGATGATACGATCGGACACTAAGCTACCCGGTAAATTGAACTGAATGACATCGGCGGTTGTAGTGCCATTCCCGGCTGCTATAGTGAGTGCCTCACGAAGGGTACCAGGCCCGGTATCGGCGTTACTGGATACAATAATGACAGCAGAAAAGGAAATGCTGCTAAATAAAAACAAAAAGACAAGCGATAGTAAAAAATTCTTAACAAACATGATAAAGTTTAGCCTGTTAAAGATATAAATTTTCTGTGTAAATGCTTTGTCAACTTGATATTACGCAATTGTTACTCATATTGTAAAATTGTACCTTTGCGGTAAATTTAAGGGGACGACCACTTCATGAAGCTGAACGCAGATTACCAGGAGAGATTTCAATCGAGACACATAGCTCCAAATGAGGCCGATACGGCAAAAATGTTAAAAACCATCGGTGTTAGTTCACTGGATGAATTGATAGCACAAACCATTCCTGACAGGATCAGGCTTAAAAAACCACTCAATTTGCCGCCTGCGAAAAGTGAGTTTGATTACCTTACTACACTTAAGCAAACATCATTAAAAAACAAGGTATTTAAGTCGTTCATCGGCAAGGGTTATTATGATGTAATTGTACCAGGTGTTATTCAGCGTAATATACTGGAAAACCCAGGCTGGTATACCCAATATACACCGTACCAGGCCGAAATTGCGCAGGGCCGTTTGCAAGCCTTGCTCAACTTTCAAACCATGGTTATTGATTTAACCGGTATGGAAATTGCCAATGCATCCTTACTGGACGAAGGTACCGCCGCTGCCGAGGCTATGTTTATGCAATATAGCCTGCGTAAAAACAGCAGTGCCAATGTTTTCTTCGTATCCGAAGAACTGTTTCCGCAAACCATCGATATTTTAAAAACACGCTCCGAACCATATGGTATCGAGCTGCAAATAGGCGATCATCGCACTGTTGAATTAACCGACAACATGTTTGGCGCCATTGTACAGTACCCGGCAGGTAAGGGGTCCGTATATAATTATACTGATTTTGCTGCCAAAGGACACGAAAAAGGCATTAAACTAACCGTTGTTGCCGATATCATGAGCCTGGTACTGTTAACCCCTCCGGGCGAGTGGGGGGCTGATATCGTAGTTGGTTCAACCCAGCGCTTTGGTGTACCCATGGGCTTCGGCGGACCGCATGCTGCGTTTTTTGCTACGAAAGAAGAATATAAACGATCAATCCCAGGCCGCATCATTGGTGTAACTATTGATAGTGCCGGTAACTATGCTTTGCGCATGGCCCTGCAAACCCGCGAGCAGCACATCCGCAGGGATAAAGCCACTTCAAATATTTGTACCGCGCAGGCATTACTGGCTATTATGGCCGGTATGTATGCCGTGTACCATGGCCCGCAAGGTGTTAAACTAATTGCCGAAAGAATCCACGGGCTAACTGTACTATTGGCCAAGGCCCTTGGTGAATTAGGTTATAAACAGCTAAACGAATCGTATTTTGATACTTTGAAGTTTGATGTTGCTCATTTGGCCGGCCCTATCCATTCAGAGGCATTAAACAACGAAATGAACCTGAACTATGAAGGTACGGTTGTTACCATTTCTGTTGACGAAACTACATCGCCCGAGGATATTAAAACTATCGTAAGGTTTTTTGCAAAAGTAATAGGCAAAACCATTCACGATGTGAATTTTGATGAACTGAAAGCCGATCTGCAAACTGTTATCCCTGCTGTATTGCAGCGCACATCTGCTTATTTAACGCATGGCCTGTTCAATACGCATCATTCGGAGCATGAAATGCTGCGTTACATCAAATCGCTGGAAGCAAAAGATCTTTCGCTTTGCCATTCTATGATCGCCTTAGGTTCATGCACCATGAAGCTGAACGCGACAACCGAAATGGTACCGGTTACCTGGAATCATTTCAGCAAAATTCACCCGTTTGCACCTACCGACCAGGTGGGTGGCTACATGCAACTGTTTGATGAGATCAACAACTGGCTGAGCGAGATCACCGGCTTTGCAGCAATGAGCTTACAGCCAAATGCAGGCGCGCAGGGTGAATATGCGGGCTTAATGGTTATCCGCGCCTATCATCATGACAGGGGAGATACCCATCGTAATATCGCTTTAATCCCATCATCTGCACACGGCACCAACCCTGCATCAGCAGCTATGGCCGGTATGAAGATTGTGGTTGTTAAGTGCGATGACAATGGCAACATTGATGTTGCCGATATGCGCGCCAAAGCAGAGCAATATAAAAACGAGCTATCGTGCTTAATGGTTACCTATCCATCAACTCACGGCGTATTTGAAGAGTCGATCATCGAGATCTGTGATATTATTCATCAGAATGGCGGCCAGGTTTATATGGATGGCGCCAACATGAATGCCCAGGTAGGCTTAACCAGCCCTGCTAATATAGGCGCCGATGTTTGCCACTTAAACCTGCATAAAACCTTTTGCATTCCGCATGGCGGCGGTGGTCCGGGTATGGGCCCTATTGGCGTGGCTAAGCACCTGGTTCCTTATTTACCTGGGCATGCTGTGGTTGATATTGAAAGGGGTAAATCAATCCACGCGGTATCTGCAGCTCCCTGGGGCTCGGCTTCTATCCTCATTATTTCTCATGCTTATATAGCTATGATGGGCGGCGATGGACTGACCAATGCTACACGTTACGCTATACTGAACGCCAATTATATTAAAACAAGGTTGCAGGATCATTTCCCGGTATTATACACGGGCGCCAATGGCCGCTGTGCCCACGAAATGATATTGGATTGCCGCTCATTTAAATCACTCGGTATCGAGGTTACAGACATTGCCAAACGCCTGATGGATTATGGCTTCCACGCGCCAACTGTATCATTCCCGGTTGCGGGTACGGTTATGGTTGAACCAACAGAATCAGAGCCTAAACATGAGCTTGATCGCTTTTGTGATGCAATGATCGCTATCCGTCATGAAATTGCTGATATAGCCACCGGAATATCAGATAAGACAGATAACCCGTTAAAAAATGCACCTCATACAGTATCGGTAATTACCGGTAACGAGTGGGAGCATCCATATACCCGCCAGAAAGCAGCATTCCCGCTACCTTATGTAGCTGCCTTTAAATTCTGGCCATCAGTAGGCCGGGTAAATGATACCTATGGTGATAGAACGCTGATCTGTTCATGTCCGCCATTAACCGATTACGAGTTTGAAGAAAGCGAAGTAACTACCCCGGAATACGGAACGTGAGATTTTAAATAACTATTTCATCCAAACAGAAAAGACCGTCATCAAAAGTGGCGGTCTTTTCTGTTTATATTTTTGTGGAGGACTTGCAAGTCAATAAAGTTAACCGGATGAGTCTTTGACATTTGACCTCTTTTATCCAGGGCTCTGAAAGCCTATTTTCCGAAAGTCCTTTGTCCGAAAATCCTTACTCTTTGCTCTAAGAATTAAAGTGATAAACAAAAACTATATCGCCGCTAAAGGCGGGTTTCTTTTGATCTTTAATTTCAAGGGTGGTTATCATGGTGGCTTTAATTGGTCCGCGCAGATTTACCAGGCCCCCGAGTTTTACTTTTAGCCTTACCTCAGAATCAACCAATACAGCTTGCCCAAAACGAAAACTTTCAATACCATAATTGATCTCCATTTTCAGGTTTTCAACTTTTACAATTTCCTTCCATAAATATGGGATCAGTGATAAAGTGAGATAGCCGTGGGCAATGGTTGTTCCAAACTGGCTTTCGGTTTTTGCCCTTTCAGGATCAGTATGGATCCATTGATGATCTAATGTGGCATCAGCAAATTTATTGATCTGCTCCTGGGTAATTTTATACCATGATGAAACACCAAGGTCATTCCCTATTTGTGCCTCAAATTCGTTAAAGTTATTTATAACTAACATTTATATCTGGTTTATTGCTTTCAACCGGCAAAGTAATTACAAATTTCCAAAATCTGAATTTTTATTCTTATCTCTCGGAGGTTGTAAAAATAACAATGGCATGGTATAGTTGGTACCCAACTTAACAAGCTTTTGCCCGTATAGTGAATGACTATTAGGCTAACAAAAAAAGCCGCCCGTTTAACAGGCGGCTTAAAATATACTTTTATACTCCCCCTTCAAGGGGCGGGCGTTACTGTGTTGATATGCTTGTAAACTTCGATCCTAAACTGATATAATCAGTCATGATCTGGCCTGCTTCGCGTTTTACAAAATCCAGGTCTTCATCTTTAGGTTTTTTATCCCCTTTTTTAAGGGCCGGCAAACCTAAAGCTACGCGGCGCAGATTATTGCGCTCTAAGGCTTTTTGCTCATCAGCATCACGTTGTTTTTTCAACTCAGCCTCGTTTAAGGTAACACTGTTTTCGGTTTCGTGCTTTTTAAAGTCGGCAATATCTTCCATCATGTATTTATAACTATCGCTGGTAGCCATACGCTGATCATGCAGTTTTGTTAATTGAGGCAGCACAGAAGTAAAATCACCCGCTTTGATGAAATCACTTTTCTGAATAATATCAAAAGGCATAGCAGACGGTTCAGTATCCTCACCATATTTATCTAAAGGAATTAATGAAGGGAACTGAATATCGGGCGTTACACCCTTGTGCTGGGTTGAGCTGCCGCTAATGCGATAAAACTTAGCTATGGTTAAATTAAGCTGCCCATAAGTGCTCTGGCTGCCTGTTGATACCCTTGTTTTACCGCCAGCTGCTACTTTATTTGCCAGCTGATTAATTTTATCCTTAATTGGCGAACCTAAGATCCTGTCAAGGTCAATTGCGTTTTGAACAGAACCTTTACCATAGGTTTGTGTACCCAATATGATACCGCGACCATAATCCTGGATAGCTCCTGAAAAAATTTCGGACGCAGAGGCACTGAAACGATCAACCAGTACACCTAACGGACCAGCATAAGTAATTCCCGGGTCATCATCTTTCTCTACATCAACCTGGTTTTTAGTATCGCGCACCTGCACTACCGGGCCACTTTTTACAAATAAGCCGGTAAGCTCAATGGCCTCCATTAATGAACCGCCACCATTCTCGCGCAGGTCGATCACTACACCATCAATGTTTTCCTGTTTCAGGCTATCCAATAATATTTTAACATCATGGGTGGTGCTTTTATAGTTGGGGTTACCTGCTTTATAATCATTGTAATCAATGTAAAATGCAGGGATAGATATAACGCCAATTTTAACAGTCTTCCCGTTATTATTGTACGTACGGATCTCCTTTTTAGCTGATTGATCCTTTAAAATGATCTTTTCCCGTACCATCTCCACAACTTTTGGCTTACCACCGGCGCTTGTTCCGGCAGGTAATATCTCCAGCCTTACAACAGTACCTTTTGTACCACGAATTAATGCAATGGCGTTTTCAACTCTCCAGCCAACAACATTCTGAAATTCGCCTGCTTTGCCCTGGGCTACACCAACAATGCGGTCGTCAATACTGATTTGTTTACTTTTATCAGCAGGGCCGCCGGCTACTATAGATTTTATAGTTACATATTCATTTTCAACCAAAAGCGATGCACCGATACCTTCCAGCTGACGCGACATTTCAATATTGAAATTAGCCGCGTTTGATGGGTTAAAGTAATTGGTGTGCGGGTCTATTGCCTCGGTAAAGGCGTCCATAAAATACTGAAAAACATCCTGGTTTGATAATTTATTGGCTTGCGATAATAAATTCGTGTAGCGTTTTTTTAATGTTTCTTTATTTTTAGCCATATCGGGGCTGGCTATTTTTAAATTCAGCAAGTCGTATTTCACCCGCTGTCCCCACATGTCATCCATTTCGGTTTGCGAAGCGGGCCATGGCAGTTTATCGCGATCATAAACAAATGTTTCTTTTTTATCAAAATCAAAACTTTTGTTTAAACGGGCCAGTGAGTAATTTACATGCTCGATGTATCTTTTTTGAAATACATTAAAAATGTAAAAAGCATCGTTCAGGTTACCATCCTTAATATCATCGTCAAGCACGGTCTTGTACTTTTCAAAATCCTTGATATCAGATGCTAAAAAATAGCTGTGGTTTTCGTCGAGCGATTTTATATAACGGTTAAATATCACGGTGGATATAGAATCGTTCAAATCAACCTTTTTATAATTGTAATTAGTAATAAGCTCGGCAATTTTTTTGCAAACTATAACCTGTTGTTCATCGGGCTGCAGGTCGGTTGTACTTACTTTAATGGGCTTTGATGGCGCTGCCTTGCATGCAAGTGCAGCGGCCATCATCAATAATAAATATCCTTTCTTAAACATATCTTTCACTCTAGTTAAATCGGGGGTTGTGTAAAACATCAATACTTGTGCCTAATATATAATCACTAATGTAAAAAAAAAGACAGTCAAAATGCTGTCTCTTAATAACAATAACAATTATACGATAATGTTTTACTTGTAGTATACAAGCAATGGCATTTTACGCTATTGTTACATAAAAAATTTATTTTATTACCTTTTTCTGATCCAAATCGGCGGTTTCTGCATAGCGGATCTCCGCTTTAGGGTTCGATTTATTGTCCTGTAGGTAGCGCGCCTGTTTGTTTATAGCGGTAATATCCGTAGCAAGGCCGCGCGAAGTAGCAAGTACACGGGCTTCGGTAAGGTCCTGCATGGCTTGTACATAGTCGCCATAACCGGCCTTTACTGTTGCTAATCCTATTAAATTAGTAATGGTATGCCGGTCGTCGTTTTGCTGGCGCGAAATCTGGAGACTTTGCAATAAATACCATTTTGCTTCAGATAAGCGGTTCTGTTTCAGGTACATCTGCGCCAGGTCGCTAAAGTTATAGCTTGCGGCGCTGTATACCCTAAAACGCATATTATGCTGAGCCGTTTTCATTACCGACATTTCTTCGAGATAAAGCGCATATGGAGCACGTTCGATAATGGTTGGCGCAATTTTACGTTTGGCAATTTGAGCTGCAGGCAGTTTTTTTACGGAGTTATCCTTTAACCCGGCAATCTGCGGAAAGCGCTCATGCTTTTTAAACACATTACCGATGGTATTTATTGGCCTTTGCCACCATTGCGCAGACGCTGATATGCTAACTGAACATAAGATAATAAGTAAACAATATCTCATTTAATTTTTTTTGTCTGGGTTTAATAAATTAATCAGATAAACAAATATAACTATAATAACCAGCTAATCAATAATCATAGCCAGGCAAATCAATTGCTGAACTTTATTAATAAGTGAATTAAACGGAAGAAAAGCACATAATGTTATGTTGGTTTTATTCAAAAACTTCAACATCACCATCATGCAGCGCCCAAACCATATATGGATGTGTATCAGCATGATAAATTTTACCATCTGCTGATATTCCAACTATCCCGGCAAAGCCGTCAAAAGGCTTCAACTCATCAAGTGTTTTTTCGGTAGCAGCAGATATTGGCATGCCATCGGTAACCCGGGTAACAATTTTTGAAGCTACAGACCCGCTTACAATATCCTCTCCAACACCGGTACATGAAATACCCGCGTGAGCATTTGCATAATTACCTGCCGTTGTTGCCGAGTCGCTCACCCGGCCGGGAATTTCAAAACCTTTGCCTCCGGTTGATGTTGCGGCCGCCAGGTTGCCATAAATATCAAGCGCAACACAGCCTACTGTACCCAGCCTGATGGAGTCACTTAACTTTTTTTCGTACTCATGGCGACGATGGGGTGTTTCGGGATTGTAATAAGCTGCCCCATTATTGGTGGCAAACTCTTTTGCTCCTTTGCCGCTTAAAACACGATCATCATAGCCCATCAGTTTATCGGCAATACAAATGGGGTTTTTTACATCCTCGATATTGATCACCCCGGAGAATTTTTGAGTTTTGCCGTCCATCAGTGATGCGCTAAGCCGTATTTTACCATCGCTTTGTATTTGCGAACCGGTACCGGCATTAAACAGATCACAATCTTCCAGGAGGCAAACTGTGTATACCGCCGTTTGAAGAGCGGTATGGTTTTGCAGGTATTTATACCCTGCTTGCACAATATCGCTTAAAGCTTGTTGTTTGGCTTGTTTTATTTCAAGATTGGTTTGCGATTCGCTGAAAAAACCGCCGTGTATGATGATCTTCATTTTGAACTGTTTAATTGATTCAAAAAATATCGTTCGTCATGCCAATTTATTCCGGCATCCCACAAGGCAAGTAAATTCACAGGTTTATACTAAGCATGTGAGACCCTGAAACAAGTTCGGGATAACATTTTTATATAACTGAGGAGTAGGCGTATTTATTTTAAAAGGTCGTTATCCGGTGCATTAATAAAAACACCCTCTTCTACCTTAACTGTTTTTTTAATGAGTAACCGATGTTCTGTAAGGTCATATTTATCAAATATAGACATTACATGTACTTTCAAACTTTCGATAGAAACCGGTGAGCCTATCTCTACATCGTATATATTGGTGGCTACAATATTCCTGCCGTCAACCAAAATGATCAACCCGGAGCCTATGGCTTCCATTATATTGCCTTCGGTTACAAGCAAACCGGCATCCTCGCCCAAACCAATACCTAAAATACCGGGATTGGTTGCTACGGCGTACATTAGCCTGCCTATACGGCCGCGCTGTACAAAGTGCGTATCAACTATAACCGAATCAATAAAGCCAAGTCCGGCGGTAATTTGCACCTCACCTTTGATGAGTGCCTCATTGCTTTGTCCGCGATAGATCATGTGGGTTGAGGCTGCCGCCGCCCCGGCCGATGTACCGGCTATTACAAAATCTTCATTCCTAAAACGTTGTTTCAGTATCTGCAAAAATTCAGTGCCACCAAAAATAGCGGTCAGCCTAAGCTGGTCGCCGCCACTAAACATTACCACATCTGCTTTACGAATGCGTTCAAGGTATTCTTTATCAGCTGCATCTTCACGGTTTTTAATATGCAGTACATTAACATTGGTAACATTTAGCTGCCCAAATGCCTTAATATATTCCTGGCCCACCAACTCTGGAATCTGGGAGGCAGTAGTAATAACTTCAACCAACGAACCTTCGTGCTTAGCTGATTCGGTAACGATCCGCTTTAAAATGCCCTGTTCAAAAAATTTAATATAATCTGGCTGTAAAATGTGTTCCTGTATGGTTACGTTACTCCCCATATCAACTGCGCCACCAATAATTATTAGTTTTCCTTTCGGGACAATCATGCTTCTTTATTGTTTGGTTGATTAAGTTGATTGAGGCGACTAAGTTGGTGAGTTACCCTGAATTTTAATTTTTTGCCGGATAACCACTCACTAAATCAACCTAATTTAACTAATCAAATGATTCTACAATACAAATTACGATAAAATGGATCAAAAACACAGTCTGTTATAAACAAATAATGCCTTTTTAGCCTTAAAAATTTTAAATACCCTATTAAGTTTTATAGTTTTAAAGAAATTAAGCCGTTTACAAATTTCGTAACATACGTATGAAGATCGAGAATATACAAGTACTGCGCGGACCGAACATCTGGAGCATCCGTCGCAAAAAATTAATACAAATGCGGCTTGACCTGCAGGAGATGGAGCATAAGCCCACTAACGAAATTGACGGATTTTATGAACGCCTGCAAGAGCTATTACCATCCTTATATGAACACCGCTGTTCGCCTGGTGTTCCGGGAGGTTTTTTTCAGCGGGTTGTTGCCGGCACCTGGATGGGCCATGTTATTGAGCATATCGCCCTCGAAATTCAAACCCTTGCGGGTATGGATACAGGCTTTGGCCGCACCCGCGAAACCAAAACCAAAGGTGTTTACAACGTTGTGTTTGCATATGTAGAAGAAAAAGTAGGCGTTTTTGCGGCCGAATCGGCAGTACGCATTGCCAGGGCTTTAATCAAAGGTGAAGAGTATAACCTGGATGCCGATATACAGGAAATGCGCGAGATTAGGGAGTATACCCGCCTGGGACCAAGCACAGGGTCGATAGTGGAAGAGGCCATAGCCAGGGATATCCCCTGGATCAGGCTTAACAACCAATCATTGGTACAGTTAGGCTACGGCAAAAACCAGGTGCGTTTTCGTGCCACCATGACCGAGAGAACCAGCAGCATAGCAGTTGATATAGCCAGCAATAAAGATGAAACCAAGCGCATGCTGCAGGAACAGGCCATTCCCGTTGCCAAAGGTATTACCATTTCGTCGGTTGAAGGGGTGGCCGAGGCAATCCGCAAGGTTGGGTTCCCATTGGTGTTTAAACCTTTGGATGGCAATCATGGCCGGGGTATCTCTATCAATATAAAAACCGAAGAAGCGGCGATAGCCGCCTACGAGCACGCTGCCAGTATATCCCGTAAGGTTATTGTTGAGCGTTTTATTACTGGATATGATTTCCGTGTGCTGGTAATTGATAACAAAATGGTGGCCGCCGCCTTACGCGACCCAGCCCATGTTAACGGTGATGGGATATCTACCATCCAACAACTTATCGATAAAGAGAATACCGATCCGCGCCGTGGATTTGGTCATGAAAATGTACTTACCCTTATAGGTATTGACCGCGATACTATTGACCTGCTGGAAAAGAAAGGCTATACGCTGGACACGATACCCGCCCGCGACGAAAAAGTATTTGTAAAATCGACCGCCAACCTTAGTACAGGTGGTACATCTGTTGATGTTACCGACCATGTGCACCCGCAAAATATTTTTATTTGCGAGCGGATTTCGAAAATAATTGGTCTTGATATTTGCGGTATTGATATCATGGCCGAAAATCTGCATGAGCCCCTTACCGAAAATGGAGGTGTGATATTAGAGGTTAACGCGGCGCCCGGTTTCAGGATGCATATCGCCCCAAGCGAAGGCCTGCCGCGCAACGTTGCCGGGAATGTGCTTGATATGCTTTACCCGGCAGGTAAATCGGCACGGATCCCTATTATTGCTATTACCGGCACCAATGGTAAAACTACTACTACCCGTTTAATAGCACATATTGTTAAAAATAATGGTCACAGGGTAGGCTTCACCACATCCGATGGTATTTATGTGCAGAATACGATGTTGCTAAAAGGCGATACCACCGGCCCGGTAAGCACGGAGTTTATTTTGAAAGACCCGACCGTTGATTTTGCCGTGTTGGAAACCGCCCGCGGCGGCATCCTGCGTTCGGGCCTGGGCTTTGGCTTTTGCGATATTGGTGTGATTACCAATATCCAGGAAGATCACTTAGGCCTTTCGGATATTCATACACTTGATGATTTGACAAGGGTGAAAAGTGTGGTGCTCAATTCGGTTAAAAAGGGTGGCTGGGGCGTTTTAAATGCTGATAATAAGTATTGCGTACGCATTGGCAACAGGGCAGATTGTAACATCGGTTACTTTAGCAGGGACGAGAATAACCCGGTCATTAAATCGCATTGCCGTAAGGGAGGGATAGCCGCCATTTGCGAGAATGGTTTTATAACCATACAAAAAGGCGACTGGAAGATAAGGGTACAGCGCACTATTTTGATTCCACTAACCTTTGGCGGTACGGTTCCATTCATGATCGAGAATGTGCTGGCTGCAACTTTGGCTACGTTTTTATGGGGTTTCAAAACCGAAGACATTAAAATGTCATTGGAAACTTTTATACCTTCGGCAGCGCAAACGCCGGGCCGCATGAACATTTTTGAGTTCAGGGATTTCCGTTTCATGATTGATTTTGCCCACAACCCCGATGGTTTTAGTGGCATCAGGGAGTTTTTAAGACATATAGATTCACCGCTGAAAATAGGAATCATTGCCGGCACCGGCGACAGACGGGATGAAGACATCCGTGAGTTGGGCAAAATAGCCGCCGAAATGTTCGATTATATCATTCTGCGCCAGGAAAAACACCTGCGCGGCCGTACCGAAGAAAATATATTGACACTGCTTATTGAGGGTATTCGCTCATTTAATCCTGAAAAGAAATTTGAGATAGTGCCTAAAGAAATTGATGCAATCAAACACGCCATGAGCCTTGCCAAACCCGGCACTTTCATTACTGCCTTAAGCGATGTGATTAATAATGCTATTGAAACTGTACAAAATTACCAGGAACAGGAAAGGAATGGGCTGTTTAATGTATAGGGCCTCACCCTGCCCCTCCAAAGATGACGGTTCTGATACCCACATTTAATTTTCGAAGCCATTTTGCAGATTGCAAAGTGGCTTTTTTTTTAAGCCCTCTCTTTTGGAGAGGGTTTGGGTGAGGCTAAATAATAATGCCACAACAACATGCTTGCAATAGTTTTATAAGGCGCCCATTGTTCTGCTATTGCTATCATTTCGTCCCTTGAAATTTCCTTTGGTAGTTTTTTCACTCTTTTTAGCGCATTCACCGCTGCAAGGTCACCAATAGGAAATATATCTGTATGCTGTAATACAAACATCAAATAAACATCGGCAGTCCAGTTGCCAATGCCTTTGAGGGCAATTAGTTTGGCGCGGACTACCTCATCGGGCAGTTGTTCCAGTTCTGTTAAATTAATCTGCCCGCTGATGATGGCCTCGGCCAGGTATTTGGTATAGGTAGTTTTCTGCCGGCTAAAATAGCTGGCTTTAAATTCTTCGTCGGTTAATAACAACACCCTCGCCGGGGTTATTTCCTGCACACGCTCCCGCAGTTTATTTAATGCAGATAGTGCCGACGCAAGCGATACCTGCTGCTCCAGGATAATATGCACCAGCGTTTCAAATGTGTTGGGCCTCGACCATAGTGGCGGATAGCCATAGGTATCGATGATAGCAGCCAGGTCGGGATCGGCCGAGGCAAGTTCATCACAAATAGCATGGTAGTTGGCGTGGTTAAACTGCTTAAACATGGTAAACTAATCAGCCTGTTTTACAATTATTTTATCCAGGTTAATGGTAAATATAGGAAGCCCCGTTTAAAAGTCACATAAAAAAAGGAGACAATTACCGTTCTCCAGCAATCAAAAAACAAAAACCACTTAGCATTTCGCCCTTAATCTTGCCGGGGGCAACAAGATATTTTATTTTTTATTGAGTTCTTCTTCAATCCGCCCCTGCAGCTCTTGCTTAAAACCGTCATCAAGTGGTGATGCCGATGAATGCACTGAATCATGAAAAAGCTTTTGCGCCATCTGTTGAATAAACCTGCTTTGAGTATCATACAATCTGCAAGCCGAGCACCCCGCCTGGTGGATCCTTAATTCAATAACCTCGCGAAAGCTTAACTTTTTGAGCTGTTTTTTCTCGATCAGAAAAGTAGCCTGCCTGCAGTTATATTGTATTTTTTTCAGTGGGTTCATATAGCTAAATTTTTAGATCCAGTTTCTTTGTAAACACGCCCTCAGGTTCAATTTGGCCCGGTGAATGATCACCCAAAAGTTGGCCTGCGAAATTTTAAGCTCGCTGCAAATAATATCAGTAGCCGCATCATCAATATGTTTCATGGTAAAAACGGCCATCCATAAGGCTGGCAGCTTTTGCATACATTTTTGAAAGATGCCGTTAAACTCCTTACTCTGTAAGGGATCCTGATTTTCTATGCCAAAGGGTTGGGGTGTGTGAGTTTTATTCCAGTGCCCGTCATCAGCATTAAAAAAATCCTGCAGTTCCCCTTCGGCCTCTTTAACAGCTGTCAGTTTTAAACACGATGATCTTTTTCGGTAAACGTCAATTATCTTGTTTTTCAGTATGGCGGTTAGCCAGGTACGTTCAGAACTTTTACCTTCAAATTTCTCTTTCCTTTCAAGGGCAGCTAAAAACGTTTCCTGGACCAGGTCTTTAGCCTCCTCTTCATCATTTAAGCGTGGCAGTGCATAGCCATATAGATAATCGGCGTACGCTTCAACCCAATGCCGGGGATCTAATAATTGCTTTTCAGTAGCCATTAACACATTTATTCATGAATGTTTTATTCCATTAGTCGGTAACAATGGCAAACCCTTACGATAAATTTTCATTTTTTTTGTTCGCCGATACAATGGGGATTTGTTGTTAAATTTACATATATCTAACTGATTATAATTTATTTAAACATAGACGGTTATGCCCGGCCCCTTGATCGGGCACAAAAAATTATTTTTTTGTAAGGTTGTGAACAGCAACCCGACTAAGCCATAAAAACGTATATCAAATTATTAAAATATGAGATCAATCAAAATATTTGCCCTTACCACCTGCCTTGCAATTGTAATTTTGGTGTCGGTGGCATTTATCAATCATAAAAGCGATATTAAAAAAAGTGTGGTTGAAAAAGCAGGTAATGGTTTTGCGGTAATTGAACTGTTTACATCAGAAGGCTGCTCCAGCTGCCCGGCGGCTGATGAACTATTGGCACGAATACAGAAAGAAGCCAGCGACAAGCAGGTTTATATACTGGCCTATCATGTTGATTATTGGAACCGCCTGGGCTGGAAAGATGTTTTTAGCAGTGCCGATTATTCAAAAAGACAAAATAAGTATGCCAGCTGGTTAAAGCTACAATCGGTTTATACACCACAGATTGTGGTTAATGGCAAAAAAGAATTTGTAGGATCGCAGGAAGGCATACTACGCAATGCTATCACCGCTGGCTTGCGTACAGCCCCAACCGGTACACTAACCCTTAATGCTCAAAAAAACCAGGATCATGTTACCATACAGTACCATACCGAAGGGGCAGAAAAGAATACTATCCTGTTTTTGGCTCTTGTACAAAAAGCTGCGCAAACAAAAGTACAACGCGGTGAAAACGGAGGCCGAACATTATCGCATGTACAAATTGTTCGCAAAATGCAAAGTTTGCCAATAAGTGCCGGCGGAAAGGGTTACGCTACCATTGCCCTGCCCGAAGGTTTTAACCTGCAGGGATTTGAAGTGATCGGCTTTGTACAAAATACAGGTAACGGTGCAATTTCAGCTGCGGCCAAATCATCATTTGATACTAATAGCGCGGGTAAATAATGTATTGTTGTTTGTTTTCACTTTATTAATGTGGCCTGTACCTGTTTAAATTAACCGGTTACAGGTATTTTTACCAACCAAAACTCCTCTTTAAATGAAAGTAATAAAAGAAAAACATCCTTTAGCCATGCGGTGGACACATTGGGTAAACTTCCCGATACTCACCATTATGATATGGAGCGGGATGCTAATTTACTGGGCCAACGACGAGTATAAAATAACATTGTTCGGGCATACATTTTTTAGCTTTTTCCCGGCGGGGTTTTATAAAACTTTTAACATACCGCATCGCCTGGCCGAAGGTATGGCCTTTCATTTCCTGTTTATGTGGGCCTTTGCCCTTAACGGTTTAGTGTATATACTATACACCATTATATCGGGCGAGTGGCGTGAGCTTGTTCCGCAAAAAAAATCGTTTAAAGAGGCATGGCTGGTATTGCTTCACGACCTGCACATCAGGAAAATGGCCCCGCCCCAAAATAAGTATAACGCAGCCCAGCGCATTGCATATACAGCAATTATAGTGATGGGCTTTGGCTCGTTAATAACCGGGCTGGCCATTTATAAACCCGTTCAGTTTTATTATTTAACCTGGATTTGCGGCGGATATCATTTTGCACGCATCCTGCATTTCGCCCTTACCATCGGCTATGTGTTTTTCTTTTTGATCCACATAGTACAGGTGCTGCTTGCAGGGTGGAACAATTTCAGATCGGTTATATCCGGGTTTGAAGTGGTAAATGAGCCTGATCCCAAACCAATTAGTGAAACCCCAACTCCAACCGATGAAAAACCCATTCAGTAAAAAAAATAAAGCTCCCAAAAAAACGCTTACGGTTGAGCAAAAGATCACGAGGCGTAATTTTATATCATTTGGCAGTTTCATCGTACTATCGGGAGCTGCTTATGGTGGCTGGAAATGGCTATATAACTCGCCCAATGAAGCTACAGGCATTACCACAGGCGCACATAAACCTTTACGAAGGGCTTTGAATAAAACCGAGCTGGTTTTCCGTAATTTTTTCAGTAATAATCACCTGGTAAAAACCTATCCAAAAGAAATGGCCGCCAAAAATGTGCGCCATAACAGCGACATAGGATCGGGAGGGAAAATAGATATAGCAACCTGGAGACTGCAGGTAAAAAAACAATCCGGCGAGGTGCTGAACATCAGCCTGGATGATATTAAAGCCCTGCCCAAAACCGATATCATTTTTGATTTTAAATGCGTTGAAGGCTGGGACCAGATCTCGCATTGGGGTGGTGTTAAGTTCAGCGATTTTATAGCTCATTTTAAACTGGATGATCAAACCAGGCTGGAATATGTTGGGATGGAAACTCCGGATAACGGATACTACGTTGGTATTGATATGCCCAGTGCCTTGCACCCACAAACAATGCTGGCTTACGAGATGAATGAAAAACCATTGCAACCAAAACATGGCGCACCATTAAGACTTATAATCCCGGTTAAATACGGCATAAAAAACCTGAAACGTATAGGCAGCATCTCTTTTAGCGATAAGCGCCCCCACGACTATTGGGCCGAGCGGGGTTACGATTATTACTCGGGATTGTAACTACCTGCCGGGCTTTACCAGCTAAGTAAATGTGAATAAAATAGGGCCTTGTAAAGAAGTTTATTGCCGCTATTGAGTTAATATTTGCATATTGCACAAAATGCTGGTTGCCAAATTCCCTCTTTCAAAACAGCTTGCTTATGCCTGCGGGATGATAGGCTGGAGTATCATGACCAATATAATAATTGTGATGCTGCCGTATTTTTATCTGCCTCCCTCCAACTCGGGATTAATTCCGCTTGTACCGCAATTGCTGGTATTTGGCGTGCTTAACATCATGTCGATCATTGCGGCTTCGGGTCGGTTTGTTGATGCAGTTTTTGACCCCTTAATTGCCTCATTGAGCGATAAAAGCACCAACCCCAGGGGCCGTAGAATACCATTTATGAAATGGACAATTTTACCGGCTGTTGTTTTTTGCGCGCTAACGTTTTGCCCCCTTGTAAAGGCCGAAAGTATAGACAATGCAGCCTGGATCTCGTTCACGCTTGTATGCTTTTTTATGGCCGCCACCAGCTACATTATCCCCTATAATGCCTTATTGCCCGAGCTTACAAATACCGCTGCCGAAAAGGTAAAACTTTCATCCCTGCAACAGGTAGGTTTTGTTATAGGTATCATTATATCGGCATTGGTGAATAACTTTGCCGATTTGGTGCAACACATTTTTCATGTAACAGATCGCAATTCAGCTGTGCAGCATACTATTTGGGGGTTATGTGGCTTTGCAGGCCTGATTATGCTAATCCCGGTTTTAGCTATTGAGGAAAAAAAGTATTCAAACATTACTCCCTCTCATTTGCCTTTGCTGGCAGCTATCGGGAAAACCTTCGGCAACCGTAATTTTAAATACTACCTGATCTCGGATTTCTCGTACTATATGTCATTGAGTATCATATCAAGTGGATTATTGTTCTTCCTGACAGTATTACTACACCTGCCAGAATCTATGGGGGGCATACTGATGGGATCTATGGTATTATTTTCGCTTGTATTTTATCCGTTCATTAATTACCTGTCAAAAAAAATAGGAAAAAAACCCATTGTGCTTTTTTCCTTTGGCCTGCTGAGCCTCATTTTTGTGGCGATATTTTTCCTGGGTAAATTTCCGATATCGCCAACCGCGCAAATTTATATGCTGGTGCTAAGCGCTTCTTTCCCGCTGGCCTCGCTGGGCATATTACCCAATGCAATACTTGCCGAAATAGCCCAGAGCGATGCTGAACGAACCGGCGAAAACAGCGAAGGGATGTTTTTTGCAGTAAAATACCTGTTTGTAAAATTAGGGCAAACACTGGGAATAGCCCTGTTTGCATTTTTAACAGTGTACGGAAAAGACCCTGGACATGATTATGGTCTGCGCCTTAACGGTATCTGTGGCTGTGTACTATGCCTGCTGGCTATTGTATTTTTTAGCAGGTTTAAAGAGGCAAGGGTAAAGGGTTGATTGGGTTTATTAAGTGAATTAGTATTGTATATACCAAATGCCTTATACGCTGACCTTTCGAAACCCGCCCCGCAACCGTGCAGGCAAGGGTTCCATTTGCGGGTGAGCTTTTCATCAAAGGCCGTTCAATATATTTATTTGGTCACCGTATTTAAAAAGCGCTCAACAGTATAGGTAGCCAGCTGACCGCCCGGGCCGTTTAAATTATAATCAAAGCCATGGGTAGCCCAGGGCAGCTTCAGTAAAAAATGCCTGATGCCGTTTTGTTCAAGCTTTAAATTCAATCGGCGGCTATGCTCGGGCGATACAAGTACATCGTTATCTCCATGGATAATTAAAGTAGGCAAAGAATGCCTGCTCACAAATTCAAGCGGCGAGCAAGCTGCAAATTTATGAGGAACCTCCTGGTAGCTGCCGCCGATATAATCACGCATCACCTTACGTGAATCCATAATCAGTGGACTTGTTGGTATGGAATATCCCCAAACCATGTCGGCCGGGCCATAATAGTCAATCACAGCTTTTAAACCCGGCTCATGCAATGTATAAGCAGCCAGTAAAGCTATCTGCGCCCCGGCCGAACGGCCCAGTAACACAAAATTATTGGTATCAATATTTAATTCGGCCGCATGCTTGCGCAAGTAGGCTATTGCGTTGCGAACGTCCTCTACAGGAGCAGGGGTTTGATATTTAGGTGCAAGGCGATAGGTTATGGCGGCCACATTATAGCCCGCTACGGCCAGGTAGCTGTTTAGCTCTGGTAATTGCTTACTATCTCCTTTACTCCAGGAGCCTCCGTGAACTATTACAACGCAGGGCCTGTTGCCAACTCTTTGAGATGGAAAATAATCCATATGCAAGTTTAAGCCCGGGGAGCTGTTATAAATGATAGTCCTGCCTGCAACCTCTTTATTGCTCTTAAACATATTCCAGAAACTGTACGGAGGCTGGGTATCAATCCCATCAATAACAGTGCTGCCAGGCCCAAACGCAGCCTGGAAATTTTGTTTTAAACTGCCTGCTAAATGGTAAGCGCTTACTATTGGAGACGTAAATAACACCAAGGCTATAATACCGGCGATGGTACCGGCGAGCTGGTGTTTTGAGGTGTAAAAACCGGCTAACAGGGTTATCAAAGTAAGTATGATAAATATCCAGCAAAACTCGGTTGCAATAATGGCAAGCATCCATATATGTAATTCGAATGCTTTTAAAATAGTAAGTGACGATATGAGCAATAGTAAAATGCAGATTATAAAACGGATCATGCGGCTTTTTTATGAAATAAATATTCGCTTACGATCCACACGTTACCATTGTTTTAGCCCTGCCCGTTACCATTTTCCAGGCTTTGGCATCTGGCAAAGAATTGCCTGCTAATAATTCTTTATCTGTTTGGGCCTGTGCCACGCACGAAAATAGGAACGAAACAGCCAGAATAATGAGCAAATATTTTATTATGGTGGTGTTCATCTCTATAATGTACAAAAATTTTGATTGCAAGCGATTTTAACCCAGGTAAAAATAAAAGAGCCATCACACTGTTTGGGTATGTGATGGCCTATATTTTACGCTTATAACAAAATTTTTATACCAGGTTCTTTTTAATGTAGCCAATACTTTGCGCAATACTGTCAAACGGATCGCCGGGGCATACATCCTGCTCAACAAAAAAGTATTTCATGCCTGCTTTTTTTGATTGTGCCAAAATCTTTTTAAAATCGATAACACCATTGCCTACTTCTGTAAACTTCTTTTCAGGAGTTTTGTCCATATCCTTAACATGCAACAGTGGGAAACGACCAGGATATTTATTGAACAATGCTATGGGGTCTTGCCCTGCTTTGGTTGTCCAGTACAGGTCCATTTCCATTTTTACCAGGTTGGGGTCGGTGTTGGTCAATAATATCTCATAAGGATATTTTCCATCCTGCTGCACAAATTCAAAATCATGGTTGTGGTAGCATAGCTGTATCCCCGCACTTTTACAGGTATCACCTGCAACATCAAGCATATTGGCTATATTTTTATAATGATCAAGGTCACCACGCTCCGATTGGGATAAATAAGCGCATACCATATATTTAACGCCTACCGCAGCGGCATCGTCAACGGCTTTTTTCCAGTCGTTTAAAATAGTGCCTTTTTGCGATTCACCGTTAACCAGTTCCTCACCAAGGCGATAATGCGCACTTGGCATGATCAGGCCTTCCTGGTTTAAAACACTTAAAAATCCTTTGGCGTTCATGCCATAAAATAATTGGGAGCCTGTATAAGTAGCCCCCTCAACAGAGGTAAACCCTAATTTGGCTACTTTAGCCAATGCGGCTATTGGGTCTTTTGCCATTGCATCGCGTACTGTATAAAGCTGCAAGCCTATTTGTTTTTTGTCGTAAGCAAATAAGCGGGGCGCTGCTAAAAGCCCGGCTGTAAACACCGCCGAAGTTTTGAGAAATGAGCGTCTGGTAGTCATTGTTTTTCGTTTTAGTAATTGGTTACTGTAAATATAGCGTATTAGCCGTACCAAAACCAAAGACTTGAAATAATTTGAATGGTTTAGAAGAATATATAATAATTGTTACCATTTCGGTATAAATAGTATTCCTGTATTATTATATCCATCAATTAAGTAGACCTTTTTACATATAAACAAGATTCTTTTCCATAAACTTGCAGTGTAAATAGTTGTTTATCATAAACACCCAGTCGTAAAACATGAGTCCGGAGTTTTATCAGCAAATTTTTAACAAGCAGCAAAAACTTGAGTATATCCCTTCAAATAAGGAAATTACCAGGTGGGCGCTACGGGTCATTCATTTATTGTACCCTGAACAAACCGCAAAAATGTTTGCAACTGTTGATGAGTTGAAGGCGGAGTTTGTTTTACTGGAGGCCGAACTTTACAGTATCATGGAGGCCACAAAAGCCTGCGGCGATTGTGATAATAAGAAGCGTGCTGCTGTTTTTTTTGAACAACTGCCGCAACTTTACCAGGTACTCAACACAGATATCCAGGCCATATTTAATGGAGACCCGGCTGCACGCAGCGAGTTTGAGGTTATCAGAACCTATCCTGGCTTTTTTGCTATTTCGCTGTATCGGCTGGCGCATCGTTTATATGTAAGTGATGTTCCCTTAATCCCGAGGATATTAACCGAATATGGCCACTCCAAAACAGGTATTGATATACATCCGGCGGCAGTTATCGGCGAGTATTTTTATATAGATCATGGTACTGGAATTGTCATAGGCGAAAGTTGCAGTATCGGCTCACACGTAAAATTATACCAGGGTGTTACCCTTGGTGCTTTAAGTGTTGATAAAAGTATGGCATTCACTAAACGTCATCCTACGGTTGAGGATAATGTAGTTATATACTCGGGAGCTACTATACTGGGTGGTGAAACGGTTATTGGCAATAATAGTATAATTGGGGGCAATGTTTGGCTTACCAAAAGCCTTCCCCCTAACTCAAGGGTATACCACACACCAAACATCCGCATACTTAAAAAGTTAAGCAGGCGGATCTTTGGAGAAAATAGATAAATTACATCTCCTACAACGAAACAAATTATGGCTGCACTGATTGATCTGATAGGCAATACGCCTATGGTTGAAATAAAAAAGCTAAACCCTAATCCCAACGTACAAATATTTGCCAAGCTGGAGGGCAATAATCCCGGCGGCAGTGTTAAGGACCGTGCATCCCTCAACATGATCCGCAGTGCTATTGAACGTGGCGATATTAAGCCGGGCACTAAGCTTATTGAAGCTACCAGCGGCAATACCGGTATTGCACTGGCTATGATAGCCCGCCTGTTTGACCTGGAAATTGAGCTGGTAATGCCATCAAATTCCACCCGCGAACGAACGCTTACTATGGAGGCTTTTGGAGCTAAAGTAACCTTGCTGGAAGGCATTGAACTTTGCCGTGATTATGCCGAAGAAAAAGCAGCTACCGGTGAATTCTATTTAGTAAACCAGTTTGCAAATCCAGATAATTACGGAGCTCATATTAAAACTACGGGACCCGAGATTTGGCGGGACACTGAAGGCAAAATAACCCATTTTGTAAGCGCAATGGGTACAACAGGCACCATTATGGGCTGCTCCATATACCTTAAAAAACAAAACCCCAGTATACAGATAGTGGGCTGCCAACCTACTGAAGGCTCATCTATCCCGGGAATCCGCAGGTGGTCGGCTGCTTACCTGCCAAAAATATTTGATGCTTCAAGAGTTGACAGGGTGATGGATATCTCTGAAGAAGAGGCTACCCAAATGGCCCGTAAACTGGCTAAGGTTGAAGGTGTGTTCGCGGGCATGAGCAGTGGCGGCGCCTTATCAGCAGCCATAAAATTAGCTACTGAATTAAAAGAAGGCGTAATTGTGTTTATCTGCTGTGATCGCGGCGACCGGTATTTAAGCAGCGAGCTTTTCGGGTAGTTTATTACTTACCTAAATCGTAATTGATAACCACTGTTGGCAGCAAGGTAGCATTATCCATAGGCACCTGGTTGGTTGATAAGATAGGCTTGCGTTTAGCATAAAATTCATAAACCTCTTTCAACAAAGCTTTACTTGGGATAGGCGGCTGATTAAATCCTATCGAAAACGGGATCACAAAATCATGTGCTTTTTCATGATCGGGAATGATCCATTTATGATTGGATTTTTTAAGCGCTTCAATAACCGGAGTAGTTAATATGTAATCATCAGCATAATAAACAACAATTCTTTTAATAGTACCCTTTTCATCAGCTGTAAATTTAAAAACGGCTGTTCCGGTTGCCTTCTTGCTAACTATCTCGGGCGATACTTTCAGGCTATCCCTGAAAAAGGAGGTCATTACCGGAGCTCCTCCCTGGAAAGGGAATACCTGCTCTGTTTGAGCCATACTATAAACTGAAGATAAAACGGCGGCGACAATTAATATGATCTTTTTCATTTATTCTTTTTTTGGTTATTCTTCTTTGGGTTCTCTTTTGCTTCCTTCATACAGCTCATACTCAAATAAGCGGCAATCCAGCTTGCCATTGTAAAATTCTATTCTTCTTGACGGGCGCAAACCTATCTTTTTCGCCAGGTCGGGATTGCCGGTAAAAACATATCCCCTATATCCCAGGCATTTCTTTTTCAGGAAATCACCCATTCTTTTGTAGGTAACCTCCAGTTTGCTGTGTACGCCTAAACGCTCACCATATTCCGGGTTAAACATTACAACACCAGCATCCCCGGGCACTTCAGTGTCTTCGAAGTCACAAACAGCAAAATCAATCAAATGTTCTACACCAGCTGTTTTTGCATTTTTTTGTGCGATATCAATCGCGTCTTCAGATATATCGGTAGCTATAATTTTAAAGCCGGTTTCTTTTTTTGCCTTATCTTTTAATTTGCGGCGTTCGGCAAAAAACACGGTCTCGTCATAACCCATAATATGCATAAAACCATAGTTCATCCTAAATAAGCCCGGATGTTTATCTGTAGCCAGCAAGGCTGCTTCAATAGCCAGTGTGCCAGATCCGCACATGGGGTTAATGAAAGTACTCTTCCTATCCCAATTGGTGGCCATTATGGTTGATGTGGCTAAAGCTTCCAGCATAGGAGCCTTACCCGGTATTTTACGGTAACTATGCTTGGCAAGTGTTTCGCCCGATGTATCCATAAAAATATCCGCATCACTATCCTGCCAGTAAAGGTGTACCAGCGTCTTATTTGCCTCCGAGCCAGAATTTGGCCTGATGTCTTTTACAGATTTAATTCTGTCAACAATGGCATCCTTTACTTTCACATTGGCAAACAATGGCGTAAGTATATGCTCGTTATTAACGTTTGATGTTACAGAAAAATATCCGCTAAAATCTATTAACATCTCCCATTCAATGGTTACCAGTTCATCATATAGCTGCTTAGGGTCATCGGCCTTAAAGCTTTTTATAAGGTAAAGCACCTGGCTTGCGCAGCGCAGGTTTAAATTAAGGGCTATAGTATCAGTTACTGTGCCCTTGAGCTCAACCCCGGTTTGAAAAACGCGGGTTGGCGTATAGCCCAATTCCTCTACTTCCTGCTGAAGGTAGCCCGACAGCCTTTTATTACAGGTAATTATTATTTTACTCTCGTTGTGGAAAACTTGCATAATATTTTGCGAATTTATGAATTAAAAAGCCCCTATTTTAATTTCCTAAGCATTAACTTTACATTTTAAATTTTTTAAGATTATGGAAGTTAAAGGTAAAGTACATGAGGTGTCGCCAACACAGCAGGTAACAGAGTCACTAAAAAAGCGTGAACTGATAATTGAGTATGTTGAGAATCCACAGTATCCCGAATATTTAAAGTTTGAAGCCATACAGGATCGTTGCGCGTTAATGGACAACGTAAAAATTGGTGACGACGTTGAAGTTTTCTTTAACCTGAAAGGCCGTCCATGGACTGATAAAACAGGCAAGAAAAGCTATTTCAACTCATTGCAGTTATGGAAAATTAACGTTTTGTCGGGTGCAGGTGCCGCCTCAACCCCAGAATATGCAGCGCCGGCAGCTGATATCAGCTCATCAAGTGATGATGACGACCTTCCGTTTTAATCGGGTTGCTCATTAGATATTTAAAAGCTCCTTTTGTTAAAGGGGCTTTTTTTGTTACATATAAAACAGCAATACCCTATTCTTCAAATCGTTATTGTATATTAACAATTGTTAAATTTTGTTAAATGCCCCCGTTTGTTGGGTTATTTAAAATAATTTTGTTTGTTAACAAATGAAGAAAAGAAGCATAGGATTGATTATTGGACTAATGGGACTTGCACTTTTAGGTGTAATGGCCATGCAATTATACTTTTTAAGGCAATCGTATCAAATGCAATCCGAACTATTTGACCGTTCTGTTAACGAGGCGCTCAATAACGTGGTATCAAAAGTAACCAAACAGGATGCCAATAATTTTTTAAGCTCCAGAGCTCAAAATAAAGTTACGGATGTAGATGAAGGGGGAATTAAAATTGTTAAAAGTAATTCAAACAAGGCATATGACTTAAACTCAAAGAACAAGGCAACTTATAAACAACGAAGGATTGCACTTTTGCGTGATAGCCTTGAACGAATGATCATGCACAAAAAGCTGGATGATGAGTTGAGCAATTTATTAATGCAGGAGGGTACTATTGATTTCAGCGTTGAAGAGCAAACAGATGAATTTGGGGTTGTGCATGTAAGGTTTACCCCGCAAGCTGTAAGAACACGCATAACAAAAATTAAAATACCCAAAAAGCTACATAAATATGATACGCTAAGGTATTTTTACCAGGACCCAATGATAGGCAAGCAGTTGACACTGCAACTTATACCCAACCCCCTTTGGGAGCGCGAGCAAAGACGCAAACAAAAGGAAAAGCAAGTTTACCAGATCAAAAAAATGCTGGAGACCGATTCCCTCCAAAATTTAAATAATAGCAAAATTAGCGTTATCGAAAATCTGGCAGAAGATTATCGGAAATCCGGGCAGCCGCTAACCAAACGCCTAAGTCGGTTTTGGATTGATTCCCTACTCCGGTTCGAACTCCATAATAAAGGAGTGTACCTGCCTTTTAGCTATGAAGTTTCAACAGCCAATAATGATTCGCTTATATTTTCAAGCGCCAATGATCTGGAAGGTAACAAGCCTGTATTTATAGCGGCAAACACCTACCAAACCCCTATTTTTAGTAAGGATGTGATCAATGATCCAGGCAAAATAAAGCTTACATTCCCTCAAAAAAACTCACTCATATTAAGCCATATGACGGCTACAATGGGTACCACAGGCGGTTTGCTGCTGGTGCTGATTTTTTGCTTTGGGTACACTATATTTTCTATCCTAAAACAAAAAAAAGTATCGGAGATGAAAATAGACTTCATCAACAACATGACCCACGAGTTTAAAACCCCTGTATCAACCATCATGATAGCAAGCGAGGCTTTAAAAGATACCGAAATTACAAGCGACCAAAGCCGGGTATCGCGCCTTGCCAACATAATTTTTGAAGAGAACGAACGTTTAGGAAGCCATATAGAAAGGGTACTTAATATTGCCCGTATAGAAAAGAATGATTTTAAGCTCGACAAAAAACCACTTGATGTAAACGATATGATAGCCGTTGTATTGGATAGCATGACGCTTAAACTGCATAAATGCAATGCCAAAACAACACTTGAGCTGGATGCAGAGCATGCCGTTATCATAGCTGATGAGCTGCATTTTTCAAACGTGCTGTATAACCTTATTGACAATGCCATAAAATATAGCGTTGACCATCCGGAAATCACCATCAGCACAGTTAACAGGAATGGGCAGGTTGTTATAAAAGTTGCTGATAAAGGTATCGGGATGAGCCGCGATCAGCAGACAAAAATATTTGAACAGTTTTATCGAATTCCAACAGGAAACCTTCATGATGTAAAAGGTTTCGGCCTTGGCTTAAGCTATGTAAACACCATAGTTAAACGCTTGAATGGTACCATAAGCGTAAGATCCGAAAAGGAAAAAGGGTCGGAATTTGAATTGAAATTTGGGTTGGCGTAGGGAGTCGGAAAGTCCGGGAGACAGTAAAATCCGGAAGTAAATAATTGAAATAAAATCTTCCGGACCTTCCGAATATCGGACTTCCGGGCAAAAAAACATGAAGAAAATACTACTGGTTGAGGACGATGCCAATTTGGGTTTACTG
This sequence comes from Mucilaginibacter sp. P5_A4, assembly GCF_056400605.1. NCBI lineage: Bacteria > Pseudomonadati > Bacteroidota > Sphingobacteriia > Sphingobacteriales > Sphingobacteriaceae > Mucilaginibacter > Mucilaginibacter sp. P5_A4. Next base: position 241,402 of record NZ_JBFUKX010000001.1, on the reverse strand, counting down.
TTGCAGGATTACCTGCAGCTGAAAGGTAAGTTCGATGTTGTTTTGTGCAAGGATGGAGAAGAAGGCCTGCGTGCTTTCACCAAACAGATGTACGACTTATTGATACTTGATGTAATGATGCCCAAAAAGGATGGTTTTACTTTAGGTAAAGATATCAGGAAGATAAATCCTAATGTTCCTATCATTTTCGCCACAGCAAAAAGCATGATAGAGGATAAAACACAGGCTTTTAACCTTGGCGGTGATGATTACATAACCAAACCTTTCCGTATAGAAGAGTTGTTACTGCGCATAAATGCCCTCCTTAAACGTACCGGCGGAACCGAAAAATCTGAAGAAGAAAAACAAACCAGCTTCAAAATAGGCCGTTATTCGTTTGATTATACCTCGCAGATCATCACCATAGGCGAATCGAATCAGAAATTATCAACTAAAGAGGCCGAACTGCTTCGCCTGCTGTGCATGCGTAAAAACGAGGTACTTACCCGCGAAGAAGCACTCCTTAACATCTGGCATGATGATAACTATTTTAATGGCCGCAGCATGGATGTGTTTTTAAGTAAGATCCGTAAGTACCTAAAGGATGACCCTAATGTAGAGATCATTAACGTGCATGGCCGGGGTTATAAATTGCTTATCAATTAATCCTTGCCGGATATATCTTCCCCAAGATGGATAATGTTACCATCAAAAACTTTTACATGTAACAAATTTGTTAAGCCACAGTTATGGTTTTATGCTGATTAATAAATAGGTTTGTTATCGACTGATCTCATTATCTATTAACTATGAAACTAAAACTACTTTTTTCGTGCCTCTTATCTGCGGGCATAAGTGCTCAACTGTTTGCACAGGAAACCGTTGATCCGGCAATAGTTCAAAAAATTCGTGACGAGGGTTTAAATTACTCCAAAGTGATGGAAACCGCTTTTTACCTAACCGATGTATCCGGCCCCCGTTTGGCTAATTCTCCGGGATTAAAACGCGCGCAAAACTGGGCTGTTGAGCAATTGAAAACCTGGGGTATGGTAAACGCCAAATTAGAGCCATGGGGCAAATTTGGTAAAGGCTGGGAAGTTCAAAAAAACTATGCCGCTATTACGGTCCCTTACTATCACGCTATTATTGCTATCCCCAAAGCCTGGACACCTGGCACCGGCGGATTGATCAAAGGTGATGTGATGGTTGTAAAAGTCGATTCTGCTATTGATTTGGAAAAATACAAGGGCAAGCTGCAAGGCAAGGTTGTGATATTTGACACCAAACCACTTACCGAACGTACTTTTAAATCTGATGCAGCCCGTTATACCGATGAAGAACTGGCCACCATGGAAAAGGCAACTATGCCCCCTGCACGCGATCGCCGGGCGTTTGATCCAAACTCCCCCCAGTTTGCTGCTATGCGTAAACTACGTGCATTCAGGGCGTCTTTAGGTGAGTTTCTGTTACAGGAAAAGGTTGCTTTGGTTTTAAGCCAGGGAAGAGGCACAGATGGCACTGTATTTACCACAAACGGTGCTTCATACGCCGATACAGCTAAAGCGGTTGCGCCAGAACTGGAAACCAGCAGCGAAGACTATCAGCGCATTTTACGCCTGGTGAATGCAGGTAAACCGGTACAGGTTGAGGCCGACATAAAAACACAGTTTTTTACAGACGATATGCAGGGTTATGACGTAGTTGGCGAAATACCCGGCACAGATAAAAAGTTAAAAGACCAGGTTGTTATGCTTGGCGGCCACCTTGATTCATGGCATGCAGGAACCGGCGCTACCGATAATGCCGCCGGTAGCGCGGTAATGCTGGAGGCTATGCGTATACTAAAAGCTATCGGATTTAAACCAAAACGCACCATTCGTATTGCGCTCTGGAGTTCAGAGGAGCAGGGCTTATTTGGCTCACGCGGCTATGTGTTAAACCACTTTGGCGATCCTAAAACTATGCAGCTAAAACCAGAGCAGGCGAAGCTTTCGGCATACTACAATTTAGATAACGGTACAGGTAAAATAAGGGGGATCTATTTGCAAGGCGATTCGGCTGCAGGGCCAATATTTAAAACCTGGCTGGAGCCCTTTAAAGATTTGGGCGCTACAACGGTAACCATCAGTAACACAGGCGGTACAGATCACCAATCGTTTGACGCCGTGGGGATCCCGGGCTTCCAGTTTATCCAGGATGCTGTTGATTATGGTTCGCGCACCCACCATAGCAACCAGGATACTTACGATCGCCTGATTGAGGACGACCTCAAACAGGCCGCTACCATTATTGCCTCGTTTGTTTATAATACCTCACAACGTGCCGAAATGATACCACGTAAAGAGTTGCCTAAGCAGCAACCGGCACGCTAAGTATCATTTTAAAGTGTTCCACCGGAACGCTGGAACGCACCGGAACGGGTGGAACACCTTTCTGTTTGACTGTCAATGATTTAGATAAAGTTTAAAACAAAGACGGAACACTATAATGGCTGATTTTCAACCATTTCCATAAACGAAAAAGCCGTAAACAAAGCAAAAATCAATACTTTGATTATCAATTATATTAGATTATTTGATAGGAAAGTATTTAAAAAAAGTAAAGAAAAAACGGGAAAAATTGAGAATTATAAAGAAAAATTCAATAAAAAAAGCGATGTTGTTTTGGCATCGCTTTTTTATTGCTTTATTCTTTTATCAAATACAAATGGTTCTGTTTTAATTAAGCGGATGGATTTAAAATCATCATGCTTAGGGTCGATCAGGTAGTTGACCTCTTCGTCAATAATGGAGGATGGAACTGCTAATACAGCCGACTGCTTGTCTGCTATCCATTTATTGCCCAGGTTTTGAGTAAACAACATCCGGTCATATTCCTGCCAGTCTGGCGGCAGGTCTTCCTTTTTAATACTGATGACCGGTAAGGTATCCGGCACCTCAATGGTCATAACATTAAAAGCGAGGTTGAGGCCAACCTGGTTACGGTGAACAACGTTTTCAAGACAGGCTAATGACCGCGATGACGCCGTATATATCATCTCCACATCATTAGGGTTCCACCTGGCGGCCCTACCCGATGCTATCAGTTTACCCGAATATTTTGCAAGCGCAATACGGTATACAAGCATCGTTAAGCCAGATCGCCAAATTGTATACGGATCAACTCTTCTTCGATGAGCTGAATACCTGTTATGGTATCCATTATATCAAAAGGCAGCCTGTTGCCAAGGCCATAAGCCGGCGTATTAAGCCACTGATGAAATGCCTGGCCCGAGCCGAATATTTCTATACCGGTATCAAATAGCGCAAATGATTTAAGCAGTTTTTCGCTTAAGGCGGCATCCAGTTTTAAATCGCGGCTAACATGGTTTTGAATAGTTTTAACCGTGGTTTTAAATGTTTCCTGGAATTCATCCTGGGTAAAACCCGATAATGATAAAAAATCAAGCGCGGTTTTTGCATCCAAGCCACTTTTTGACCGGTTTAACAAGCCGATAGCATCTGTGTATTTTGGCTGACGGTTATATACGCCTTCAAAATCAGAAACATAACTTACTTTTTCAAAATCCTTATAAATCACAGGGGATTTTTTAAGGGTTGCTTGTTTTTTTACCTTTGCCATTGGTTTTATCCTCTACAACAAATATAGAAATTTTTCCATAAATAAAAGAAATTTTTCCATTTATTGTAATTCTATCCGCTGATGCTGGTAGGGTATCTCTATATGTTTAAACCCTTTCTCTTTTAGCTTTCCACTAAAATACTGTTGTACCTCATACTCGCCGTGAACAAGAAAAATGCTTTTTACCTTTTCAGGATCCTGGCAAGCCATAAAATGCAGCAGGTCCTCGTAATCGCCATGGGCGCTCATCGATCTGATGGACCTTACCTCAGCATTAACTGTGTATGGTTCGCCAAAAATGTTAACTTCCTTATCCCCGTTAAGCAAACGCCCACCCAATGAGCTGGGCTCACAGTAGCCTACCATTAAAATAGTGTTTTTATTATTGCCGATATTTTTTTTAATATGATGTTTTACCCGGCCTGCTTCGGCCATGCCCGATGCGGAAATGATAACACATGGGCCTGGGTTATCATTCAGGGCAATGGATTCTTCGGTTGATTGAATAAACCGGAGTCCTTTAAATCCAAAAGGGTTTGGGTCGGTTTTTAATACGGCTTTCACTGCTTTATTATAAACCTCAGGGTGGCCCATGATTACCTGGGTGGCTTTTTCTGATAGCGGACTATCAACAAAATAAGGCAGATCGGGCAATACACCTCTCAACTCCAGGGCATTTAAAGCATATAGCAACTCCTGTGTTCGCCCAACACTAAATGCCGGGATAATCACTTTACCCCGCTTAACCTCGCAGGTTTCTTTAATAATCTCCAATAAGGCATCCTCAATAGGCCCGATATCCTTGTGCAGCGAATCGCCATAGGTTGATTCCAGCAAAATATAATCAGACTGATCAAATACCTCCGGATCATTTAACAGCATGTCATCATATCGTCCAACATCGCCGCTAAAAGTAATATGGGTTGGCTTACCATCTTCCAATATGGATAAATGCACTACCGCGCTGCCTAATATGTGGCCGGCATCAGTAAACTTTAGCTTTACCCGGGGGGTAATCTCAAACTCCTCCTTATATTCAACAATTTTAAATAGCCTAAGCGCATCCATCGCCTGCTCATCTGTATACAGCGGCTCCAATAACGGTTGACCTTTACGCGCCCGGCGCTTGTTGATATAGGCAACATCCTGCATCTGGATATGCGCCGAATCCATCAACAGAATTCGCGCCAGATCCATTGTAGCCGACGTGCAATAAATAGGGCCATTATAGCCTTGGGCAACTAAACGCGGAATTAATCCGCAGTGATCAATATGCGCATGAGATAGCACCATATGATCAACCTTTTGTGGATTGAATCCAAAATGTTCGTTCAGGTCATCAGATTCTTCGCCCATGCCCTGGAACATCCCGCAATCCAATAATATACTGGTACCATCCTTTAAGCTGATGAGATGCTTGCTGCCGGTAACGTTACGGGCGGCGCCATGAAAGGTTATATTCATTGATAATTTAGTATGAAATAGCTTAACGAAGATGAGGATTAAAAGTTTAACGTTAATAAAACTAAGTTTTTAGTTGTTATTTTAGTTTATAGTATTTACCTTAGTTTAACCAATTGGATAATTGATGTGATTTTAAATAAGCATCAATAATATTTATTACAAAGCACATGGAAATTAAAGAATTAACCCGCGCCGAAGAACAAATTATGCAGGTATTATGGCAACTGGAAAAGGCCTATGTAAAGGATGTGATTGACGTATTACCCGAGCCAAAGCCAGCCTATAATACCGTATCAACCATTATCAGGATTCTTGAAACAAAAGGATTTGTGGGGCATACGGCATTTGGAAAAAGCCATCAATATCATCCGGTGGTAAGTAAAGACCAATACCAGGATTTTGCTTCGGATAAACTGCTGAGCGGCTATTTTGATAATTCTGTAAACCGCATGCTTTCGTTTTTTGTAAAAAAAGAAAAGATCGACCTGAAAGAGGCAGATGAGATCATGAAACTGATTGAAAAACTTAAAGACAAGTAATTATGAATTGGTGGCAATATTTATTATTGGTAAATATTTACCTGGTGCTGTTTTATGTGTTTTATGTTTTATTGCTGCGAAAGGAAACCTTCTTTCAGCTTAACCGCGTTTACCTGGTAACGGCAGCACTATTGTCGTTTATTATACCGGTTATCCAGGCAAACTGGGTACAAAACCTTTTTATTACACAACAGGTAAAGTATACTATTTATAGCATCCCGGTAATGGAATACCATTTTAAGCCCATAGACGACAGGCATATTAATATGGGCGAAATATTTGTCATTTTGTATTTAAGCGGAATATTGGTTTTATCGGCAAAGCTTACCTGGCAGTTATACAAACTCCGTAAGGTGATGCGGATGCCCAAAGCAGCTGTACCATACTCATTTTTTAAGCAAATAAAACTGGATGAAAGCAATCCCGATAATGCAGTAATTGAAGCGCATGAGCAGGTACATGCGCAGCAATGGCACTCGGCCGATGTATTGTTGATTGAAATGGTGATGATCATCAACTGGTTTAATCCGATAGTTTACCTGTACCGGTTTTCTATCAAACACATTCACGAATACATTGCCGACAGGCAGGCTGTGCAGGCCGGTACCAGTAAAGCCGATTATGCACTGCTGCTATTGAAGCAAACATTTAATGCGCCGGCCCACCGGCTGGTAAATCCGTTTTTTAACCACAGTTTGTTAAAACAACGTATTATCATGTTACAAAAAAATAAATCGCAGCGAATCTCGCTTATCAAATACGGCCTTTCGGCCCCGTTATTTATACTAATGCTTATTTTATCATCGGCAACTATTAATAACAGTAAAACTTTTACAGCAATTAATGATAAGGCGCAGGAAATATTTATAACACCGGCGTTGCAAACAGACCTTTCTGCTGTACTGCCCGGCAACAATAAACCGATTACGGCTATTAAAACAAGCGATAAGCCTGATACCGGCAAGGTATTTTCTTCGGTAGAGGAATTGCCTGAATTTCCGGGAGGTGTTCAAGGTTTCGGGAGGTTTTTAGGTGTTAACATCAGGTACCCTCAGGACGCAAGGGAAAAGAAAATACAAGGCCGGGTAATTTGTTCCTTTATTGTTGAAGATAATGGAGCTTTATCACACATCAAAATTTTAAGAGGTGTTAGTGCAGATATAGATGCCGAATCGGTTCGTGTGCTTAAGCTTTCACCTAAATGGAAACCCGGTGTACAAAACGGAATAAAAGTACGAACACAGTATACTGTTCCTATAAGTTTCACTTTAGATGTTGATAGCATTAAATTAGACGAAGCGGCACAAACACCGGTAGCGAACAAGGTTTATAGCTCGGTACAGGAACTCCCTGCTTTTCCGGGCGGTATTGAGGCGCTTGGCAAATTTTTAAGCACCAACATCAGGTATCCTAAAAGCGCGAGGGAAAAAGGGATAGAGGGAACCGTACTATGTGGCTTTGTTGTAGAAGCCGATGGCTCATTATCTAATATAGCAATCTTAAGGGGTGTTAGTGCCGATTTGGATGAAGAAGCGGTTAGGGTACTCAAACTCTCGCCAAACTGGACTCCCGGTAAGCAAGATAATACGGAAGTAAGGGTGCAATATAGCATACCAATTAGCTTTACACTTACCGGCGATAAAAAGCCGGCAAAATCAACAGAAAACAAAATGGGTAGTGTGCGGGATACTGCTGCTACTTACAAAGAATCGCTTATCTGCAATAATTTTACTACCGGTTCCAAACCGCTGTATGTGCTCAACAACAACCCCATAACCGACCTGCAGCTTAAGCTGATGGATCCAAATACCATTAAAAGCATCAACGTTTTAAAGGACAAAAGCGCCACGGCCCTCTATGGTGATAAAGGAAAAAACGGCGTGATTGTAATAACCACAAAGAACAACAAGAGCTAAGAAGCTGTTTAAATTTGATTTATTAATATTTTATGCTTCTAATGAAGCACATAACCCCGCGTCATTGCGAGTGGTACCTTCTTATAATGACATGATTGTAAGCTGTTGATTGCCAGTATGTATTTGCACATGGACGTCTTGCCCGTCATTGCGAGGAACGAAGCAATCCCCGATTTACCGAGTAGCTGTGCAAATCCGCTCTGTATTTTGGGGATTGCTTCGTCGTACCTCCTCGCAATGACGATCACGGGGCGTTTGTGGTATCCATACATGTATTACTGTTTTTTCAGCTTACCTGGTGGATACTCGCAATGACGATCACGAGGCGGTTGTGGTGGTCATAAAAAAAGCAGAGGAAAATTAATTTTCCTCTGCTTTTTCATTTAAATATCAAATCGTTGCAGCTATCATTTGAAATCTGCACATCTTTCTACTTCGTATACCTGTTAATGATATCAACTATTACCTTGTTCTTTTGTAGCTGAGGCAGATAGTCAAACAGGATATAATGTTTCTCCGGATCGGATGTCAATGCCATTTCCAGGTAGTTAAGCGCTTCATTATATTCGCCTTTGGCAAACAGATAAGCCACCATTCTATAATAAAGCTCTGCCGCTTCGGGGTTATTCTTTATCGCCTGCGAGATGATCTCGATAGCGCCCACCAGTCTTTGCTGTTCGTATAATATAGACGAATAATCAAGCCAGGCATCAATATCCAGCGGGTTTAGCTCAACCACCTTTTCATAAGCCTGTTCAGCTTCGGTCATGTGGCCCAGCTTATATTCAGCATCGGCAATGGCAAACCAATAATCGGCATTGGCAATATCAAGATCGAGCGCTTTTTTGTAAAAGTGCAGGGCCTCGAAATAACGTTCCTCAAAATCAAGCGTAACACCTATCCCAAACCAGGCATCAGCCAGTTTAGGATCCATTTTAACCGATTTTTTATAAAAAGCGCGGGCATCATCCATTTGCTCCAGCTTTTCGTAGCATTCGCCGATCGCGCAATAAGTATCAGCATTAGGTTGCTCATACTCAAAGGTGTGGCGGTATACTTCAATTGCTTCGGCATATTTCTCCAGGTTAACCAATGCGTTACCTTTGTTAAAATAGGCTGATGCAAAGCTGTCTTTTATCAGGATGGCATAATCATAAGCATCAATTGCTTTCTCAAACAAACTTAGCTTAGTATAAGCGTTGCCAAGGTTGTACCATGCCGCGTAGCTGTAAGGTTCGTTATCAATATATTGCTGATAAAACTGCACGCTCTCCTGCTGGTTGTCCATTACATCATAGCAAAAAGCCAGTTCGTACAGGGCATCCTGGTTTTCCATATTTTGCTTAAGGCAAAGCTTAAGGTAGCTTATGGCAGTATCGTAATCGCCCATGTTTTGATAAACGTAGGCAATGTGCAGTAATATCTCATCTGTTTCTTCGGCAAGGCCAAGGGCTTTTTCATAATTTTCCAAAGCTTCACCAAACCGTTCCATGCTTTCATACAGGTTGCCCCGTATAATATAAATATCGGCATCAGAGGCCTCAAGCATAGCGGCCTTTTCAAGTGCGGCAAAGGCTTCGGGAACTTTGTTGCTTACTACAAGCAACTGGGCCTGTTTAATTAAAAAAACTGCTGCAAATGGGTGTTGGTTACGTGCGTACTCTGCCACCTGCAGTGCTTTGGCCGGATCATTCTTTTCGATGTAATAGTCGATAATGTTCTCAAACGCCTGGGCATCAAAAAAGTACTGGTCGTGATTGCGGATCATCTCCTCGTACCGCTCTACCGAAAACTTTGGATCTTCGGTAAAACCAAATTCAAATTCTTCTTCCATTCAATTTTGTTTGCAGAACATCCGCTTTAGGTTAACAATAAATATTGCTTTGTAAAGACTTATTAAGTTGAAAATACGACAATAAAGCGTCCAATCGACAATTTAGTTTTCAACATTCGCACATTTTTAACAGATGTTAATTACAAAGCCTTGATAATTAATGACAATCAATTAAACGGCAATGGACGGGTGAACCAAAAATTGCCTTAAAGATTTTTACCTTTGACAAAAGTAACGATTATGAGCCTTGATATTACAGATATTTTAAAACGTTTACATATAAACGATATTAATGATGCTTTTAGTACCGGGAGCAGCTGGGGCAGCAGTAGCGATGCAGCCATAAAAAATGTTACATCGCCCGTTGACGGCCAAAAGATAGCATCGGTTAAATTTGCTACCGAAAGCGATTATAACCAGGTAATTGAGCAAGCTGCCAAAGCATTTAAAACCTGGCGCCAAACCCCTGCCCCAAAGCGCGGCGAAATTGTACGCCAGATAGGCGAGGCCCTGCGTGCCAATAAGCATGACCTGGGTACACTGGTATCCTATGAAATGGGTAAAAGTCTGCAGGAAGGCCTGGGCGAAGTACAGGAAATGATAGATATAGCCGATTTCGCGGTAGGATTAAGCAGGCAGCTGTATGGTTTAACCATGCATTCAGAAAGACCGGAGCACCGTATGTATGAGCAATACCATCCACTGGGTATTGTCGGCATTATTTCGGCCTTTAACTTCCCGGTTGCAGTATGGAGCTGGAATGCCCTGCTGGCATGGGTTTGCGGCGATGTTTGCATCTGGAAACCATCAGAAAAAACACCTTTAACCGCCATTGCCTGCCAGCATATTGCGCAGGAGGTTTTTAAAAGAAACAATATTGAAGAAGGGGTATCAAACCTCATCATCGGCGATCGTAATATTGGCGAGCTGATGGCTAATGATACACGCGTGCCACTCATTTCGGCCACTGGTTCAACCCGCATGGGCAAGGCAGTTAGCGCGGCTGTAGGCGCCCGTTTAGGCAAAAGCCTGCTGGAGCTTGGCGGCAATAATGCCATTATCATCAGCGAAAATGCCGACCTGGACATGTCGCTCATTGGCGCGGTATTTGGCGCTGTAGGCACCGCCGGGCAGCGTTGTACCAGTACCCGCAGACTTATTATACACGAAAGTGTTTACGAAGCTTTTAAACAAAAACTGGTGAGCGCTTACGGACAGATACGGATAGGTAACCCGCTGGATGAGCAAAACCACATGGGGCCGCTGATTGATCATGATGCGGTGGCGCTTTACCTGGATTCAATAGAAAAATGCAAGGCCGAAGGCGGCAAATTTGTAGTTGAAGGCGGTAAGCTGGAAGGTAATGCTTATGCATCCGGATGCTATGTGAAACCGTGTATTGCCGAGGTGGAAAATCACTTTAAAATTGTACAGCACGAAACCTTTGCGCCTATCCTCTATCTCATTAAATATACCACGCTTGAAGAGGCTATCGATTTGCAGAATAGTGTACCGCAGGGCCTGTCATCGGCCATAATGACTAATAATTTGCGCGAGGCAGAACAATTTTTATCCTATGCTGGTTCTGACTGTGGAATTGCCAACGTAAACATCGGTACATCGGGCGCAGAAATAGGCGGCGCTTTTGGCGGCGAAAAGGAAACCGGCGGTGGCCGCGAATCTGGTTCTGATGCATGGAAAGTTTATATGAGGCGACAAACCAATACTATTAATTATTCAAAAACGTTGCCATTAGCCCAGGGGATCAAGTTCGATCTCTAAAATTTTTATTACTAATATTTATACATGTTTAATTTCCGCTCATACATTACCTGCACTTTTTTATTCGCAGCATTAACAATTGATCAACCGGTATCGGCGCAGGTAATGCCTAAGCCCGAACCCGACCCGCCAAGGCACTGGCAACTAATGGACCTTAAGGAAGATGGTTACTTCGGCATCAGCTTAAAACCTGCCTATCTTTATGTAAAAGGTAAAAAAAGCAAAACTGTTGTAGTAGCTACCATTGATAGCGGAGTGGATACCCTGCAAAATGACCTGAAAAGCATTTTATGGGTAAATACAAAAGAAATTCCGGGCAACGGCATAGATGATGACCATAACGGTTATATTGACGATGTACATGGCTGGAATTTTTTAGGCGGCGCAGGCGGTAAAGCAGATTTTAATGAAACTACCGAAGAAGTACGCGAGTACAACAAACTTAAAGGCAAATATGCTGGTATCACCGACACTACCGCAACAGATAAAAACGCATTTGCTTACTGGCAGCGCGTTAAAACCGTTTATGATACTACCATAAATAAATCGCAAACAGAAACTGCACAGCTACAGCCCATCATGAACGCCTTGATGGCAACCAGCGGATACATCAAAAAATCGCTCAGTATAGGCGCAAACGGCACTTTTAAAGAAGCCGACCTTGTAAGGATCAAAACAACAAACGATACCTTAAGCCAAAGTAAATATGTATGGGCTACTATATTTTCGCAGGAGGGTGGCAACAAAACAAATGCTGCCATTATTAAAGATTTAAGCGAATACCTGGAGAAGCTCAATAACAACTTATCGCCCGACCTGGAATCGCGCAAAAGAATAGTTGGTGATAATGTAGATAGCTTGGATCATAAACCTTATGGCAACAACCTTTTAAAGTTTGCTGACGCGTCACACGGTACAGGGGTAGCCGGATTAATTGGTGCTGTACGCGGGAATAATTATGGTATAAACGGCGTTGCTGATAATGTAAGGATTATGGCGATTAAAGCTGTACCTAATGGCGATGAGTATGATAAGGATGTTGCCAATGCCATACATTACGCGGTAGATAATGGCGCAAAGATCATTAACATGAGTTTTGGTAAAAAAATATCGCCGCATAAAGAATGGGTTGATGAGGCTTTAAAGTACGCCGCTTCAAAAGATGTATTGCTGGTATTAGCCGCCGGGAATGATAACGACGATATGGATATGGAGACTGATTATCCCAACGATCTTTTTCTTGACGGATCAGCTACCGATGCTGATAACCTGATTAATGTTGGCGCTTCGGGTTCACATTTGGGCGACCACCTTGCAGGAGATTTCAGTAACTATGGTAAAAAAATGGTGGATGTTTTTGCACCTGGTGTTAAAGTAACTACTATTGACACCGATGCCGAATTTAATACTGAGGATGGCACAAGCTTTTCATCGCCAATAACCGCGGGTATTGCGGCTTTGGTGCTTGAATATTATCCAGCGTTAAGTTCAAAACAATTAAAACAGGTTATCCTGGCATCGGCTACACCATTAACCGGCACTATGGTTTACAAACCAGGCTCCAAAACCGAAAAGGTTGACTTTACTACCCTGAGCAAAACCGGCGGCATTGTAAATGCATATAAAGCGCTGCAAATTGCCTCAACAATGCGGGGAGAAAGGAAATAGATTTTTTTTGGAACAAGGACTTTCGGACAAAAGACAGAAGGACAAAAGATAAAGGACTTTAAATAGCTTTATATCTTTTGTCCTTTATCCAAAAGTCCCTCGTCCTTTGTCTGAACGTCCGAAAATCCTTTGTCCGAACGTCCTTCGTCCCAAAAATTACTTTTTCTTATCGCCGCCAATGGGTTTTACGGCGTCTTTTTTACCGGATTGGTAATCAGATGGCGCTTTTTTGCTTCCTTCGGCTGCTGGCTTCTTTTTTTCTTTTACGGCTTGTCTGTCCTTGCTCATGATCTTATAGTTTTAGATGTTAATTATGCCGGCTTGCTGGTATTGCAGCCCGGGTATTATATTGTATTTGCGGATGATTAACAGGCCCTCTTTTGTAGTGCCGGTTTTTAGGAAGAAAATGGATTGCTTTAATTTTAAAAACGCCTATCTTTGGCCAATTATTACAGCAATTAATTAAAGGTAATTGTTTTAAGCTATAAAAAGCATTCAAGGTGATTTTAAATATCGAAAACCTGTATAAATGCTTAGCTTTGCAACGTTTTTTTGATACACGTATATAAATAATAGATACATTACAACAATTCGCTAAAAAATGAAAAGCTTTATTCCAACAACCTTTTATGCATTTTTAAACTATGCAGTAGCCTTGTTACTGATTTCAACACTTTGGACGTTTGATACATTACATATTGGCGGCGCGGCTTTATTCCTGCCACTAATTGTAGGCTGGTTACAGTTGATCATGGCTATTTTTGCCGATAACAAGCTGGGCTTTATTAAAGTGTTTCCAATGAGCATGCATAATATAAATGATGTAATTATGGGTTCATTCCTGATGTGTACTCCGTGGATTTATGATTTTAGTTCAAAATTATGGATACCACAGGTTCTTTTTGGTGGCCTGCTATTCATCATGGGTATTTTCACCGAGGGATCGCCTTTGCTTAAAAGACACCAGGAACCGCTTCAAGAAGGTGGGTTTACTTCAACAGATTCAATATAATCGTTTTACATGATATAAAACAAAACAAAAGAGGCGCAAAATTTTTGCGCCTCTTTTGTTTTTGCCCCGGCTTTTATGATAAAATACTGCGTGATAACAGGCTATTTTTAAAACACCTCGTTGAGCCCTAAAAAAAAGCCGCCGGAGCCATAGCTGCCCCGGGCATAATCAAAACACATATTGGATCGGGTATATTTATTAAACAACAACCTTAAGCCAAAGCCGGCTCCCGGCTCCCAATACCTGAACAGTTTAATATCCCGCTGGTTATTGGCCGATTCTACATTTACAAAAGCAACCCCGCTCAACAACTTATTAGCCGTTAGCGGAAACCGGTATTCTGCCTCATTATATACAAAAGATGGCCCTTTAAACCTGCCGATAATAAAGGCGCGACCTATGCGACCATAGGCATCGCTGGCGGTACCCGGCAGTTCAAGGTACGGTAACGATCCTTTAAGCAGGTAATTGGCCCAGTGCCAAATGGCAAAAACATTTTCGGGGTCGGTGTCGCTCAGGCTCCAGTATTTCCTCAATTCGGCTTTTATTTGCACCGCGGCATGATTGCTGCCCAGCCAGGTTTGGTTAGCCCGTAAAATAACATCGGCGTAAATGCCTTTAAACGCGCGGTTTGGCTGATCGCGGCTGTTGTATTGAAAGTTTATTAAAACCCCATTGGCATTATATTTAAAAGGATTATACCCCTTGCGAATGCTGTACCTGTAATTATGCGTATCCTCCTCCGGGATATTTTTCCGGTTATCATCAATGTTATTATAAAAGTTAAAGCTGAGGCCCGCGCCCACATAAATATGGTCGGTTATTTTGCGGTAAATGCGTTCGTTTATTTTCAGGTAGGTATATCTTATCGGAAACTCATTGGGGTTATCGCTAAAATGCAGTTCACCCATGTGGAATGGGCCATCACCAACACTGCGCCTGCCGGTACCCAGGCCATTATCTTTGGCTATGGTTTTACCTACCTGTAAGGTACCCTGCAGGTTCCATATATTTTTTGAGGTGAACGCATTGTGTTTAAATTCGAGTGTTGAAAGGCCATTGGTTGAAATGTACGCACCCGCGTTCATTACCGAGAGAATGGTATTATGCCTGTCGCCAAAGTATTTACCTGCTGCCGAGGTTGCGCCGACTGCAAAGCCTACGCTTGGATTATAAGCTGCCGAGGGTAGCACAGCCCAAAAGAAATTCTTTTCGTCGAGGCTTGTATCGGCTTCCTCTGGTTTTTTACTGCTGAAAATTGAATTTAAATACCCGTTGGCATCTCTTTGCGTTTTTAAAGAATCATCTAAACTTACCTGGGTTTGAGCAGATAGCGCAATTGAGTTTAAAGCAAAAACACATACGCCAAGCGCAAACCTGCAGATGGGTGACATCAATTTAGGGTAATTAATTAGAGTTCAGCGCTAATATATGTCATCGGTTTGATAATTAAAAAGAGTCGGGAGGCAAAAGTTTTTAAATATTGTTCAAACTGTTGCCCCAAATAGCTTTTCGCATCGTTATCTCTGCATGCATAAATTTTCCGTAAAACTATTTGCTAATAACACAAATAGCTGTATCTTTGCAGTCCCGAAAATGCGGGGTATAATAAACGTTTAAACAATTTAATTTAAAGCAAGTGAATACGTTAAGTTACAAAACTGTCTCAGCCAACAAAAAAACCGTTAACAAACAATGGGTTGTTGTTGACGCACAAGGCGAGATTTTGGGGCGCTTGTCCACTAAGATCGCAATGATCATTCGTGGTAAAACCAAGCCAGATTTCACCCCGAACGTAGACTGCGGTGATAATGTAATAGTTATCAATGCAGACAAGGTAAAGTTGACCGGAAACAAATTCAGTGACAAAACTTATGTTTCGTACACTGGTTATCCAGGTGGTCAGCGTTTCATTTCTCCTAAGGAGTTAATGGCAAAACATCCAACACGCGTAATTGAAAAAGCCGTGCGTGGTATGTTACCTAAAAGTCGTTTGGGCAAGGCGTTATTTGGTAACCTGTATGTATATGCAGGTTCTGAGCATCCTCATGCAGCACAAAACCCAACAACCATTTAACTTTTTAATTTTAAAGGAGAAAAAAAATGCCAACAACTAACACTTCAGGCAGAAGAAAAACAGCCGTTGCCCGCATCTACCTTTCAGAAGGAAATGGTGCGATCATCGTTAACGGTAAAGATTACAAAGAGTACTTCCCAACATTGCCATTACAATACATCGTAACTCAGAGCACTGAGGTTTCTGGTTCAGCCGGAAAATTTGATGTTAAAGTAAATGTTGCAGGTGGTGGTGTAAAAGGACAGGCAGAAGCCGTTCGTTTAGCTATTGCGAAAGCCATTGTTGAACTGGATCCTGAAAAGAAACCTTCACTACGCGCTAAAGGTATCATGACCCGCGATGACCGTATGGTTGAGCGTAAGAAACCAGGTCGTAAAAAAGCACGTAAGAGATTCCAATTCAGTAAACGTTAATCACAGGAGGACAACACAATGGCAAGAACAACATATCAGGATTTACTGGATGCAGGTGTACACTTTGGTCACCTTACCCGTAAATGGGATCCGAAAATGTCACAGTACATTTTCATGGAGCGTAACGGCATCCACATTATCGATTTAAATAAAACCTTAACTAAGGTTGAAGAAGCTGCTGCAGCTATCAAACAAATTGTAAAATCAGGCCGTAAGGTATTATTCGTAGCTACAAAGAAACAAGCGAAAGATATCGTTGCCGACTATGCAAAAAGCGTAAACATGCCCTACATCACCGAGCGTTGGTTGGGTGGTATGTTAACCAACTTTGCAACCGTACGTAAGTCGATCAAAAAGATGTCAAACATCGATAAATTGACTAAAGACGGTACTTACAGCAACCTTTCTAAAAAAGAAAGGCTGATGATACAACGTGAGCGTATCAAATTAGAAACCCTTTTAGGAGGTATCTCTGATCTGAACCGTTTACCTGCAGCATTATTCCTTATCGACGTTAAGAAAGAGCATATCGCAGTTTCAGAAGCTTTGAAGTTGAACATCCCTACATTTGCTATGGTTGATACCAACTCCGATCCTTCAAACATCGATTTCCCTATTCCGGCGAATGACGATGCTACAAAATCAATTTCATTGATCACCAGCATTATCATCAAAGCTATTGAAGAAGGTTTGGATGAACGCAAACGCGAGAAAGAAGACGAAGCAGAAAAAGAAGCAGCTACCGCGAAAGCTAAAGCTGATGCTCCTGAAGTAAAAGACCGCAGTGAAAACGAAGGCGGTAAAAGAACCAGGAAAACTGCCGAAGTTGCAGACGTTGTAGCCGACGCTGAAACTGAAACTCCTGCTGCCGAAACAGAAGAGTAATCGAATTTAGTTGTGGGTTGTAGGTTGTGAGTTATAAGTTTTTTATAATCTACAATTTACAACCCATAGTTTTAATATTAAAAACAGTTGCAAGTTATAATAGCCAATTAATTTTGCCTTTAACTTACAACTTATAACAAACAACTTAAAACTCAAAAAAAATGTCTACAGTACAAATATCTGCAGCCGACGTAAATAAACTGCGCCAACAAACAGGTGCCGGTATGATGGATTGCAAAAAAGCACTAACCGAAACTAACGGTGATTTTGAAGCAGCTATCGATTTTTTAAGAAAAAAAGGTGCTAAGGTTGCAGCAAGCCGTCAGGACAGGGAATCAAACGAAGGCGTTGTTATTTCACGCACTTCTGCTGATGGCAAAACCGGTGTTATCATCGAACTTAACTGCGAAACTGATTTCGTGGCTAAAAACGCTGAGTTTGTTGCTTTCGCTAACGAAATTGCTAACAAAGCCGTTGAAAACCAACCAAAAAGCATCGAAGAGCTTTACGCTATTTCAATTGATACCGAAAACACCACTATTACTATTGGTGACGCTATTATCGACAAAACCGGTAAAATCGGCGAAAAAATCGGTGTATCTAAATTAGAGATCATCACCGGCGAAAAAGTTATTGCTTATGTACACGGTAACTTCCGTTTAGGTGTATTGGTAGCTTTAAACTCAAACCCGGCAGGTGCTGATGAAGCAGGTAAAGATGTTGCAATGCAAATTGCTGCTATGAACCCTATCGCGGTTGATAAAGATGGCGTTGATGCTTCTGTAATTGAGCGTGAGCTGGAAATTGCTAAAGATGTGATCCGTGCTGAAGGTAAACCAGAAGAAATGGTTGAAAAGATTAGCTTAGGTAAACTGAACAAATTCTATAAAGACTCAACCCTGTTAAACCAGGAGTTTGTAAAAGATTCATCAAAAAGCGTTGCCCAGTTCCTGGCCACCGTTGAAAAAGGCCTTACAGTAACCGCCTTTAAGCGGGTAGCTTTAGGAGCTTAAATATTTTATCCCCCTCGTATAAAACGAGGGGGATTTTTTTTGCGATATTGTTTTGATAACTCTAATGTTATTTCGGGGAGAAACGACGAAACAATAGCAAACTATACAGAGCGAAGATGCACAGTTCGCGATTGCCGCGCTGCGCTCGCAATGACATGTTGGTAAAACCTTCAGGAATCATGATAACAGCACTTCACAACCTCCAACTCATTTCAAACGGGCAAATTGCCCATGGTAAAGCCGTTTTAATTTCAAACGGATCGATCATCGATGTTATTGATGAAACCGCCATGCCTGCTGATGCAGAAAAGAAGGATCTTAATGGCTCATATCTTGCTCCCGGTTTCATCGATCTGCAGATCTATGGCAGCGGAGGAAAGCTTTTTGCCGGCACGCCAACTGTTGAAGCACTGGAACGCTTAGAGAACGATCTGTTAAACCAGGGAACTATAGGCGTTTTTGCAACCATAGGCACCAATACCAATGAAATTGTAGAGGCAGGAATCGAGGCTGCTAAATTATACCGCAAAAAGGCGAGGGGCGCATTCTGGGGCCTGCACCTGGAGGGGCCGTATTTAAACCCTGCAAAAAGGGGCGCTCATCCCGAAAAATATATCAAAAAAGCAACCCTTGCAGAAGTTAAGGGCTGGGTGGAGCGCGCCGAAGGCGAAATAAAAATGATCACCATAGCACCCGAGCTGCAGGACCAGGAAGTGATTGATTACCTGTACAGCCAGGGCATTATCATTTCATCAGGCCATAGCAATGCTACTTATGCCGAGGGTAAAGCGTTTTTAAACAAACCCATACAGGCGGTTACGCATTTATTTAATGCCATGCCGCAGATGCACCACCGCGAACCAGGCTATATTCCTGCTATTTTTGAGGAATGCCCCTTTACCAGTATCGTGGCCGATGGTATCCATGTTGATTTTGCGATGATCCGCCTTGCCAAGCGCGAGTTGGGTGATAAATTATTTTTGATTACCGATGCGGTAACTTCTACCAAGGAGGGCACTTATCAACATGAGCTAAGGGGCGACAGGTATACCATGCCCGATGGAACACTCTCGGGCTCATGCCTTACTATGCTAAAGGCTGTGGAAAATTGTGTAAAAGAGGTTGGTATTTCCCTGGCCGAAGCTGTTAATATGGCCTCGTTATACCCGGCACAACTGGCAAAACAACTAAAAAAGGGCAAAGTTGAAAAAGGTTTTGATGCCGACCTGGTTATGTTTAATGCTGATTTTGAGGTAGAAAGCACCATTTTACAAGGCGATTTTTTAACAAAGACAACATAAAATTTTAACACTGATTTTTATTCTTTATTTTTGGCGAACTACGCACATATGAACAAAGCTTTATCAATTCATGATATCCACAAAAGCAAGTTCCATCTATTTCTATTATTAACAAATCACACCAAATGAAATACAAAAGAATTTTACTGAAACTTTCGGGCGAATCGTTAATGGGCAGCAGGCAATATGGCATCGACAATGCCCAGGTTTTGCAATATGCCCAGGATATAAAAAACGTGTATGATACCGGTATGGAAATAGCGATCGTTGTTGGTGGCGGTAATATTTTCAGGGGCCTGAGTGCCGAAAAATCGGGCATGGAGCGTGCGCAGGCCGATTATATGGGGATGCTGGCTACTGTGATCAACTGCATGGCACTGCAAAACGCGCTGGAAAGTATTGGCGTGGAAACCCGCCTGCAATCGGCCATTAAAATGGAGCAGATTTGTGAGCCTTACATCCGCCGCCGCGCGATGCATCATTTAGAAGTTGGCAAAATAGTAATCTTTGGTGCCGGTACAGGAAACCCGTATTTTACTACAGATACCGCGGCATCATTACGCGCTATTGAAATTAAAGCCGATGTTGTACTGAAAGGCACCCGTGTTGATGGTATTTACACCGCCGATCCGGAAAAGGATCCCAGCGCTACCCGTTATGACGAGATCTCGTTCCAGGAAGTATACGATAAAGGCCTAAATGTAATGGATATGACAGCCATTACCCTTTGCCAGGAAAATAAGCTGCCTATTATTGTATTTGATATGAACAAAGAAGGCAACTTTATGAAGATTGCCAATGGTGAAGCCATTGGTACACTGGTGAAGTAAAGCGACAATCCTTTTATTTTGTTATCCTGACGAAGGAGGGACAAGTCTTTTATGTTATTGCGAACAAAGCAATCACGAAGTATGCATATTTGCTTTGCATCCTTGGGATTGCTTCGTTCCTTATAATGACGTAATTGAAAGCAATTGATTATCGATGTTTTTTTTGCATTATTTTTATGTAGAGGCACATCACATGTGTCTTCCACATGCAAATCGAACCTTGGTAAATCGGCCTGTTTGGCGGGAGACGCATGTGATGCGCCTCTACAAGAATCCCCATTTACAATTATGTCATTACTTTTTTCCAGCTACTTAAAATAGCCGCCCGATGCCTGGTTTTATTTTGTTATAGCAGCATAGATGATAGTAAACATGATTGTCCCGAACCACAGCATAAATATTACGGCATGAATTGCTACAGCCATCCGAAAAGCTTTGCCTTGCTTAATCAGTTTAAATATCGATCTGAAAAGCAAAACAATATTACCGACGGTAGCAATCAGGATGAACAACAAGTCAATTCCTGCCCCAGCTAAATTGGTGGGCGAAATGGTGGCACCAACAATAATAAGTAGGATGGCGAATCCATAAAACATAATAATTGGCTGCCATTTACTTTCCAGTTCATCTGTTGGATTATTCATTCTCTAAAATAGGCTTTAAAAGTAAAAGGCCCACAAGGGTTTAAAACTTTGCAGGCCGGTCTTGTCATTCGTGAAATTCGAAATAATGCGTGAAATTAGTCCTTTATCTATTTATCACTCAGCATTATCGGGTTTCCCCTACCGCCGCCAATAATGATTACTTTGGCATTTGGCGACGTAGCGATAGCCATTTGTGCCTTAATGGTTTCGTATTGTAATTGCTTGTCAGACAATCCTGTGGATAGTATCTTTTGATAGTCGGCTATACCCTGTGCTTCTACACGCTTACGTTCCGCCTCCTGTTTCTCCTTTTGCAAAACAAACTGCATTTTTTGAGCGTCCTGCTCGGCGTTGATCTTTGATTCGATACTCGCTCTTACAGACGCAGGCAAGGTGATGTTACGAACAAGGATCTGCTGAAGCTCCAGGCCCCTTTTTACAAAGTTTGCTGTTATATAACGGTTTATTTTATCCTGAAATTCCTGCCTTTTGGTTGAATACAGATCAACGGCGGCATAATTTACAGCGTTGTCTCGTATAGCGGTACGCGATACAGGGCGAACGATTTTTTCCAGGTAATCTACACCAATATTTTGAAGGATGAACGGTGCCTTATCAGGGCTTACTTTATATTGTACCGAGAGATCGATGCTAACCTCTAATCCATCAGATGATAATACCCTAATAGCATCGTCACCTTCTTTTTGGCCCTCGCTACTAACTGCACTCATGGTATAAGTTTGCGTCCGGGTATCAAAAACAGTTATCTCCACAGCGGGGTTAATTATATGCAAACCGCTTTCTAACACATTATCCTGCACCTTACCAAAAAGGGACTGCACACCTGCATGGCCCGGTTCAATAACCTTAAACATGGATAGTATCAGGCCTACGGCTACCATTACTCCACCAACTATACTTACGGTGTTACTAAAATGATTTGCGGGCTGGGGCGAGCGTTTGAGCACTATACCCACCACGAGTACAATAACTCCTAATATTGCTATAAACATGCAATGAAGTTACACCTTTTTCTGTGAGTTTCTTACGTCTTTTAACAGTCTTATTTTTAAGAAAATAACAACCAGACAAACAAACACGGCAACGCCCAAATACAGATAATTTTTGGCCATGAATGATTGATATGCCACAAAAGCGCACAATACTGCACCTATGGTATATAATACATTGAGCACTAATTTAAAGCCCATATACTAATAAACATTAAGTGTAGGGTCAATTTCTGCGGCCCAGGCTAAAATACCGCCGTTTAAGTTATATAAGTTGGTAAAACCACGCTGCTCCAACTGCATAATGGCGGCCGCGCTGCGTTTACCACTGCGGCACATTACCACTACGGGCTTATCTTTATTAATCTTTTCGGCCTCTATTAATATGCCACCAAGGGGTATTAACTGCCCACCAAGGTTTGATGTTTCGTATTCAAAATCTTCCCTAACGTCAATCAGCTGAAAATCTTCACCTTTGTCAATTTTCTCTTTTAGTTCCTGTACGGTTATCTCGTTCATGATAAAATAAATTAATACTCAAAGGTAGCTTTTTTTCTATTGCAAATAATTACACGATATTTTTGTAACAATCAATGCCCGGGAGCGTTTATTATATGGTTTACTTAGCAATACGTTATTTTGAGCAACAAAAGGCAGTAAATCAGCAATGCCGATCTGATAATTTTACACAAATATTAAACCGGCATTAAATTTAAACAGATCATATAGATGAAAAAAGTTACCCGCTTTTTCTGGTTTTGTTCAGGAGCACATATAGATACGTTAAAAAAATACCCTATCGAGCATAATAAATATGTAGGTATTGGAGCTACTATATTTTTTACCGCCCTGTTTGCCTCCCTATCTGGCGGCTATGCCATGTATTTTGTTTTTAATGGCGATGCCTTTGCAGTAGGCTTTGCTATTTTGTTCGGCCTGTTGTGGGGAACGGCTATTTTTAACATGGATCGCTATATTGTATCCAGCATTAATAAAGAAGGTACAACCAACCAGCAGATCCTGCAGGCCTCCCCGCGTATTCTGCTGGCTATTATGATAGGTATAGTTATATCCCGCCCGTTGGAGTTGAAGATATTTGATAAAGAGATTCGCCAAAAATTAAAATCCTCCTACCTTAAAGGCCAGCACCGTAAAATCGATACCCTGGAAAAAACATACAACCAAAAGTATGCGATGGAAATGGGTAAGAATAGCGACCTGAAAAAGGAGAAAGACTCTCTCGAAAAAGATATCAACCGCACCCGTTTCCTGCTGAACCAGGAAGTATTTGGCGATAAAACCAACCAAACATCGGGCATCACCGGGTATGGCACTTACGCCAAACAAAAACAAAGTGTATTAGAGGAAAAAGAAAATCGCCTGAAAACAGTAACCGGCAACCTTGGCGAGATGGACCAATACCTGAGCCGGCGCAAAGAATTTGAAGGTTTAAACAATGCCAGGTTATTTAATGATCATCAGCTGGACAGCCTGGCCAACATAGCCGGCTTTGCTGATCGTAACTGGGCGCTTGGGCAGCTATCCTTCAACGAAAACGGCACCCGGGACCTTGATACCTATATGGCCATTTCATTTATTGGCTACCTGTTTATTTTATTTGAGTGCCTGCCCGTATTTGTAAAGCTGATGTCGCCCAGGGGGCCATATGATGCAGCGATTGGGAAAACGGCCGAAGCCAACCTTTATATGGCCGATAAAGAAAAGGACCGGGACATGACGGTTACTGATAATATTTACGACCATAACCTGGATACCGATGTCCAGCGGCGCAAGAAGATCATCTCAACCCAATCCGACTATGATTTTGAGCGCCATAATTATGATTGAAGCAATTGGATAGGGGCTATCCAATTTAGCCGTTAATTTCCCCCTAAAAGCGTATCTCAACTTTCAAAAAAATCTTAAAAATAAAAAATGTAAATCCAAGCTTTTATAAATCCCGTTTATATTATCATTTAATACATAATACATTGGGATGAAAGAAACGCTGAATTACAAAGTCAGGGCGATTGCAGTAAATATCAGGAAAACGCGCGAACAGTTAAACTATACACAGGAGTACCTTGCTGCAAAATTGAATATATCGCAAAACGCCTATAGCAAAATTGAGTTAGGTTATACCAAAATAACCGTTGAAAGGCTTTTTCAGATAGCTGCCGTATTAGAAGTAGATATCCATAGCCTGATAGATACAGAAAAACCATCTGTTGCGCAGTAATTTAAAAATTATCCGCTGTTTCATCCCGGGCAATAATATCTTTGCAACCGGATGGAAAACGCAAATCTGATCAGTAGCACAGTACAATTTGTACGTGATACCCTTAAAAATGCTGAAGGCGGCCACGACTGGTGGCACATACACCGCGTATGGACCAACGCCAAATTGATTGCAAAAACAGAAAAAGCCGATCTGCTTACCGTTGAACTTGCCGCCCTGCTTCATGATATAGCCGATAGCAAATTTCATAATGGCGATGAAGAAATTGGACCGTTTACTGCCGGCAAATACCTGCAAAGTGTAAATGTTGAAGCGGAGGTGATTGAGCATGTACAACAGATCATCAGGCATATATCGTTTAAATCGAGCTTTGATAAAGCAACTTTTTACTCGCCCGAACTGGCTATAGTACAGGATGCCGACAGGCTTGATGCCATTGGCGCAATTGGGATAGCAAGGGCTTTTAACTACGGCGGCTTTAAAGGCAGGGAAATTTATAATCCGGAGGTTGAACCCAATTTAAATATGAACAAAGAGGAATATAAAAATTCCCCGGCGCCCTCAATTAACCACTTTTACGAAAAACTATTACTATTGAAAGATAAAATGAACACCGCAACCGGCCGTAAAATGGCCGATCAACGCCACGCGTTCATGGAAACCTATTTGCAGCAATTCTACCTCGAGTGTAAGCCATAGGTTTCAATAATCGTTTCAGCATTTAACTATTACCCATGAAAAAAACTTTCCCTTTTATAATTTCCCTGTTAGGTATCTCTCTCGCCGCAAAAGCTCAGGATACGCTTAAACAGCAGCGCTTTAACTTTCATTTTCAACAAACTATTATAACCCAGTATAAACCATCGTTTGGAGCGGATTATACTGGCGATAACAGCTTGCTTACCAAATCAGAAACACAAAGCTCAATAACTACTACTTTTTTTGGCGGTGCCAGGCTATGGAAAGGAGCCTCGGCCTATTTTAACCCCGAAATGTCTGGGGGATCGGGCTTGAGCAAGACCCTGGGTGTAGCCGGTTTCCCAAATGGTGAAACATTTAGGGTTGGTGGTTCAGATCCCAAGATCTATATAGCCCGCCTGTACTTTACCCAGAATTTTGAATGGGGAAAAGATAAAGACACTATACAGGATGATGCTAACCAGCTTGCTGGCTTAAAAAGCAAACGCTATTTCTCGGTAACCGCAGGTAAATTTGGCATGGCCGATTTTTATGATGGTAACGAATTTAGCCACGACCCACGCTCACAGTTCATGAACTGGTCACTAATGGATAATGGCGCCTGGGATTACCCGGCCAATACCCGGGGCTATGCCATGGGTATACATACCGAATTAGGAATGCCCAACTGGACGTTAAGGTTTGCCTTCACCATGTCGACAACCACCGCTAACGGCGCTATCTGGGATGCAAAAATAGGGAAGGCCAATACCCAAACCCTGGAGTACGAAAGACGCTACACACTTAACGGCAATAAAGGAACGCTAAGGGTTTTAGGTTTTCGTAACAATGGCAAAATGGGCGATTATCGCCAGGCACTGGCCATTAACAAGGTTAACCCGGTTGTGGATACCAATTTAGTTTATGGCAAGCATAAATACGGTTTTGGCATTAGCGCTGACCAATACCTAAGCAAAGACTTTGGGGTATTTGCCAAGCTAAGCTATAATAATGGTCATACCGAAACCTGGT
Organism: Mucilaginibacter sp. P5_A4; assembly: GCF_056400605.1. NCBI lineage: Bacteria > Pseudomonadati > Bacteroidota > Sphingobacteriia > Sphingobacteriales > Sphingobacteriaceae > Mucilaginibacter > Mucilaginibacter sp. P5_A4. Next base: position 215,465 of record NZ_JBFUKX010000001.1, on the reverse strand, counting down.
ATTTTACTGAAATAGACAGGTCATTAAGTTTTGGAGGCGTACTGAAAGGCAGTTCATGGAAACGCGGCGATGACGAGTTAGCATTGGCATTTGTGGCAAACGGCCTATCCAAACCCCATAGTGATTACCTGGCAGCCGGCGGCTATGGCTTTATTATTGGTGACGGCAAGTTGAATTACAGTCATGAATTGATAGCCGAACTGTATTATAAAATAAACGCCTATCAAAAAAAATTCTGGCTGACACCCGATTACCAGTTTATACTAAACCCGGCTTACAATAAAGATCGCGGCCCGGTAAATGTGTTTTCGATGAGGGCGCATGTGGAGTTTTAATTGTACCGGTATTTAAAATAATAATCCCTTATGGTGATGCTCATTTGTTCGGTATCGCCGGCTATTAAAATACCTGCCACTGAAACATCGTTTGCAAGAACCCAGTAATATGCCCTAATTACCGGGTTCTTTATTTCGCCCCAATTTTTCCATGTCTTTCTCAACGACATTCTTAACCCCCGCCCTTTATCTATGCTCTCTATATCCCGCCAGGCAATGGCACAGCCCTTTTTCTGAATAAAAATAAAATCGGGGGTTATTACTATAGCAGGGATTCCCTTTATCACGTAATAAGTGTGTTTAACAAAAAATATCAGGAAATAATCAATAACCAGCACCACTATGATGGCACTGGAATAATCTTTATCAGCAATCAGCTTTGTAAATATCGAATAAACCGGCTGCGCCAATAAAAGGCCAAAAAGTACCATTGGAAAAATAAAATATGGATTGTATTTATAAACTCTTGTTCTGTCCATATCTCTAAGCAGGTTATCCCATAAATACCAGTACCCCAAAATAAACCAGCATACAACCCGAGCTTAAAAAATTCATACGCATGGCATTTTTAAAATTGGCGTTTTCTGTTGATTTGCCCACCTTATAAAACCAGTAATTAAAAAATAAAAATATAGGCAGCGCGCACACCAGGAAAAAATAGAAGTTAAACATTTTACCTGCTGCATGCCAGTAATAAAAAGAGCAGGCAATGCCTGATGCAAATAAAGCACCCGATAAAATAAACGATCCTTTATAGCCCAGCACCAGGCTGATGGTCCTGTCCCCGCGGCGGCTATCTTCCTGATGCTGGTAAACCTGCGTTAACGGGTACGATGCCCCTATCAGGCAGGAGCAAATTGCCCCGGCTACTATAAAGCCGGTATCCCAATGCCTGAATAAACTTAAACCGCTTAATGCCGAAAAAGTAACATAATAAACAAACGCTCCCTGGAAAAAGAAAACGGTAAGAAAACTAATGACAGGGTATTTTTTTAACCGCGTTGCAGGGTGGCTATAAAGTTTCGACATGATGCCATATAACAACACAGCAAAAGCAAATTCCCAGCTAATCAAAAATCCCAATAAGAAAGCTAAAGCCTCCAGCAGTATTGAAAAATAATACAAACTGATATCTACTTCAGGCGGCTTTTCTAAAAGACCAATACTATCTTCATCCTTATCAAAATAACTGTTATAGCCATTACTCGCCGGGAATGCAAGAAGATGCCAGATTAAAAACACAAGTATAGCATTACCCGGATCAATAAAGGGCACCTGGCTAAAAGCAAACAAATATACCGGCAGCAAAAAAACCGAGAATACGAAACGCATATGCGCCCAGGCCGATGAAGTAGGTATAATTTGTTTTAAGTTCATACAGAAACAGTATTTTAACAGGTAAAGGCAACCAATACTATTTGTTGAAACGTATTAAACCTACAACGGGTTGCCTAATCTTACTAATGTAAAAATTAGTTACAGATAAATCATTATGTTTGAAATCCACGTTTGCAGTAACATGATTAAGAAAGTATTTACCATCGCGATTTTATTTTTTTTAGCAGCAACATCTTTCGCGCAAAGCAAAGTAACCCGGTCGGCAGTTACCTTTAAAATTAAAAACCTGGGCTTTAACGTAGCAGGTACTTATGGGGGCTTTAGCGCCGATATTAATTTTAAGCCCTCCAGCCTCGCCACCAGCTCAATTGAAGCTTCGGTTGCTTCAAACACTGTTAATACGGATAGCGAAAGCAGGGATAGCCACCTGAAGAGCGAGGATTACTTTGATGTAGCCAGATATCCTAAGATCACCTTAAAATCGGTTTCTTTTAAACACAAAAGCGGAAACAACTTTACAGGTAATTTTAACGTAACCATTAAAGATAAAACAAAGCTGATTGAAATACCTTTTACGTATATTGAAACGGGTAACTCCGCTGTATTTAAGGGTGATTTCCAGGTATTAAGAACAGACTTTGGTATTGGGGGCAAAAACGTCATCTTATCAAATGAAGCCAATATCTCGGTAGAAACCGAGGTAAGTAATTGAAATAAATTTGTATCGGAGATATCAAAATACTTTGCTTCGGGCTTTGGGCCTTAAGCTTTAAGGTCAGCATAAAATGGAGAGTTGCATTAGTGCCATCGGGATAGCAAATCCCCATAACCGTATTGCCCAGCAGGATATTTACCATTTTATGGTGAACGCTTTTGGGTTGGATAAAACCAATGCGGCGAGGCTCAAAAGCATCTACGATAACTCGGGGATCGATCATCGTTATTCGGTAATTCCTGATTTTGGTGAAAGCGATCCATCCAATTATACTTTTTTTGATCAATCCGGAAGTTTTGAACCTTTTCCAGACACGCAAAAACGATTGAAGTTTTATGAGCAGGAGGCTATAGATATTGCTATTAATGCGGTAAAAAATTGCCTGTCGGGCTTTGAAGACGGTATTTTACAACAAATAACCCACCTGATAACCGTTAGCTGTACCGGTATGCATGCTCCCGGTATTGATATTGAACTGGTAGAAAAGCTTAGCCTGAATCGTGATACCGAGCGCACCTGTATCAATTTTATGGGATGTTACGGCGCTATAAACGCTCTTAAGGTTTCCGACTATATTTGCCGCGCCAACCCCGAAGCTAAAGTATTGGTGGTAAGCGTTGAACTTTGCACGCTGCACTTTCAAAAAGAGAACACGCTGGATAATTGGGTGGCCAACTCCCTGTTCTCTGACGGCGCTGCGGCGGTATTGGTTGAAAATACTTTGCAGCGCCTGGGTAAGGGAACATATTTTTCTTTAAAGAATTTCTATTCGGAATTTGTAACCGAAGCCCGCGATGATATGGGCTGGTACGTTGGTAATACCGGTTTCGAAATGAAGCTTACATCGCGCGTCTCTAAGCAGATTAAAAAAAACATCAAGGCCTTAACCAGCAGATTTTTGCAAAAAGCAAAGCTTGATGCCGGGCAGATCACTGCATATGCAGTACATCCCGGAGGGCGCAAGATACTGGAGGCCGTCGAAGAAGCATTGGAGCTTCCGGAAGAAAGCAATGCATTTGCGTACCAAACATTACAGGAATATGGAAACATGTCATCTGCCACTATTCTTTTTGTATTGCAGAAAATGCTGAAGGACGGGAATCTTATTGATCAGAAGATCATGAGCTTTGCTTTTGGGCCCGGTTTAACGGTTGAAGGAATGATACTTGAAATGCATTAACCCGAAATGAGCGATGTAATAATAGTTGGCGGCGGCCTGGCAGGATTGTTTAATGCAATACTGCTTAACCGTGCCGGATTAAAGGTTACCCTGATCGAAAAAAAAACATACCCCATGCACCGGGTATGCGGCGAATACATCTCCAATGAAGTGATCCCTTTTCTCTCCAAACTGGATATCGATCTTGATCAATTAAATGTTTCCCGCATTAACCGGCTGGAAGTTACAGCAGCATCGGGCACCAGGCTTTCACAAAAGCTCGATCTGGGTGGTTTTGGGCTGAGCCGGTATACGTTTGATAACTTCCTGTACCATAAGGCAACAACAGAAGGTGTAAACTTCATAACCGGCACCAGGGTAGAGGATGTAAGGTTTAATAATAATTATTTTGAAGTTGTTACGCCGGGCGAAGTATTGGCAGCCCCGCTGGTAATAGGGTCCTTTGGCAAGCGCTCAAATCTTGATCAAAAGTTAAAACGGCCATTCTTTTATAAGCGAAGCCCATACCTGGCAGTAAAGTTTCATGTACGGATGGATTTTCCGGATGACCTTATTCAGCTTAATAATTATAAAGATGGCTACTGTGGTGTAAGCAAAACAGATGGCGACAGGTATTGCATGTGCTATATGGCGCACCGGGATGATCTTCGAAAGTACGGTACACTGCAGGCTTTGGAAGAGAACATCATCCGTAAAAACCCATACCTCGATGATATTTTTAGCCATGCCGAGTTTTTACTGGATAAGCCCGAGGTGATCAACGAGATCTCGTTCGAAAAAAAGGCGCCGGTTGATAACCATATCCTGATGAGTGGCGATACAGCCGGCATGATTGCCCCGCTTTGCGGTAATGGCATGACAATGGCTATCCACTCGGCTAAGATCCTGTCAGAAAAGATCATTTGCCACTATAAGCCTGGTGGTTTTACCGATAGTAACCGTGCCGCTCTTGAGGCCGACTATACCGAAAGCTGGAATAGGCAATTTGCTCAGCGTTTATGGGTTGGGCGCCAGTTACAGCGTTTATTTGGTAATAACAATACTACCGCCCTTACGCTTCACCTGCTAAATGGTTTGCCATCCTTATCGCGTTATTTGATCAGTAAAACCCATGGAAAACCTTTTTCATAAGGTTGATGTATTTATATTATGCCCAATTTAACCACCCGAGCTTTTGATGCCGAGATCATGGATGATCTCAATTTGCCCGACGAAGAAATTGTCCCGGTTTTGGAGGGATTGGGCAAAGTAAACTCCTGGTTTGGCGGCCATAACAGTATAATTAACACCCTCAAAAAATTCCCGGCACATAATGGTTACGCTGTTTGCGACTGGGGTTGCGGCGGCGGCGATACCCTGATTGCTATTACCAAATGGGCTAAACAACAGCAAATACACCTAAAACTTACCGGTATTGATGCGGCCCCCGCTGCAATCAATTTTGCACGCAAAGAATCAAAGGGCTTTAATAACATCAGTTATGTACAAGCCGATGTGATAAACGATATTTACTTACTGGGCAAGCATGACATCATTATCAGCAGCTTGTTTACACACCACTTTGATGATGAACATTGGATACAGATGATCAAAAACATGCATGCATCGGCCCGCAAGGGAATCATCATTACCGATTTGCACCGGCATTGGTTGTTATACTACGCCGTTATATTTATAACCAATGTTTTAACCCGCAATAAAATGGTACGGTATGATGGTCCGCTATCGGTAAAGCGGGCGTTCAAAAAACAAGAATTATTAACCCTGCTTAAAAATGCAGGAATTGATAACTTTAATTTAACATGGAAGTGGCCTTTCCGCTGGCACTTAATGATCTATAAATTGTAACTTTACGCAATGAATTTGCGCGTATTGGTTTTGGTTACAGCAACCGGTGTTGCAATAACACTGTCGGCTGTAAACTTCTATTTTCAACATAAGTGGTACGATGTTATGATTACTTTTACGGCTACCCTTGCCGTAAGCTATTTTGTATTTTACTACCTGATAGAAAAATACATCTACTCGCGTATTAAACTTATTTATAAACTTATCCATAATTTAAAGTTAGGCCGCGACCTGCGTGACGCCCTGGGCGAGCATATTACAGCAAACCCTATTGACGATGTTGAACAGGAAGTAAAGGAATGGGCAAAACAGAAAAAATCTGAAATTGATGAATTGCGTAAGCAGGAAAAATTTCGCCGCGACTTTTTATCAAATATATCCCACGAGTTTAAAACGCCGCTTTTTGCTATACAGGGATACATCGAAGCCTTGCAGGATGATGATTTTGACGACCGGGAAATGGCAAGGCAATTTTTGGAGAAAGCATCAAAAAATGTTGATCGCCTAAGTTATCTTATTAAAGATCTGGATGAGATCTCGAAGCTGGAATCAGGAGAGATTCCTATTAATTACACAAAATTTAAGATCAATGACCTTATAAAAGAGGTATTTGAATCATTAGAGATAAAGGGTAAACAGTACAAAATCAAGCTCATATTCAAACAAAAATATGATGATGGGATTGTGGTATATGCTGATCGTGAAAAAATACGGCAAGTACTTGTTAACCTGATTGATAATTCTTTTAAATATGGGAAAGAAGAAGGCAGCACTTCGCTCAGCCTTTTTGTACTTGACGACCAGGTTTTGGTTGAAGTTACCGATGATGGTATTGGCATAGAAGAAAAGTTCCTTCCACGCCTGTTTGAGCGTTTTTACCGCACAGATACCAGCCGTTCAAGGCAAATAGGCGGCTCGGGATTGGGGCTGGCCATAGTAAAACATATTATTGAAGCACACCAGCAAACCATAAATGTGCGCAGTACAGAGGGTTTGGGATCTACCTTTGGCTTTACTTTGCAAAGAGCAAAACAAACTTTACCTTTCCCAAATATACCAGTGTTAAAAAGTTAACGTTAATTTAACATTGCAACCGTACCTTTACCTCAATTTAAAGCAATATGTCACTAAACAGCATTTTCCAGTATTTTGTACCTAAGGATAAAAAAATATTTTTTCCTTTATTTGAGCAGGCGGCAAGCAACGTAGTTACCATGGGTACTATATTGGTTGAGGCTGTAAACTCGAACAACGCGGTTACCCGCGAGGAGTTGTTTAAACAGATTGACAAGCTCGAGAACAAGGGCGATGAGCTTACACACCAGATCTATCTTGAATTGGGTAAAAATTTCATTACCCCTTTTGATCGTGAGGATATTCATGCCTTAGCTACTGCTATTGACGATGTGGCCGATTATATACAAGGTGCAGCTAACCGGATGAGTCTTTACAGGATAGATGATTTTAATGAACACATCCGTAAACTATCCGACCTCATTTTACAGGCAAGCATCGACCTGGAAAAAGCTGTGCGCGAATTAAAGGATCTACGTAATGTACGCAACATTGCCGATTCATGTATCAGGATAAACAGTGTTGAAAACCAGGCTGATTATGTATTTGACCGCGCCGTGGCCGATCTGTTTCTTTATGAAAAAGACGCTATCCGCCTCATAAAATATAAAGAGATACTTGCCGCCCTCGAAACAGCAACCGATATGTGCGAGGATGCAGCAAATGTAATGGAATCAATTTTAGTTAAAAACGCTTAAGCATACCTAATCATCGCTAAATGGTTACCTCCCTACTTGTTATTATTGTTTTACTTGCGCTCGTTTTTGATTACACCAATGGTTTTCATGATGCCGCCAACTCTATTGCTACCATAGTATCAACCAAGGTTTTAACTCCCTTTCAAGCAGTTTTAATGGCTGCTGTATTCAACTTTGCAGCCTACTTTTTTATTAAGGATCACAAAGTTGCCAATACAGTTGCAAAAATTGTATTGGAGCATTATGTAACACTACACGTTATACTTGCAGGTTTAGTTGCTGCCATTTCCTGGAACTTAATTACCTGGTGGTTTGGAATTCCCTCAAGCTCGTCGCACACACTTATAGGCGGCTTTGCGGGCGCCGGCATGACTAATGCCATATATATGGGAGCAAACGCGCTGCATGCCATTCAAATGCAGTATGTACTTACTATTGTAGCGTATATTGTTTTGGCCCCTTTTATTGGGTTGCTTATGGCTTATGTTGTAACCATCCTTATATTAAATATCTGTAAAAAGGCAAAACCGGCTACTGCCGAGCGTTGGTTTAAAAGATTACAACTGGTATCTGCAGCGGCGTTGAGTTTTGCACATGGTGGTAATGATGCCCAAAAGGTAATGGGTATATTATATGTAAGTTTAATTGCGGCAAAAGTAATTCATGCAGGCGCTCCCATGCCCGATTGGATTCCGCTGGCTTGTTATACTGCTATCGCGGCCGGAACCATGTCTGGCGGATGGAAGATTGTTAAAACTATGGGATCAAAGATCACCAAGGTTACACCGCTTGAAGGTGTAAGTGCCGAAACTGCCGGTGCCATTACCCTTTTTATAACTGAAAGATTTGGTATCCCTGTTTCAACAACCCATACAATTACAGGTTCAATTATTGGTGTTGGCTTAACCAAGCGTGTTTCTGCAGTGCGCTGGGGAGTAACCATCAACCTGGTTTGGGCCTGGATAATAACTATTCCTATTTCTGCTTTAATTGCTGCAGGTGTATTTGCCTTGTTAAAGGCCATTGGATAATTTTTTAACAGTTGGCGGCATTTTTGCTATTTTTAACCACTATGAAAACAAAAATATTTTCCATAACTGTTTTATTGTTCCTTATAACACTTAGCAGTTGCGATACACTGAACCAGGTAGCCCAGGCTGCCGGAACAATTCCCCAGGGCAATCCTACTACGTTTGAAATTGGCAACGGCCTTAAACAGGCACTTGAAATAGGCACAGGTAAAAGCTCAGACAAACTTTCGGTAGTGAATGGTTTTTTGAAGAATGCCGAGGTTAAGATACTTTTTCCGCCCGAAGCTCAAAAAGCAGAAAAAACCCTAAGGAGCATTGGTTTAGGCAACCTTTGTGATAATGTGATAACTTCCCTCAACCATGCGGCAGAAGACGCCGCAGTACAGGCAAAACCTATATTTATTGGCGCTATAAAGCAAATGACCCTGCAGGACGTTACCAATATTTTATTAGGCAGCCAGGATGCAGCAACCCTTTATTTTAAACGTACCACCACAGCACAATTATCCGGCAAGTTTAAACCAGTGATCCAGGTGAGCTTAAACAAGGTTGGCGCAACAAAATATTATACCGATGCTGCACAGGCCTATAACAAAGTTCCATTTGTATCTAAGATCAATCCTGATATCAGCGATTATGTAACTCAAAAAGCTATAGATGGCTTATTTGTGGAAATAGCTAAAGAAGAACTGAACATCCGTCAGAACCTGGGTGCACGTACTACGCCATTGTTGCAAAAAGTATTCGCTTTTGCGGATAAGAAAAAGAGCGGACAATAGATAATAATAGAGCGTCATTGCGAGTAACCACCAGGATAATCCTGGAAAAAATGGGGATGACGTGATTTTTTGAATCGTCATTGCGAGGAACGAAGCAATCCCCAATAAGCAGGTGCGCTTGCAAATTCGCCCTGTATAGTTGGGGATTGCTTCGTCGTTCCTCCTCGCAATGACGATTTTTCATATTGATGGTCAGTAACTTACAAACACGTCATTATAAGGCACGAAGCAATCCCCGATAAGCAGAGTAACTATGCAGGTCGCCCCGTAAAGGTGGGGATTGCTTCGTACCTCGCAATGACGGATTTAAAATATAAAAGGCCAATCGTTTTGCGATTGGCCTTTTATATTTTAAAGTCTCCCCTTCAGGGAAGATTTAGAGGGGCTATTACTTCGGCCCGTAAGTTACTACCGGGATAATCATTTCTTCTAACGAGATGCCGCCATGCTGGAAGGTTTCGTTATAAAAATTAACAAAATGGTTGTAGTTGTTGGGGTACACAAAATAGCTGTCTTCCTTGGCAAATACAAAGCTTGAGCTTAGGTGTAGCTTTGGCAGCATAGCATCGTGTGGGTTACGAATGTGAAACACCTCCTTGGCATTATAATTAAGGTTTTTACCTTGTTTGTAACGCAGGTTGGTATTGGTATTCCTGTCACCCACAATTTTGCTTGGGTTTTTTACGCGGATGGTACCATGGTCGGTAGTAATAATTACTCTTACCTGTTTCTGCGCTAAAAATTTAAGCAGGTCAAACAACGGTGAGTGTTCAAACCACGACAGGGTTAATGACCGGTAAGCCGCATCATCACTTGCCAGTTCACGGATCATTTGCATATCTGTACGTGCATGCGACAGCATATCAACAAAGTTGTATACAACCACATTCAATTCGTTATTCATCAAATTACTTACCGATTCATTCAGCGCACGGCCTTCGTCGATGTTAAGGATCTTATGGTACGAGTACTTGCAGTCCCTTTTTAATACACGTTTTAAATGATCGGCAATAAATTCAGACTCAAAAAGGTTTTTACCGCCTTCATCCTCATCATTTTGCCACATTTGCGGATACCTTTTTTCCATATCCAAAGGCATAAGCCCGCTAAATATGGAGTTACGGGCGTATTGTGTGGCTGTAGGTAAAATACTGTAATAGGTATCCTCTTCTTCCAGCCTGAAATATTCTGATATTATGGGGTTAATGATCTTAAACTGGTCGAACCGCAGGTTATCTATCAGTATAAAAAACAATGGGCCCTTGCCATCCATCTTAGGGAACACTTTCTTTTTAAACAGCTGCGGCGAACTGGTAGGTGCCAAATCCGGGTTTTTGATCCAGTTTAAATAGTTGCGTTCAATAAACTTACAAAACTGCATATTGGCCTCGGCTTTTTGCATGGTCAATATCTCGTGCATCCCGGCATCTTCCAGTTTTTCCAGTTCCAGCTCCCAGTAAATGAGTTTTTTGTAAACATCAACCCATTCCTGGTGGCTCAGGTTATCATTAAGCGTCATACCAAGTGTGCGAAAGTCCATTTGGTAGGCCATGGTGGTTTTTTCGGTAACCAGGCGCTTGTTTTCTGTAAGCTTTTTAATGGTAAGCAGGATCTGCTTAGGGTGAACCGGTTTTATCAGGTAATCATCAATTTTTGAACCGATGGCATCCTCCATCAAATATTCTTCCTCGTTTTTGGTGATCAGCACAATAGGCACATCGTTATTAATGTTCTTTATTTGCTGCAGCGTTTCCAGGCCGGTAAGGCCGGGCATGTTCTCATCAAGGAAAACCAGGTCGAAATAGTTATTTTTAAAAGTATCAACAGCGTCGTTACCGTTGGTTACGGTTGTAACCTTGTAGCCTTTTTCGTTTAAGAAAAGTATATGTGGTCGTAACAGGTCAATTTCGTCATCAGCCCATAAAATGGTTGTATCTTGCATAGTATCTGTACTTAAATAGTCTGAATCAGAAACAATTCTGATTCAGTCAGTAAACCCCAAAGAGACGGTTTTGTTGTGATTGAGTAAAGGTATTAACAAAATTTAAMAAACATCGGGCGCTTATTTTACCTTTGTTTTACATTTTTGCACTTTATTGAGTCCATTGAATAAAAAKAAAATAATAAACGACCCGGTTTACGGCTTCATCAGTATCCCCACAGAGCTGATATTCGACCTGATTGAACACCCTTACTTTCAAAGACTAAGGTATATCAAGCAATTGGGGATGACGCACCTGGTTTACCCGGGCGCGCTCCATACCCGCTTCCATCATGCACTGGGCGCTATGTACCTCATGGATATGGCTATTGAAACCCTGCGGTACAAAGGCCACAACATAAGCAAAGAAGAAGAGGAAGCCGTTACCATTGCTATATTACTGCATGACGTTGGCCATGGCCCTTTCTCGCACGCGCTGGAGCGTACCATTATTGAAGGTATTAACCACGAGGATATATCATCTATGCTCATGAATAAGCTTAACGAGCAATTTGGCGGGCGGCTGGCCATGACTATCAGTATTTTTAACGATACCTACCCCCGCAGATTTCTTCATCAGCTGGTATCAAGTCAGTTAGATATGGACAGGCTTGATTACCTGAACCGCGATAGCTTTTTTACAGGTGTATCCGAAGGTGTGATCAGCTCTGACCGAATCATTAAAATGCTGAATGTTAAAGACGACCATATAGTGGTTGAAGCGAAAGGCATTTATTCGATAGAAAAGTTTTTGATAGCACGCCGCCTCATGTACTGGCAGGTTTACCTGCATAAAACCGTAATTGCCGGCGAGGAATTGCTGGGAAAAGTTTTTAAACGCTGCCGTGAGCTTGCTTTAAAAGGCGAAGACCTTTTTGCTACTCCCGCCCTGAAGCATTTTATTAAAAACAGCATCAGCCGGGATGCCTTCATGAATGAAGACCATCACCTTGATACTTTTGCCAGCCTGGATGATGCTGATATCATGTCGGCAGTAAAAGTTTGGGCCGGGCATCCTGATTTTGTCTTATCCAAGCTATCACAAAACCTGGTGCAGCGAAACCTTTATCATGTTGACATCAGCAATCAGCAGCCCGATAAAGCATTTGTAGACACGCTTATCAAAAAGGCCATGCAAAAATATGGTGTAAGCGAGCAGGATGCCGAATACTTTGTTTTCACCACATCCATCCGCAACAATGCCTATACCGCCGGCGATGGCAACATTGGTATATTGATGAAGGATGGCCAGGTACATGATATTACAACCGCAAGCGATAACTCAAATTTAGAGGCATTAGCTAAAACCGTAAAAAAATACATACTTTGTTATAGTAAGGAATTGATTTAGTGAGCGGTGAGTAGTGAATGGTGAGTAGTTGATGTTTTAAAATACGTCATACCGTTTATCAACAACTAAGAATAACTCACAATTAAAACCGTAAAAAAATACATACTTTGTTATAGTAAGGAATTGATTTAAGTGAGCGGTGAGTAGTGAATGGTGAGTAGTTGATGTTTTAAAATACGTCATACCGTTTATCAACAACTAAGAATAACTCACCACTCACAATTCACCACTCACTAATTAATTTGCTGCTTTAATTTTAACATTTAAATTTGTCGATGCAATTTACTGCCCAGGATATAAGTTTTCTGCTCAACGGAACTGTTGAAGGTGATCCTTCGGTAACCGTTCATCAACTGGCCAAAATAGAAGAAGGCACTCCAGGCAGCCTTTCTTTTTTGGCCAACCCAAAATATGAGCAGTATTTATATACTACAAACGCTTCGGTAGTTATTGTTAATAACGACCTGCAGCTTACCGGCCCTGTTACCGCTACCTTAATAAGGGTAGAGAATGCGTACAGTTCATTTTCGGTTCTGCTTGAAAAATATAATACCTTCAAACTCAACAAAAAAGGCATTGAACAGCCTTGCTTCATCCATCCCTCGGCACAAATAGGCGCCGAACCGTATATTGGTGCATTTGCCTACATCGGCCTTAACACAAAAATTGGCGACAATTGTAAAATTTATCCCAATGTTAATATTGCCGATAATGTGACGATAGGCAACAATGTAACCCTGTTTTCGGGCGTTACAGTTTACTTCGATTGTGTTATAGGCGATAATGTTATTGTACATTCAGGTGCTGTGATAGGCAGTGATGGTTTTGGCTTTGCACCCAATGCGGACGGAACCTATACCAAAGTAGCGCAAATAGGCAATGTGATTTTAGAGGATGACGTGGAGGTAGGCTCAAATACAACTATTGACAGGGCGACAATGGGGTCGACAATTATACGTAAAGGTGCAAAGCTGGATAACCTGGTCCAGATTGCCCATAATGTAGAGATTGGCGCTAATACAGTTATAGCGGCCCAAACAGGAATATCGGGCAGCACCAAGATTGGCGAAAATGTGATATTGGGCGGCCAGGTTGGTTTGGTAGGCCATATCACTATTGCAAACCGTACCCAGGTGCAGGCTCAATCGGGCATTGGCCGTAGCATTACCGAAGAAGGTAAAAAATGGGCGGGCAGCCCGGCCACACTTTATAGTGCCAATATGCGTTCAAACGTGGTGATAAACCGCCTGCCCGAACTGGAAAAAAGAATAAACGAATTAGAAAAAATAATTACCGAATTAAAGAGGGGCAGTCAATAGTCATTGGTCATTAGTCATTAGGTTTTCTGATGGCAATAATGAACTATTTCCCAATGACCAATGACTAATGCCCAATGACTAATAATATGAATGTAAAACAAAGAACCATTAAAACACCTGTTTCGGTTTCGGGCACCGGCTTACATACCGGCCAAAGGGTAACCATGACATTTAACCCTGCCCCCGAAAACCATGGCTACAAATTCAGGAGGGTTGATATGCCCGGTTCGCCCATAATTGATGCGGATGTTGATAACGTTACGGATACCTCACGCGGTACTACTATTTCACAAAATGGTGCAACTGTAAACACCGTGGAGCACGTACTTGCGGCATTGGTGGGTTTGGAGGTTGATAATGTACTTATTGATATGGACGGCCCCGAAACGCCCATTATGGATGGCAGTTCGATACAGTTTGTTGATGTTATCCTGGAAACGGGTTTGATTGAACAGGAAGCCGACCGCGAATATTATCACATACCCTATAACATTCATTACTCGGAGCCCGACCGCAAGGTAGAGATGGTTGCCATGCCTTTAGATGATTACCGCTTTACCTGTATGGTTGATTATAACTCGCAGGTGCTGGGCAGCCAGCATGCCAGTATATCAACCATTGGCGAGTTTAAAAAAGAAATAGCATCCTGCCGTACTTTTTGCTTTTTGCATGAACTGGAAATGCTGTTAAAGCACGACCTGATAAAAGGCGGCGACCTTAACAACGCCATTGTGGTTGTTGATAAAGAGGTTGATGATGAAGAGCTTGCCCACCTTGCCAAACTATTTAACCGCAAGGATATTAACGTAGCCCCGCAGGGGATACTTAATAACATTGAGCTGCGCCACCAGAACGAGCCTGCAAGGCATAAATTACTGGATATGATAGGCGACCTGGCCCTGGTAGGTGTACCGCTGAAAGGACACATTATGGCGGCCCGCCCCGGCCATGCTGCTAATGTGGCCTTCGCTAAAAAAATAAAAACCCTGATTAAAAAAGAAAAAAGCCGTAAGCAGGTTAAAGTTTACGACCCTAATGCGAAGCCTGTATTTGATACGGTTGAAATTATGGGCATGTTACCACACAGGCAACCTTTTTTAATGATAGATAAGATATTGGAATTGACCAAAAACCACGTTGTAGGCATGAAAAATGTAACTATTAACGAGGAGTTTTTTAAAGGACATTTCCCTGGCGCCCCCATTTTTCCGGGTGTGCTGCAGATTGAAGGTATGGTACAAACCGGCGGCATCCTGGTTTTAAATACGGTTCCCGATCCCGAAAACTATCTTACCTTGTTTTTAAAGATAGAGAATGCCCGTTTTAAAAGTAAAGTAGTACCCGGCGACACCATTATTTATATTTGCGACCTGCTGGCCCCCATAAGGCGGGGAATTGCCACAATGAAGGGAGTAGGCATGGTTGGCGAAAGGGTTGTTGTTGAAGCCGAATTAATGGCACAAATTGTAAAAGTAAAAGGAACAGAAGCATGATCCAGCCTTTAGCATATATACACCCACAGGCTAAAATAGCCGACAATGTGGTGATTGAACCTTTTGTAACCATCCACAAGGATGTTGAAATTGGCGAGGGTACCTGGATCGGTTCCAACTCCGTTATTATGGATGGTGCCCGGATTGGTAAAAATTGCCGTATTTTCCCGGGTGCAGTAATATCTGCGCCGCCACAGGATTTGAAATACAAAGGTGAACAAAGTACCGTTTCTATTGGTGATAATACAACCATCCGCGAATGCGTAACACTTAACCGCGGAACTGCTCTGGATAAAAATACCACTACTATTGGCAGCAATTGCCTGTTGATGGCCTATGTACACGTGGCACATGATTGTGTTATAGGCGATAATGTGATTATTGCCAATGCGGTACAATTAGCCGGGCACATTAATGTTTATGACTACGCCTTTATCGGCGGATCATCTGCCGTTCATCAGTTTGTTGAAATTGGCGCACATAGCATGATCTCTGGCGGTTCATTGGTACGTAAGGATGTGCCACCGTTCACCAAAGCTGGTCGCGAGCCGTTATCATATGTGGGGATCAACTCGGTTGGTTTGCGTCGCAGGGGATTTTCTGCAGCTACTATCAACGAGATCCAGGAGATCTACCGCATCCTGTTCCTCAAAAAATATAATGTAAGTAAGGCTCTTGATATCATCGAAGCCGAATTTACCCCAAGCGTTGAACGCGATGAGATCATCAACTTCCTGCAAAATTCGCAAAGGGGCATCATGAAGGGGTTTGGAAATTCTTAATTGGTTCTGGTTTTGTGGTTCGTGGTTCGAGTTGTGAGGCTCGGGTTACAGGGTTAACAATGTAAGCTGCCTTTTACTAAATATTCGATATAGGGGAACCATAAATCTGGCAACACGAACCACGAACCCATCAACACGAACCACGCAACAGGAACCACGAAACACGAACCACGAAACACAAGTCATGACCATCACCCTAAATAACATTGGCCGCCGCTTTAACCGCGACTGGATCTTCAGGGGGATAAGCCATACTTTTACCAGTGGCGAATCATACGCCATACTTGGGCCAAATGGATCGGGAAAATCTACCTTGCTGCAGATTTTAAATGGCAGCCTTTCGCCATCTGCGGGTACTATAGATTTTGTTTTCAAGGAGAAACAGGTCGAGATTGATAAAGTATTCCATCACTTAAGCCTTGCTGCACCATACCTTGAACTGATTGAGGAGTTTACACTGAGTGAAATGGTTGATTTCCATTTTAAGTTTAAAAACTATAAAAATGGTGTTGATAAAAAACAACTCATCGGATTGCTGAACCTGCCCAAAAGCGAAAACAAGCTTATTAAATACTTTTCATCTGGCATGAAACAGCGCCTTAAACTGATTCTGGCTTTTTGTGCCGATACCCCCATGCTGATGCTTGATGAGCCCACCTCAAACCTGGATAGCCAGGGTGTGGATTGGTATTTAAGCCTGGTAGAGCAATTTGCAACAGGTCGCCTTACCATCATTTGCTCAAACCAGGAACACGAATATGGTTTTTGTAAACATCGGTTGAGTATATCGGATTACAAAAGTTAAATGTGAGAGGCTGTTTAAAAATGATTTATTAAATGTTTTTAGACTTCTAATGAAGCATATATCCATGCGTCATTGCGAGGTACGAAGCAATCCCCACCTTACAGAGTAGCTTTGCAAATCCGATCTGCATAGTAGGGGATTGCTTCGTACCTCGCAATGACGGTCTGTTTTTTTATTTTTAGATAGCCTCTTAAATTGAGGCTAAAATTTGCCGGATTTGTGAGATCGGCGGATGATAAGTTTCCAATTAATCTGGCTCTATATATCACGATATAAATTGATTTTTCTTCAAAAAAGTGTATTTATAGTGAAGACAGGAACACTATATAGAAATTAACCAACAAAGAAAAAAGAAGTAAATCACTTTGCGTTTTAGCACCTTTGCGCGAGATAAATTCAGATATTGAATTACAGTCCGCCAGCTTGATTTTAACCAAAAGTTAATATTTGGGTTTATAATGTTGATTATCAGTTGCATAAGTGTTCCGGTCTTTGTTGATTTTTAAAAAGCTTAAGTTGTTGATAATCAGCCATAATGCGTTCCAGAGCGTTCGGGGTGTTCCACTGCACTCAAATGGAACACTTAATAAATCAAATTTAAACAGCTTCTGAGATATTAGATGTGAGACAGAAGTTTAAATGGTTCTTGTCGAAGATTTTGATCTTATTCCCCGCATGCTATTGTCATAATTCAGCAACTTCCGGGCAAAATCTCAAATCTCATACCTCGCATCTCAAATCTATTCACGTACCTTTAGGTAATCAAAAATTAAAACTACTTATGATACCAGTTAAAGGATACGCGGCACAGTCGCCTACCACTAACCTTGCGCCATGGGACTTTGAACGTCGCGACGTGGGTCCGCATGATGTGCAATTTGATATTTTATTTTGTGGTGTTTGCCACAGCGATCTGCACCAGATTAAAAACGATTGGTTCCCGGGAATTTTCCCAATGGTACCTGGCCATGAAATTGTTGGCCGCGTGGTTAAAGTTGGCGACCATGTGAAAAAGTTTAAGGTTGGCGACCTGGCCGGTACTGGCTGCCTGGTTGACTCATGCAGGGTATGTGAAAACTGCAAGGAGGACCTGGAGCAATACTGCTTAAACGGCAACTCGCAAACCTACAACGGTTTAGAGCAGGACCATAAAACACCAACCTATGGCGGCTACTCAAACAGTATTGTTGTGCATGAGGATTTTGTGCTTCATATTTCAGATAAGCTTGATCTTGCCGCCACTGCGCCATTGTTGTGCGCCGGCATTACCACCTATTCGCCGCTTAGACACTGGAAAGTTGGCAAAGGCCATAAGCTGGCAGTTTTAGGATTAGGCGGATTGGGCCACATGGGCGTTAAATTTGGCGTAGCCTTTGGTGCCGAAGTTACTGTGTTGAGTACTTCGCCAGGCAAAGAAGCCGATGCCAAAGCATTGGGCGCGCATCATTTTGTAGTTACCAGCGATCCGCAACAGATAGAAGCAGCTAAAAATTCCTTCGATTTTATACTGGATACGGTATCTGCGCCGCATGATTTTAACATGTACCTGTCGCTGTTAAGAACCAATGGTGTACAGATTTGTGTGGGTGTGCCGCCAGAACCAGCCAGCATTCAGGCTTTTAGCTTATTAGGCGGCCGTAAAAGCCTTGCCGGATCGGGCATTGGTGGTTTGGCCGAAACCCAGGAAATGCTTGATTTTTGTGCCGAACATAACATAGTGTCAGACATTGAAATGATTGACATAAAAGATATCGATACCGCTTATGCCCGCATGGTAAAAGGTGATGTACGGTACCGTTTTGTAATCGATATAGCTACTTTGTAGATTTGAGATATTAGATGTGAGATTTGAGATAGCTGCATTTGCCGCTTTTTTGATCTCACATCTAATTTTATAAACGTTAGCAACGACGAAAAACTAAGTGATTTCGGTTTTTATATTGACCCATAAGTGTCTCATATCTAAAATCTCACATCTCATATCTGCCCACAAAAATCTCAAATCTAACTTCTCACATTTCAAATCTAATCCCTAATTTTGCGCCTCAATATTATTTTATGGCCAAAGCATCAGATGTTAAAAATGGAAATGTGCTTCGCTTTAACGGCGAGTTAGTACAGGTAGAAGAATTTTTACACCGCACGCCAGGTAACTTGCGTGCATTTTACCAGGCGCGTATGCGTAACGTAAAATCGGGAAAGCTGGTTGAGTACCGTTTCCGTACCGACGAAGAGGTTGATATAGCCCGTGTTGAAACCAACGATTATCAGTATTTATATGAGGATGGCGATGCGCTTGTAGTGATGGATAACACCACTTACGATCAGCATAACATACCCAAAACCCTTTTTGGTCCAGCCGTTAAATTCCTGAAAGAGGGGATGAACGTAATAGTAGCTTTTGAAAGCGACGAGCCTATTATGGGTTCTATCCCAGGCTCTGCCGAGCTTGAAATTACCTATACCGAGCCGGCTGTTAAAGGTGATACCTCAAGCGGAGCCCTAAAAAATGCAACCGTTGAAACCGGCGCTGAAATCCGCGTACCGCTATTCATTAACATTGGTGATAAGGTAAAGGTTGATACCACTACCGGATCATATGTTGAAAGAGTAAAAGGGTAGCCCCCCGGCCCCCTGAAGGGGGGCTAAAACTCCAGCTCCAGCAGCACCGGGCAATGATCGGAATGCCTTGCTTCCGGTAATATCGACGCTCTTTTGATGTTGTTTTCCAGTTCGGTACTAACCATGGTATAATCAATACGCCAGCCTAAGTTTTTGGCCCTTGAATTGGCCCTGAAACTCCACCAGGTATAATTATGCGGCTCTTTATTCAGGTGGCGGAAGGTATCAATAAACCCTCCTTCAATGAATTTCTCCATCCACTCGCGCTCTTCGGGTAAAAACCCGGATGAATTGGCATTTGATTTTGGATTATGGATATCAATAGGGCGATGGCAAATGTTATAATCGCCGCATACTACCAATTTAGGATGTTCTGTTTTTAGCAGGGTAAGGTATTTGCCAAACTCATCTAAAAAACGATATTTAAATATCTGCCGCTCATCGCCGCTTGAGCCGGATGGAAAATATACGCTCATAATAGATACCTCCTCAAAATCAACCCGGATGCAACGGCCCTCGCGGTCAAAATCGGGAATACCACAACCGTATTCAATATGTTTTGGTGCTTGTTTACAGAAGATAGCTGTGCCGCTATATCCCTTCTTCTCGGCCGGGAACCAATAGTGTTTGTACCCCAGCTGATCTACCAATCCCAGGTCGGTAAGTACATCGGGGGTAGCTTTAATTTCCTGCAGGCAAACTACATCGGCATCGGTAGCCTGCAGCCAGGCCAGCCAGTTTTTGTTGATTGCCGACCGGATACCATTAACGTTATAAGTGATTATTTTCATGCCCCCTAACCCCCTAAAGGAGGAATTTTTGATTTAAATTATTAAAATATTTTATGCGCAATATTAATTATATCTGTAATAATTGAAGAGTTATATCTCAAACATATCGCTCCCCCTTTAGGGGGCTGGGGGGCTTAGTTTCAAAAGCTTATCCAGCTGCTTGCATTCCCTTTTGCTCAGTACATCAACGGTCATTGGTACATCCTGCAACGGGCGATCATTTTTATCTGTTTTAACGGCTGCAATATGATCAACCATGTCTATGCCTGATACTACTTCGCCGTACACGGTATAGCCATGATCTAATTGAGCCGTGCCGCCAACGGTTTTATAATATTCGCGCTGCCAGGCAGGTATTTTAAACCCCTTTAAACGGCCCTTTTCCAACGAATCCATTTTAGCATCGGTAAGGCGTTTGCCTTCCACAATATAAAACTGGCACCCGCTTGATGCTTTTTTAGGATTATCATCACGGGCCGCTGCAAGCACGCCGCGTTTATGGAATAAACTATCCTTGAACTCGGCTGGGATGGTATAGCCAACTTCTCCGTTGCCCAGTTCGACACCAGGTTTGGCTTTAACAGGATCTTTAGAATCCGGATCGCCTCCCTGGATCATAAAGTTTTGGATCACCCGGTGAAACAGCACGCCATTATAAAATCCTTTTTTGGCCAGCTTAATAAAATTATCGCGGTGCAAAGGAGTTTCATTGTACAGGCGTATGATGACACTGCCGTAGCTGGTACTAACGCGTACGTACTGGTTTTTAGGCGGTTTGGCAAAGGCAATTGCAAAGGTTAGCAGCAGTAAACTCAGCGTAAAGATTTTTTTCATATGTAGTCAGAATCAGAATAGTCCGAATTATAAAATTAGCAGAATTATTTAAAAAATAGTTACACCCTGTTTCTGCATTTTCCCCTGACTGGCTAACGAATTTTAATGGGATATTTTTTACATTTTTTTCCAATGAGTTAATCTAAAATCAACGGATGCGAAAAGGCATCCAAAGGAGTACGGCTGGTGTATGTAAAACAACCCAAAGGTGCATGAACGGTGATTGAACGGTGTGTTGCAGGTACTAAATCACATCCATCTCCTCAAAGTAACTAATGATCAATGATTTCATGAGCATTTCCTGCTCAAGCAGGGTATAGTTGGGTATAACTTTTATGCGTTTCCAGTGTGGCCAGCCGTCCTGGTCAAGCCCTTCCAATTCATAAAACCCCATCATGCTCATCAGCTTGCAATTAGCTATGTGCATCAGCTCCTCCTTTTGGCGTTTACTGAACTTACGCGGCCCCTGGCCAAGTTCCTGCACGCCAATTAAAAACAGCATTACTTTTATATCGGGTTTCTCGTTATCAAAATCCTCGGCAATGCGGTCCTGCAATGCACTCCACTTTAAATTAATTTCCGCAGGTTTCATATTGGCAAATATAAGGTTAGTTCATGGTTGATGGTTCACAGATCAAGCCAAAATGTTCCTGATATGACCTGATTGCATGAAGCTACTATGAAGCCTTACCGATATTGTTACAATGTTGCATTAATTATCCCGTTTTATTGCTTATTTTTGCGGCGCCCCTTATAAGAGGCTGTAGGCGTGAAGAAAAATAAATTAAATATTATTTATTCGTGGCTGTTGCTCATCTGCTTTATTGCAGGTCAGTATATGGTTTATACGCACCAGCACCAGCTTATAAAAGGCATCTCAAAAACGGCATCATTAACAAACAATCATCCGCAGCAAACCGTTAAGGAAAAATGCGATATGTGCGATGCCATGCACCACAATTTCGCGGTAATTGACAACCCTTTATATGCAATTCCGCAACAGGCAGTAATGCGTATTTTTAAGCCTTGTGATTATAATTTTGTAAGCATGTCGCTTGTGCTTGCCTCCGGTAGGGCCCCTCCTGTAATTTCGTAACAAACTTATTCTGTTATCATTTTTTACAAACAAAGCCGTTTTATAAGCGGTATTTATTGATCTACAATTTATTCGTTATGAAATTAAAGCTGATTAGCTTCTTAATATTACTGTTTATAGGTTTTACTCATTTGGCAGACGCTGCCACCACAACTCCTGAAAACACGCCAGGTGAAGCTGTAGGAACCCTATCGGGTACAGTTACCGACAAAGCCGATGGCAAGCCAATTATTGGTGCTACTGTTACTATTCCCGATTTAAGAAAAGGTGCTATTACCGATGCAAATGGTAAGTATGCTTTTACTAATATACCTAAAGGCATTTACCTTGTACAGGTAAGTTATCTTGGTTATTCAACATTAAACCAAAGGGTTGATTTTTCTAAAACTACCGTATTTGATGTAAAACTGCAAACCTCATCGGTTGAAGCGGGCGAGGTAATTATCACCGGTGTAAGTAAGGCCACCGAAATAAAACGCAGCCCCGTACCTATGGTAGCTGTGGGGAAAACTTATTTGGATCAGCGCGCTGCTTCGGGTAATATCATCGACCAGATAGCCACCCTGCCGGGCGTAAGTGCAGTTACTACCGGGCCAAACGTATCAAAGCCCTTTATACATGGCCTGGGCTATAACCGGGTAATCACCCTGATGGATGGTATCCGCCAGGAGGGGCAGCAATGGGGGGACGAACACGGCATCGAAGTAGATCAAAACTCTATCGACCGCGTGGAAGTAATTAAAGGCCCGGCCAGCTTAACTTACGGTTCTGATGCTATTGGCGGTGTTGTGAACTTAATATCACCATCGCCTGTTCCCGAGGGTACAATAGCTGGCTCTGTACAAGGAATTTATGGCACCAACCAGGGTTTACTGAATGGATCATTCCGACTACAGGGCAATCAAAATGGTTTTGTATGGGGAACCGTGGTATCTGCCAAAGAAGCCAAAAATTACCAGAATCAGCATGATGGTCGCGTTTATGGCACCAACTATAAAGAAAAGGACGCCCGCATTATGGTGGGTTTAAATAAATCATGGGGTACATCATATCTGCATGCATCTGTATTTGACGATGAACAGTCGATCCCCGATGGCAGCCGGGATTCAATTACCCGCCAGTTTACCCGCCAGATAACCGAGGATGATGCCTACAGGCCAATTGTTCCCGAATCTATGCTGAACACCTATAAGATCCCAACACTGCACCAGCATGTACAGCTTTACCGCATCTATAACAACAGTAATTTCAGGCTGGGCGATGGCAACCTCATCGTGAACCTGGGTTATCAATACAGCCACAGGCGCGAATACACACATCCCGAAGCTGGGGATATTGCCGGGCTGAATCTGCATTTAACTACCTATACCTATGATGTTAAATACAACTTTAACATCGGTAATGATTATGAAACCAGCATCGGCATAAACGGACAGTACCAAAATAATACTATTGGCGATGCTACCGATTTCCCTATACCGGCTTATCATCAGTTTGATATAGGTCCGTTCTTTGTAGTGAAGAAAAGCTATGGCAAGCTTGATCTGTCGCTGGGAGCAAGGTATGATAACCGGTCGTTCAATAGCAGTGCTGCTTATGTTGATACCCTGGGCGCAAACGGCTTTCCACAATTGTATACGGGCCCTAATCCAACTACAACATCAAATGTTACCTCGCAATTTGATGCTTTCAGTAAAACCTTCAGGGGCGCTTCGGGAAGCTTTGGGGCAACTTACAATATCTCCGATGCATTCCTGGTAAAGGGTAATATTTCACGCGGTTTCAGGGCGCCAAGTATTGCCGAGATCTCGGCCAATGGCCCAGACCCGGGCTCGCAGATCTACCACATCGGCGATAAAAACTTCAAACCAGAATTTAGCTTACAGGAAGACCTTGGCACTTTTTTAACACTGCCAAATATATCGGCCAGTGTGGAGGTGTTTAATAATGATATCTCCAACTACATATACCAGCAGCAGGTTTTAAATCCTGATGGCAGCCCGGTTTATACCCAGGGTTATACTACGTTTACTTATGTACAAAGCAAAGCGCGCATTTATGGTGGCGAGGTTAATGTCGATTTGCACCCAATACCGTGGTTACACTTTGAAAACGCCCTTAGCTTAACCTACGGCGAAAACAAAGGCAACGGCGGCCCCGTTGCAGATAGTCTGAAATACCTGCCATTCATTCCGCCGCTACATACCCACTCAGAACTTCGCGGAACATTTAACGGCGGCTTTGGCAACTTTAAAAACCTGTACATTTTTGCTGGCCTTGACCACTACAGCGCTCAAAACCGTTATTTTGCAGCTTATGGCACCGAAACTGCAACCCCGGGTTATAACTTGTTAAGTGCCGGTTTTGGTGGCAACATTGTAAACAAAGCAGGTCAGCCGGTTATTAAATTGTTTATTGAGGGTACCAACCTTGCCAATGTTAATTATCAATCAAACATGAGCAGGTTAAAGTATTTTGATAACCCAACAGTACCAGCCGGCGTTCGTCCTGGTATATTTAATATGGGGCGCAACATCAGCTTTAAAGTAGTTGTTCCTTTTGGATTTAATACCGGGAAGAAATCATAAGATAATTCTTTTGGTTTAGAAAGTCCTGCCGGTAATAACTGGCAGGACTTTCTTATTGGCTTAAGTATTTTGAGTATTTTTGGATAATCTTCTACTATGTCATTGCGAGGAGGAACGACGAAGCAATCGCGAACTGTGCAGGTTCGCTATGAAAAGCTTCGATTGCCACGCTGCGCTCGCAATGGCATGGTAGCTAAATAAAAATTTCATAGTGCAACTAACCATTCAATCCATATCAAACTTACCCGGCGCAGCCGAAGCTATTCTTGAGCATACAGGCAACAACAAAATATTCCTTTTTTATGGGGATATGGGTGCCGGTAAAACTACACTTATTAAGCAGTTATGCGCAACTTTAGGTACAACAGATACCGTTACCAGCCCTACGTTTTCTATTGTTAACGAGTATCATACGGCAACGGGTAAAATATATCATTTTGATTTCTATCGCCTTAAAGATCAAACCGAAGCATTGGATATGGGTTACGAAGAATACTTTTACGATGGTGCTTACTGTTTTATTGAGTGGCCCGAAAAAATACCGGCTCTGCTGCCGCCGCATTATGCCAATATTAGCCTAAAGGTTTTGGATGATGGGGCAAGGCAGATAAACATTGAAAATATTTAGTTTTAGGATAGGTCCTTTTTTCTTATCTTCATCTGCCAGAAAATAACATATACATGAGTTCAGGGATATACAGCGGGTTTTCGGATGTTGCCAAGCAGGCAATGATGCAACCTCAGGAGTCGATGCTGGAGGTTAAAAGCAAAAAAAACAAGCTATATATCGGCATTCCAAAGGAAATATCCTTCCAGGAAAACAGGATTCCTTTAACCCCGCTTTCGGTAGCGCTGCTGGTTAATAACGGCCACCACGTAATACTGGAAAGCAATGCCGGGCAGGCAGCCAATTTTAGCGACAAGGATTACAGCGAACAGGGCGCCCAAATTGTTTATGATACCAAAGCGGTTTACGAGGCGGATATCATTATCAAAATTGCACCTCCAATGCTGAAGGAGATAGAGCTCATGAAGCCCGGACAGATCCTGATCTCGGCTCTGCAAATGGCTACCCTTAAGGCCGAGTGTCTGCATGCCCTCATGAATAAAAAAATTACCGCGCTATGCTTTGAGCATTTGCGTGATGAGGGCGGATCCCTGAGCGTTGTGAGGGCCATGAGTGAAATTGTAGGCGCGACATCCATACTGATAGCGGCCGAATATTTAAGTAACGTTTTTGAAGGCAAAGGACTGATGCTGGGCGGCATTACCGGTGTTCCGCCTACAGAGATTGTGATATTAGGTGCTGGTACAGTAGGCGAATACGCCGCGCGTACCGCCATATCATTAGGTGCCGAAGTAAAGGTTTTTGATCCATCGATATATAAGCTACGCAGGTTGCAAAACAATATTGGCAGCCGGGTTTTTACATCCGTAGTGCAACCCATTGTATTGGAAAAAGCAATTACTACCTGCGATGTTGCTATCGGTGCCATGCGCGCAGAAGATGGCCGTAGCCCCTGCATTATATCAGAAACAACCGTTAGCCGTATGAAGCGCGATTCGGTAATTATAGATGTAAGCATTGACCAGGGAGGCTGCTTTGAAACATCTGAGGTTACCAACCATACTCACCCTGTGTTTCGCAAGCATGATGTAATCCATTATTGTGTGCCTAATATAGCTTCAAGGGTTGCCCGTACAGCCACCTACGCGCTTACCAATATTTTTGCGCCTATCCTGCTGGATATTGGCGAACACGGAGGAATCAAAAATGTAATATGGCAAAAATCGGGCGTGCGTAACTCTGTTTATATTTACCAGGGGCACCTCACCAATAAGCATATCGGCGATCGTTTCTCTATCCCGTGTAAAGATCTTGATTTGCTTATCGTATCAAACCGCTAAGCTTTTTTCATGAACCGTTGCCTTATCATTGTGCTATTACTGTTTATAGCAGGTAGCGCCGCTAAAGCACAGCATTACAAGTATATTGACAGCAACCGGATATGCGGCATAGCAAATTATAAAAGGCAGGTAAAAAACAATCCGGATAAACAACTGGTAGAAATCGTTAAATATATTCCGGCTATAAAATTGGATCTCCGTTATGCTACGGCCAATAACTTTATGCACAGGCGCATGTATAGGCAAGCTAAAGCATGTGCACGCCTGCCGGTAGTTAAAGCCCTGCAAAAGGTAGCGCAAGAACTGCAAGCGCATGGATTAGGGTTAAAAATTTTTGATGCCTATCGACCTTACTGGGTTACAGTACAATTTTACGAACTGACTCCTGATACTAATTTTGTGGCCAATCCCAGGTTTGGCTCCAGGCATAACCGGGGCTGCGCTATTGACCTTACACTGATTGACCTGGAAACAGGGAAAGACCTGGATATGCCTACCGGCTTTGATAGTTTTAGCCATAAGGCTGCTGCCAATTACACCGGGGCTACCCCGCTACAAACGACTAACCGGGAGTTGCTTAAAACAATGATGCAGGCACATGGGTTTACTGTACTAAAAAGTGAATGGTGGCATTATGATTTTAACGAATGGCCTAATTACCAATTGCTTGATATCTCTTTTACAGCCTTATAGCAAGCAGGTTTTAACTACAGTTGATTTAAAGGCATTAAAATTGCATGGCAAAATGGGTTTAAGGAGTACAATTAAAAAATGAGGATGAAATTTTTAAGCACGGACTATTTAAAACAACTTTGGAAGGTATTAGTGGCAACATTTAAAGGGTTTGGCAGCGATAACGGTTTAAAACTAAGCGCCTCTTTAGCTTACTATACTGTATTTTCCATAGCGCCTTTGCTAATTATAATAATATCGGTAGCCAGCCTGGTTTTTGGGCGAGATGCTGCTACCGATAAATTGTATCCCCAGATAGCCCATTATGTGGGTACCGGACCTGCCCTACAAATTCAGGATATATTAAAGCACCTGGCACTTTCGGGTAAATCGGGCGTGGCTGTAATAATTGGTGTAGTTACCTTGCTGTTGGGCGCCAGCAGTATTTTTATTGAGATACAGGACTCACTAAATACCATATGGCGGGTGAAAGCCAAACCCAAACGCGATTGGGTTCACTTGCTAAAAAACCGCTTTGTATCTTTTTCACTAATTATAAGCCTTGGTTTTTTGTTATTAGCAACACTCACAATAAACCTTGTACTTGATGCCTTAAAGGGTAAGATTGAACGTTTTATACCAATTGTAACTGGTTTCCTGTTGAAAGGAGTTAACCTGGCGCTCACCCTTATAGTGATTACTACTTTATTTGGTATCATTTTTAAGTTTTTACCCGATGTGAAGATCAAATGGAAAGATGTGCGATCCGGCGCATTTTTCACAGCCTTACTTTTTATGCTTGGCCAGTACATCATCAGCCTTTATATTCAATACACAGCCCAGGGTTCCGCTTACGGAGCGGCGGGTTCCATTATTGTTATTTTGGTTTGGATCTACTATACATCGGCCATATTATACATCGGCGCCGAATTTACCCAGGTATACGCAGAAGCTATTGGCAGCAGCATTGAGCCGGCAGACTATGCGGTTTCTGTTCAGCAAACCGAGGTTGAAAGAGAGGTTAAAAAACTTCCCCCGCAAAATCCGCAATTGCAGGGACATCTGAAGAAGGAAACGCCGAAAGAAACCAGTAAGTAGTATCAAGTAGTTACTATCAAGACAAAAAAAGGTTTGATTATGCGTCGCTTTCAGCTTAATGTAGTAAGCGGTCCGCAAACTAAAAAAAAACAGCCACCTGCTGCAAACCACCTGCAACCTTCCTTCACAATATATTCACTTATTATTCCTAAATTCGTATAAGATTTATTTATAAAAAATGGAAACTAAAGATCCTGAATACGTTTACAAAAACGTAATACAATTAACAGAGCAAGATGCATCCCGTAAATTTATAGCCAACGTATTTTTATGGATGTTTGTGGCTTTAGGCCTTTCGGCCTTTTGCGCGTTCATGTTTTCTCATAACCAGGCATTATATGAAATGCTCAGGGATCCGGCCACAGGCCGCAATACCGGTTTAGGCACTATTGTAATGTTTGCTCCGCTGGCTTTTGTGCTAATTATTTCATTTGGCTTCAATCGCTTATCTTACGGTGTAGCTGCATTACTGTTTATTGCTTTTTCGGCAATTATGGGCGTTAGCTTAAGCTATATCCTTATAATTTATACAGCAAGTTCTGTGCTCGGCGTATTTATTACCACATCTGTTGTATTTGGCATTATGGCAGTTGCTGGTTATACTACTAAAACGGACCTTACGAATTTCGGTTCAATAATGATTATGGGGCTAGTGGGCATTATCGTTGCATCGTTATTTAATATGTTTATGCATAGCACCCAACTGGAATACATTATTAGCTACATTGGTATAGCCGTTTTTGTAGGCTTAACTGCTTATGACGTTCAAAAGCTAAAGCGCATTGGTGCAGGCCTTGAGTATGGCAATGCTTCGGCCGGCAAAATGGCGCTTTTAGGGGGCTTAACGCTATATCTTGATTTTATCAACCTTTTCCTGATGATACTGCGTTTATTTGGCAGAAGAAGATAATAACCCCGCAAAACATGTATTATTAAAAGCTGCCTTCAATGGCGGCTTTTTTTGTACACATAAATTTACGCACCATACAGATTGAAGGGTTATGCACTATTGCATTTTACCGCTTTATTATGCACCTTTGCATTGCTTATGGAGAAAGACGGAGGGATTAGACCCTGCGATGTCTTAGCAACCTGTGCTTCACAAGGTGCTACATTCTACTCAGCAAGCCATACGGCCCTGGGAAAGATAAGCGAAAGTCAATATAACACCCGACTTTTCGAAATAAGTTTTTTAAGTATCAAGTAGTTAGTATCAGGTATCAAGACATTTTTGTTTTGTGCTATGGCTAATTTAAAATCAAGCACCGGAATTTCCCGTACTTGATACTTGATACTCGCTACTTGATACCAAAATGGACATTAGAAAAGAATTAGAAAAACGAATCCTTATAATTGACGGGGCTATGGGTACCATGATACAGCGGTACCAGCTTACCGAGCGGGATTTTCGTGGGGAAAGATTTAAAGATCATATCAGCGATCTTCAGGGAAATAATGACCTGCTGAACATTACACGCCCAGATATCATTAAAGCTATTCATGCCGAATATTTGGATGCCGGCGCAGATATCATCGAGACCAATACCTTTAGCACACAAATAATTTCGCTTGCCGATTATAAGCTGGAAGAACTGGCTTATGAGCTGAGCTACGAAGGCGCACGCCTTGCCCGCGAAGTAGCCAACGAATACACTAAAAAAAATCCATCAAAACCGCGTTTTGTTGCTGGTGCTGTTGGGCCAACCAACCGTACCGCGTCTTTATCGCCCGATGTTAACGACCCGGGTTACCGTGCCGTTACTTTTGATGACCTGGCTAACGCCTATTACGATCAGGTTCGCGGCCTGGTTGATGGAGGATCGGACCTGTTACTGGTTGAAACCATATTTGATACCCTTAACGCCAAAGCTGCCCTGTTTGCAATAGATCGTTATGCGAATGAATCGGGTAAGCATTTGCCGGTCATGATCTCGGGTACTATTACTGATGCATCAGGTCGTACTTTATCAGGGCAAACTGTTGAAGCTTTCTGGAACTCGATACGCCATGCCAACCTGCTTTCGGTAGGATTAAACTGCGCTTTGGGTGCTAAAGAAATGCGTCCGCACCTGGCTGAGCTTTCTGAAAAAGCCGACGTATTTATTTCGGCCTATCCCAACGCGGGCTTGCCAAATGAGTTTGGTCAGTATGACGAAACCGCGCATGAAACCGCGCATCAGCTTGATGATTTTATTAAAGCCGGGCTGGTTAATATTGTGGGGGGCTGTTGCGGCACTACACCGGAGCATATTAAGTGTATTGCCGAACGGGCTGCAAAATACCCGCCAAGAAGAATTCCTGAAGTTGAACCCGATTTGCGCCTGAGCGGTTTAGAAGCCGTTACCATAAAGCCCGAAAGTATTTTTGTGAATGTGGGCGAACGTACCAATATCACAGGGTCGCCAAAGTTCTCGAAACTTATTTTAGCCGAGGATTATGAAGCCGCATTAGCTGTTGCCCTGCAACAGGTGGAGGGCGGTGCCCAGGTGATAGATATCAATATGGATGAGGGTATGATTGATTCGGAAGCGGTAATGGTAAAATTCCTGAACCTGGTGGCCTCCGAACCTGATATTGCCAAACTGCCTATCATGATAGATTCGTCTAAATGGACGGTTATCGAAGCTGGCTTAAAATGCATCCAGGGTAAGGGTATTGTAAACTCTATCTCCCTAAAAGAAGGCGAAGAAAAGTTTATTGAATATGCCCGCAAAATATTAAGCTATGGCGCTGCCACAGTAGTGATGGCCTTTGACGAAACCGGCCAGGCCGATTCATTACAGCGCCGTACCGAGATTTGTAAACGCTCCTATGATATATTGGTTAACGTGGTCGGTTTCCCTCCGCAGGATATCATTTTCGACCCTAATATATTAACTGTTGCTACCGGCCTTGAAGAACACAACAACTACGCGGTTGATTTTATTGAAGCCACGCGTTGGATAAAACAGAACCTCCCACACGCCAAAGTAAGCGGTGGGGTTAGTAATATTTCCTTCTCGTTTAGGGGAAACAATGTAGTGCGGGAGGCAATGCACTCGGCATTTCTGTACCATGCCATTAAAGCAGGTATGGATATGGGAATTGTGAATGCGGGGATGCTGGAAGTTTATGAAGAAATAGATAAAACCCTGCTCGAACTGGTAGAGGATGTATTGCTTAATCGCAGAGATGATTCCACCGAGCGCCTGGTAGAGTATGCCGATACCATTAAAAGCAAAGGTAAAGAGGTAGTGCGCGATGAAGAATGGCGCAAGGGAACCGTACAGGAGCGTTTATCGCACGCACTTGTAAAAGGCATTATTGAATACCTGGATCATGATGTGGAAGAAGCGCGCCTGGCTTATGATAAACCTTTGGAGGTTATTGAGGGCCCATTGATGGATGGCATGAACATAGTAGGCGATTTGTTTGGCGCCGGCAAAATGTTTTTGCCACAGGTGGTAAAATCAGCCCGGGTAATGAAAAAGGCCGTGGCTTACCTGCTGCCATTTATCGAGCTTGAAAAACAAAGGGTTATTGATGCCGGAGAAGACTCCAGCGGAAGCCGTGCCAATGCCGGTAAAATATTGATGGCCACCGTAAAAGGCGATGTGCACGATATTGGTAAAAATATAGTAGGCGTAGTTTTGGCCTGTAACAACTTCGAAGTAATTGACCTGGGCGTAATGGTACCGGCCCAAAGAATCATCGAGGAAGCAAAAAAACAAAACGTAGACATTATCGGCCTGAGTGGCCTGATTACCCCTTCATTGGATGAAATGGTGCATTTTGCCAAGGAAATGGAACGTGAAGGTTTTACTATTCCGCTCATCATAGGCGGGGCTACCACCTCGCGCATCCATGCGGCAGTTAAGGTTGATCCTCATTACTCCGGTGCTGCCATCCACGTATTGGATGCATCACGCAGCGTTACTGTTTGTAGCAGCCTGATGAATCGAGAGGGCAGAGATGCTTATATCCGGAACATTAAGGAAGAATATGCCAAATCGCGCGAAGCGCATTTGAATAAAAAGTCGGATAAGCGTTTTGTAACTATCGGGCAGGCAAGGCAGGCCCGTTTCCAGATCAGCCTTGACGGTGATGTTGCGCCAAAGCCAACCTTTACCGGCACTAAGGTATTTGAATCGTACCCACTGGAAGAGCTTGTTCCCTATATTGATTGGACACCGTTTTTCCATACCTGGGAGCTACGCGGCAGCTACCCCAAAATATTTGCTGATAAGTTTGTGGGCGATGAAGCCAAAAAGCTTTTTGATGATGCACAGGAGCTGTTAAAGAAAATTGTAGATCAGAAACTATTACACGCCAATGGTGTGATTGGTTTTTGGCCGGCCAATAGTGTTGGGGATGATATTGAACTGTATACAGATGAAAGCCGTACTACTTTATTAACCCGCATCCATACGCTTCGTCAGCAGGCCGAAAAGGTTAAAGGCGACCCTTACTATGCACTGTCGGATTTTATCGCACCAAAAGAAAGCGGTGTGCCCGATTATTTTGGAGGATTTGCCGTGACTACAGGTATAGGTTGCGACGAACTGGTTGCAGAATTTGAGGCCGACCATGATGATTACAACAGCATTATGGCCAAAGCACTTGCAGACCGCCTTGCCGAAGCCTTTGCTGAAAAAATGCATGAATTGGTGCGCAAGGAATATTGGGGTTACAGCAAAGGCGAGCAACTAAATGCCGACGAACTGATCAAGGAAGAATACCAGGGTATCCGCCCGGCACCAGGCTATCCCGCCTGCCCGGATCATACGGAGAAAACTGCCTTATTTGAATTGTTAAAGGCCGAAGATAATGCTAAAATGTACCTGACTGAAAGCTTAGCCATGACCCCGGCTGCGGCGGTAAGCGGGTTCTACTTCGCGCACCCGCAGGCAAGGTATTTTGGTTTGGGGAAGATAAGCAAGGATCAGATTGAAGATTATGCTGTACGCAAGAATATGGATATTGAAACCGTAGAACGCTGGCTTGGTCCAAATATAAATTATTGATAATAACACACAACAAACCGTCATTGCGAGGCACGAAGCAATCCCCAACTATACAGAGCGGACTTGCAAATCGGGGATTGCTTCGTGCCTCGCAATGACGGATATAATAAGAAACCCGCACCATAATTAACAATGAAGATAACGGACCATATTGCTAACGCAAAAGGCAAAACACTATTCTCTTTCGAACTTATCCCGCCACTAAAAGGTCAAAGCATTCAAGGAATCTATGATGCCATCGACCCTTTGATGGAATTTAAGCCGCCGTTTATTGATGTTACTTCGCTGCGCGAGGATTATATATATAAGCAGCATGATAATGGCCTGCTGGAGAAACTAAGCTACCGCAAACGCCCCGGCACCATTGCTATTTGCGCAGCTATCATGAATAAATATAAGGTTGATACCGTACCGCATTTGTTGTGTGGAGGTTTTACCAGGGACGAAACTGAGAATGGCTTAGTCGACCTACAGTTTTTAGGGATCGAGAATGTACTCGTACTTCGTGGCGATGCCCGCCGTGGTGATGCCTCTTTTGTGCCAACTCCAAACGGACACAACTACGCTACTGATCTATTGCAACAGGTGGTAAATATGAACAATGGTATTTACCTCCACGAGCATAATGATGCGAGCCTGAAAACCAATTTCTGCATCGGTATTGCCGGTTATCCTGAAAAACATTTTGAAGCACCAAACCTTAAAACCGACTTTAAATACCTGAAACAAAAGGTGGATATGGGCGCCAATTTTATTGTTACCCAGATGTTTTTTGATAACCAGAAGTATTTCGATTTTGTAAATAATTGCCGGGCCAATGGCATTACCGTACCTATTATTCCGGGCTTAAAACCGGTTACCACATCAAAGCAGCTGATTAACCTGGCCAAAACTTTCCATATTGATATGCCCGAAGACTTGTGCGATGCGGTTAATGGCTGCAAGTCTGAAAAGGATGTAAAGGATATCGGCGTGGAGTGGATGATAAACCAATGCCGCGAGCTGATGGCCTTTGGCGTACCCGTACTACACTTTTATACTATGAGCAATGCCGGGCCGACTAAAAGGATAGCTGAAGCGATTTTTTAATCGGTTTTTAAATATCCGTATAAACAAAAAACGATGTTCTTAAATAAGTGCATCGTTTTTTGTTTAAACATACATGCTTTTCCTGTTTCTATAATGATTTCAACTTTTTGTTGGTCATCAAGCACGAACCCATGGTGAAAGCTGCCTTTTTAAACAGGTTGCTACTACTGTTTTTATAAGCTTGTGATCGTTCGGTATATAAAACGTACTAATACAGTTTCGCTTGCGTAGAAATACGCAATATATACCCGGTGAAACAAGCAATCAAAAACACTAATTATTGTAAATGAGCAACTTATAATAGCAAACCCAGGCTTGTATTTCGGCTAAGGCATGTTGTCCTGTTGAATTAATAACTTATTAATCTTAGTTTTATCCAAATTAATTCCTAACCCTCATTAAATTCAATCATGGAAACAAAACCAACAAGGGACACCAGCCCAATCACCGGCGAAGAAGGAGCCGCAATCGATCTTGAACTTGCAGCTCAGTGGACACGAAATCACCGGCACAGGCATCCCAATGACACTGTTTCGCAATTTTTCGGCAACAAAATCCTTAACCATATCCTGCAACAGGATGGCTGCATGGGCATACGTATCTACTATGCTAATGATGAAAACCTTAGTGGATGGCAAAAATTCTGGGTATCGGTAAGCAATTTTATTTTATCCGTTTTTGCTAATGTTAAAGGCCAAAAACACTTCATTATCACAGGGGTAACAGCTGACGGCGAAGATCAACTACCCGATATGAAAAGCGGGAAGATATCAACACCATCTGGACATGTTGGATTAAAATCTTTAAAGTTGGCAGCAGCGTCCTCCTCAACTTATTTAGTTGGAGAGCAGGCTATGCCATGCCCTGGCACGGCAGGGTGTCCTCAAAATGTGTTAACCCAATCGTAATTAATAATTGAGCTAACCATGCTTATAAGTTTGCTATTAAGTAATATTTCTGTTTTATCGGCTGTATTTCCGTTACTCGCTACAATTTATAACTATAAGCATTTAGATAAGCTGATGAAAATATTAGCTCTGTATTTATTGATATCCGGGGCCTTTGACTTTACTATGTGGTTAGCCTATAATCTTGGTCAAAATAGCAAGAC
Organism: Mucilaginibacter sp. P5_A4; assembly: GCF_056400605.1. Classification (NCBI taxonomy): domain Bacteria; kingdom Pseudomonadati; phylum Bacteroidota; class Sphingobacteriia; order Sphingobacteriales; family Sphingobacteriaceae; genus Mucilaginibacter; species Mucilaginibacter sp. P5_A4. The sequence continues at coordinate 179,924 of NZ_JBFUKX010000001.1, read as the reverse complement.
CCCATTAAACACAATACCATTACTTCACGTTAGTGTAGTTACAAGTATTGTGTTTTTTGGCGTCATATATTATAACTCGTTTTTAAAATCGGTACTTAAGAAAATTACATTAGTTTTTTCGACAATTGTAATGCTAATAGTGCTTTATAATACCAGGAACATTTTTGAGTATCCAACAATATCAAATACCGCATCTAGTATTTTGCTAATTATTTTGTCGTTAGTTTATTTTTACCAACTGCTAAATCCGCAAAAATTTATCCAAATAGAAAAACAAGGTTTATTTTGGGTCAATGCTGGAGTGTTGGTTTATTCTTCTGTAAATATTTTTCTATTTATGCTTTTTAGCCAGATACCCGATAAAGATAAGGCTGACTATTATGTTATATTCAGTATAACCAATATCATTGCCAACGTTATATATTCAATAGGATTACTTTGCAAGCCACAAAAAACAACTTGAGTCCGACATTAAAAATCAGTAAGGTCATTTTGCCAGCTACAGAAAACGGTTTAATCCCGATATTAATAATCGGTACGCTGGTAGTGGTTGTTTTGATTACCTGCTTATTTTTCTTCGTGATTATTTATCAGCGTAAAATGATAAAGAACCAGCTTGAATTGCGGGCCTTGCATGATGCAAGGCAAAGCGATCTGATGGCTGCTGTTTTTGAAACCCAGGAAAGCGAACGCAAACGCCTGGCTGAGGATTTGCACGATAGTGTAGGGCAGGTATTATCGGCTATAAAACTTAATTTGCACAGGCTTGATAAAAACTGCATCAGTGAAACAACCCAGCCCCTGCTGGCCGATACCCGCAGGCTTACTGATGAATGCATTCAGGAGATTCGCAATATTATTCACAATGTTTTGCCCCCTGTACTTACCGATTATGGATTACTTGTGGCTGTTGAAGCCCTGAGCAGTAAGGTTGAGCAAAACACTCACATTAAGGTGAAGTTTAGCAAAAACATGCCCGATCAGCGCTTTCCACATGAAATTGAACTTGCCCTTTACCGCATAGCGCAGGAGCTTTTTGGCAACGCCATTAAACACTCTGATGCCACTGTTATTTACCTGTCTATAAATAAGGAGGGCAATTATATGGTGATGGAATTTAAGGATAACGGAGTAGGTTTTAACCAGGGTGGAGTAACGCAAGGCTTTGGAATTAAAAACCTTGAAAGCCGGGTACAGCTCATTAACGGCGAAATTAATATTTACAGCAAACCGTTAAACGGCACACTTACTACTATTAAATTAAAAATAACATAGTTTTGTATCTTTAATCTATCTTTATCCAACTATTTGTTAATCAATGAGTACAATTAAATTAGGTATAGTAGATGACCATAAAATTTTCAGGAATGGACTAAAAGCCACACTTGAAGATTGCGAAGATTTTGACCTTATACTTGAAGCATCAAACGGCAAAGAATTGATGGGTTTATTAACAACCCAAACCCCAGATGTACTATTGATGGATATTAAAATGCCCGAGATGGACGGCATCCAAACGGCCTCAGCTGTTCATCAGCATTATAAAAACATCAAGATACTGGCGCTATCCATGTTTAACGAGGATAAGTATATTGTGGATATGATGAAGGCCGGGGCATCGGGCTATCTGCTTAAAAATGCCGAGCCTGAAGAGATTATCGAAGCAGTATCTACCGTACATAATAAGGGTTTTTATTTTAATGAACACTTATCCATCACCCTTATTAAACAGTTGATGGGCAATGATCACTCCGAAAGTGTAACTCAAAATAAAGCCGACCTTAATGAACGCGAGATAGAAGTGCTGAAACTGGTTTGCCAGGAATGCTCAAACCAGGAAATAGCCGATAGGATTTTCCTGAGTGTACGTACCGTTGAAGGCTACCGCGCCCGCTTATTTGAAAAAACCGGTTCAAAAAACCTGGTTGGCCTGGTTATTTACGCTATTAAACGCGGCATCATTAATGTAACCTGATTTTTAAGCCGATAACTTTTTGGCGCTGCTGATTAGGTTATGCATAAACTTTTTACGGTAATTAAGGGGGCTAAGATGCATTTTGGCTTTAAACATTTTATAAAAATGTGAAACATCGCCAAAGCCGCTTTCATATGAAATTTCTGATATGGGTTTGTCTGTTTGTACCAATTGCTGAATGGCATAATTGAGCCTGTATTCAATTATAGTTTCCATAAATGTTTTACGGGTTACTTTTTTAAAGTATTTGCAAAAAGCATTTGTGGTCATGTTGGCTATACCTGCGGCCGTATCCAATGATACCTGTTTTCTGAAATTCTCAACCAAGTAAGCAAATACCGGGTGTATGCGTTCCCGCTCAGCAGATAAGCGCTCGGCTACAATACGGTGCTGATCGAGCAAAATATACTCATCTGATGAGGCCAGGCGCTGCAGTATTTCCAATAAGCCTATAAGTATCCTGAAATTACTTTTTTCTTCTACCAGGTTCAACAAAAGCTGCTTAACCTCAACCTGGGTATCTGAGTGGAATGAAATGCCGCAGCCACTTTGTTGAAAAAGCCTTTTGATATGCTGCAACTCAAACTTATTAAAAAAATCATCTCCTAAAAAAGCATCATTAAACTGGATCACTATTGCTCCCGCTTCGGCTGCTATTGAATCACCTGCTTCCAGTTTCCAGCAATGCGGCAGGTTTGGGCCAAGCAACACAACATCGCCAGATACAAAATCTTCCATGTGGCTGCCAACATATCGCTTGCCGCTTCCTTTTATAATGCAGGTTAGCTCATATTCCTCGTGAAAGTGATAAGGGGCATCAAATGCCAGTTTATCAAATTTTCTGACCAAGAATGATTGACTACTTGAGGGCTGAAGAACTTCGTACGATGCCTTTATCATTGCATATTTTAACGTAGAATTTATTTATATGTTAAGTTACGGATAAAATAATCCATAATTACACCATTCTTTTCATTTTTTATCGGCTAAAGTTAAACTTACTTTGAATATAAACTAAAAAAATATGAATACCAAGGTTTCTGATCTGTTACTGCTGGACGATTTTATAAAATTACCGGAAGAAAGCATTCACGAATTCCGGGAAAAGGGGCACACCCTGATTCAAAACATACTTTCAAAAGAAGAAATAGAAGCTTACAGGCCTGTAATTGTTGGCGCTGTCGATAGGTATAATACCGAGAAACGCAAACTGGAAGACAGAGATACTTACGGCAAGGCTTTTTTACAGATCATGAACCTGTGGACGCTTGATGCCGATGTAAAAAGGTTTGTGTTTGCTAAACGACTGGCCAAAATTGCCGCCGACCTCATGGGGGTTGAAAATGTAAGAATTTATCATGACCAGGCCCTGTTTAAAGAAGCGTGGGGTGGCCCCACCCCATGGCACCAGGATCAATATTACTGGCCAATTGATACCAATAATACGGTAACCATGTGGATGCCGCTGGTTGATATTGATGCAGATATGGGTATGCTCACCTTTGCATCAAACTCTTATACTAAGGGAGCCGTTTTTAACCATGAAATCTCAGACGAGTCGGAATCTGCATTTGACGACTATGTGAAAGATAATAACTTCCCGATAAGTCGCGCAAGAAACATGAAGGCTGGCGATGCCACCTGGCACCGTGGTTTTACTATACACAACGCGCCCGGTAACAACTCCAATAAAATGCGCGAGGTGATGACCGTTATTTACGTGGCTGATGGAGCGCGCATTACCCCATATAAAAACGAATGGCAAAAAAAAGATCACCATAAATGGCTAAAGGGTAAACCAATTGGTGGGCTGATAGATTCAAAACTTAATCCGAAATTGCTATAGTATTACTAAAAAGACTGTCTCTTATCAAGAGTACAGTCTTTTTAGTATTCAGTATTGCGCTTTTAAATAAGCGGTTTTTATTGGCCGGCGGTGCCTAATGTCCACTGTTGGCAGGTGGCGCCATTATAATCATATAATGCCAGCTGAACGCCATCGGCAGTTGAAGCATTGGGTACCTCTACTACCCGGTTGCCATTTAACGATGTAAATACCAAACCGCCATTTGCGGCCCTTTCTAAATTGAACTTTTGACAATTATTATTCAGGTAGGCATACAAATCTAACGGAGCGCCGTTTGCCGCATTACAATTGGTAACATCTGCAGCCAAACCGCCTTGTACACATGTTATTTTATAAATGCCGTTGCCAAGTGCTGTAAAGTCCCATTGCTGGCATAAAAGCCCGTTACTGGTGCCTTGTGCAATAGCCTGTTGTGAAGCCCCTGTACAACCCCACGCATCCCAAACCTTACCACTGTTATTATTTATAATTTTAAAACGACCAGCGGCAATCCAGTCTTGCGTAATAAAAGGCCAGCCGCCAGACCAACCCATATTACCTACCGCCAACGTCGGCGTACCATTATTATCGCCGCTATAATAATGATAGGTGACAAAATTATACCCGTTTTCGGAATAAAGGCCCACTTGCCCGGGTCCTATATATTTACCCGAAGTACTTAATACCGTAGTACCACCGCCGCTAAGCAGGTTTACACCGTTTTTATCTACATAGGTACCATTAGGGCTGGTTGATCTGCCCATTTGAACGTAATAGGTGCTGCTGGTGCCGTTGCAGCAAATGCCCTTATTATAAAACAGGTAATAATAACTGCCATTCCTGATCACGTACGATGCTTCATTTTCGCTACTGCTGCTGCCGGCTATATTTTTAACAGTGCTGTTAAGCCTTTTACCTGTAGCAGGATTTATCTGAGCTATCCAGATACCGGTTAAGTGCGATCCAAATGTCATCCAGTAATTTCCACTGGCATCTGCAAATACCGCAGGGTCAATGGAGCCATAAACTGTGTTATTATCAGAGTAAACAACCATCCCCTGGTCTGTCCATGTAATTAAGTCGGTACTGGTTGCTACCCCTATTGCGCAAGGCTTTGCACCCATCGAAACAGAGTAATACATATAATATTTGCCTCCCATGTATACACATTCGGGGGCCCAAAAATTTCCTCCAAAGCCAGATACATATGAATTTATCCAGCTGGGCCATGTTCCCGAAGCGAATACGGTTGAAGCTGCCGTCCATTTTATTAAATCAGTTGAGGTAAGATGATATATTTGGTTGCCTGTACCCCAAACATGATAAACCCCGTTACGTTTAATTATAGTTGAAGGATCATGAATACCAGTGGCGCCTGCTAAAGAATTTATAGTTTTAGTTTTACTTGTTGCCGTAGTTTCCACTTCGGCGATGGTTTTGACCCGCTCATTTTTTTTACAGCTTAGTACCATCATAATTGTTACTACCGCTAAAACTTTGCAATGCGCGGCCAGTGAAAAATTTCTTTTCATAAAAAAATAGATAAAATTGGTTGGTGCCTACTCTTAAGATTTTCGGCTTCGTCTATAATTGGAGAAACTGCAAACTTACATGCAAGTAATTATTAGTGTTTATTTAACAATTATAATTAAATAATTAATAGAAAGAAAACTTTTAATAATTATTTTGATGTTTGAAATAGTGTAAATAATACACTTGAGCGGCACCATTTATCTCACACAATAGCCTGTTAAACAGCGCAAAAGGCATTTAGTGACATTTTTTATGTTTGATGGGCTTATAGATAGTATATAATATAGGTAATGGCATAAAACTTAATTATATAATTAATAATTGTGTTAACAACAAATATTAATTTAAATGACCACAATCCTTTTATTAAGAACAAAAGTTTACCGGCAATTTATATCCGTATGCTTCTCTAAAAAAAAATCAACTGTTTTTTGCGAGTGATTTGAATTGTCGAAAAAACCAAACTGGCAGGCTTTAACATGAAAAAAGGTTGCCAGTTAAAACCGACAACCTAAAGCGTTTGTAAAATTATGTCTTTCGCAATTCACCAAAATTTACCCCGCTACCCAAACCGCATCAACAAACCACTTTTTACCATCAAAAAACTGGGTTACCGGTGCAAAACCGGCGTTTATGGCTATCTGGTCGGTTTGCATGAGCGTGAATTTTTGAGAGATCTCCATGAAGATGTATTCATCTTTCATAAACGTGATCGTTTCCTTTCCGTTTATCTTCACCTGTTGATCCTCCAGGCTGATGAGGTAACTTTTGCATGCACCTGTTTCGGGGTCATAGGTTGGGTAATGATCAAATTTGGTCAGATCAAAATCTGCCCGAAGTTCGCGATTGATGCGCTTCAGCAGGTTAAGGTTGAATCTTTTGGTAATCCCGCCTTTGTCGTTATACGCAGCCAGCACTATTTTAGGATCCTTTTTAAGGTCCATTCCAATCAGCACCATGTCGCCTTCTGATAAGTTATTTCTTAACTCCCTGCAAAATTCGATTGCCTCTGGCACCGGCATATTGCCAATATTTGATCCTAAAAACAAAACTACTTTTCGTCTTGACGATATCGAAGCTGCTTTTTTCAGCATATCAAAATACTCGCCGTTAAGCCCGGTAATCTTTAAACCCGGCAAAGTTACCGGCAGGGTGATATTAAGATATGATATTACATTTTCAGATATATCGATAGGCAAATAGGTAAAATCGGCTTTTTTAGCCAGCAAATCTTTCAGCAGGTAAGTCGACTTCATTGCATCGCCTGCACCAAGCTCTATCAGGTCAAAAGCATCTCCCGAAGCAATGAGTGCATTGGTGATCTCATCGGTACTTTCAGAAAATATTTCCAGTTCGCAATTGGTTGGATAGTATTCTTCACAGTTCATCAACTCCTGGAAAAGCTTATCGCCATTGGCATCGTAAAAATACTTTGAATTTAAACGTTTGGGCGACGATTGTAACCCGGCTATAACATCTTTATAAAACAAATCAGTTTTAGTGCCTGTTGTTGGGTTCAATTCGGTTTGAATTAAGGTTGAGTCCATATCTTCCTGTTTTTTGTGCTTTTACCGCGCAAGTCTTATGCCAGTAAATTGCCAGCGTAAATGTGTTTGAAAAAAGTTGCGATAAGTTATCCTGCTATGTCCCGGCGAAGTTACTTCAGATGCACCACGCAGCACCTTTTGGTTCACCATAAACTTACCATTGTATTCGCCAATTGCACCGGGAGCTTTTGCAAAGCCGGGGTAAGGGAGGTATGAGCTTTCGGTCCATTCCCAGCTTTTACCCCAGCTAAATTGGGTTGCTGCTGCTTCCCACTCAAATTCAGTAGGCAAACGGAGGCCTTTCCATGAGGCATAAGCATAGGCTTCGAAATAGCTGATATGGCAAACGGGATCTTTTAAATTAAGCGGCAGCAAGCCATGGAAGGTATAGTTTTGCCATTCGCCATCAATTAAATGCCAGTAAAGCGGCGATTCAATTTTATTGGCGTTCACCCAATCCCAGCCTTCGGCGTGCCAATGCCTGAAATCATGATAACCGCCGCTATTGATAAACTCCAGGTACGCTGCATTGGTAACCTGGTTTGGGCTTATTTCATACGTATTCAAATAAACCTTGTGCCGGTTTAGCTCATTGTCAAAACAAAACCCATCGCCGGTATGGCCTATTTCATATACCCCCTCATCTATCTTAATAAAACCGGGACTGCCGGCTTTTTGGGTCTTTGGCGAGATATACTTATCAGAATAAGCCGGGAACAATGGGTTATGCCCCAAAATGTATTTGATATCGGTTAATAAAAGCTCCTGGTGTTGTTCTTCGTGATTAAAGCCGAGGACAAGCAACTCTTTTATTTCTGCCGATGGCTCCTCACACAGGAATTTTGCCATGGCCTCATCCACATAAGTGCGGTATTGGTAAATATCGGCAACCGTTGGGCGGCTTAAATTACCCCTGTCGGTACGAATAACCCTGTTGCCAACTGTTTCATAATAGCTATTAAAAACGTAATTATAATTGGGGTTAAATTCCTGGTAACCCATAAAATATGGTTTCAGGATAAAAGTTTCAAAAAACCAGGTAACATGCCCTATATGCCATTTGGGTGGACTAACATCAACCACCGGCTGTACCACGTAATCTTCCGTTTGCAGGGGGCTGCAGATCTGCTCCGTACGCTGGCGAACTCTTTTATAACAATTGGCTAAATCCATCGAATTACTTACTATTCAAATATCGTTTAAGGTTTGAAATTGTTTTAATATTTAAACTCTTTGCCTGTTGCCTTCTCATCATTAACGCGTAAGCATTGTTAAAACCAATTGGTTTTAGCCATTTTACCTGGTAGCGTTTTTTAAACTCCTGCTGCACATAGTTGTATGTGCTGTCATTATTTTTTGTTACCCTGGCAATTGTTTCCGGCGATGCCTGTAATATGGCCAGCAAACCTGTACCGGTATACTCGGGGTAAAAATCAATCTGATCATTAGTCAAGGCATCAAAGCAAATTTTGGTGCCCCCCAACCCTGTTTTTGTGGATACATCATAATTGGTATATCCCTTTATCAGCATACTATATATATTGGCCAGGATGTATTGCTCGCCAAATATTTTTGAACCGATGCGAACGATTCCAGCATTTCCCTCACGGGATGACTTATACAGTTTATTGGCTGACAGGAAATCCCTGGCTACACGTTCCGGGCTTTGGTGAAGATAGTCGGTACGGTAGTTTAATTCCGTCATAACGGAATCATTTATTTTGCCCGATAGCAGGTTTAATGTCTTTTCCAGGTCAGGAAATTTCCTGAGCGATTCTTCGCGGATGATAGGCGCAGCGTAATAGGGTGGAAAAATCTCCTTGTCGTCATCCAGTACCACCAGGTCATAGGCCTTTAACCGGCCATCGGTTGAGTAACCGCTGATAACATCCAGTTGCTTTTCAAACGCGGCCTTGTACATCACAGCATCGCTGATTACGATGGTGTGAATCTTTAAACCGTACTTACGCTCCAATCCAAGGTTGCCATCCTGCCTGCCCATAAACTCGGGCGTAAAGCCGGCGGTAAGCTTGCCGCCATAAGCCGATGGAATAAAGTAAAACGACGACAACAATATCAACAGAACAGGTATTGCATAGGCGCTTGCCTTAATCTTTTTGAAGTTAAGCTTTTGCACCCGGGATAACAGGAAATCAAAAATGATAGCCAGTAATGCCGCCGGAATTGCCCCGGCCAGTATCATATTGGTATTGTTAAGCGAGATGCCCCCGAAAATAAACTCACCTAAGCCACCCGCGGCTATATACGAAGCCAATGTTGCCACGCCCACATTGATCACTGTGGCGGTGCGGATACCGGCTAAGATAACGGGCATAGCCAAAGGCAGCTCCACCTTAAATAATGTCTGCCACTTATTCATCCCCATAGCTACTGCGGCTTCCTTTACCGCGGCATCAACCCCGGTAATGCCGGTATACGTATTGCGAATTATAGGCAGCAATGCGTAAAGCAATAAAGCAACAATTGCGGGTTTGGCACCTATTCCTAAAACCGGGATCATGAAACCCAATAGCGCAATGCTTGGGATAGTTTGTAACACACCTGCAATGCCCAAAACCGGCCCCGAGAGTTTTACTTTACGGGTAATAAAAATGCCCAGCGGCAAGCCAACAAGCACTGCTATAAAAAGCGAGATAAAAGTAAGCCCGATATGCTGCAGTGTTTGCACTGCAAGTTTATCGGCCTGCTGGCCCATAAACTCAAACAATGTTTGCTGCTGCTCATTCATGCTACCGCTTGTTTTTATATTGATAAAAAGCCGACATCAGTTGTTCAAAGCTCACTGGTTTCTGCCTGTTTTGATCCTTAGCGATGTTGATGGTTTCCTGGCGACTGAATTTGAAGTTTTCCAATACAGTCCAAACATCCATATCAGATGATAACGAAGAGGTATTAGTCTCCTTATACAAATCAGGCAGCAAATCCCAAAGGTCATCCAATCGTACTGCTTTAAATTCCAGCTGCAGGCGTTGATCCTTTAGGAAACCTTCAACAAATTCGTTGGCAGGCTCAAACAATAATTCGGCTGGGGTGCCCGATTGTACAATTTTACCCTTGTCCATCAAACAAATCCTGTCGCCCAGTTCAAAGGCTTCCAGCACGTCATGGGTAACCATAATGATGGTTTTCCGTTTCAACTCATCAAGCGCCTTAAATTCCTTGTGAATGTTCGATCGGGTTACATTATCAAGGGCGCCAAAAGGCTCGTCCATCAGCAAAACCGGCGGATCGGATACCAGGGCCCTTGCCAGCCCAACTCGCTGCTGCTGCCCGCCGCTGAGTTCATTTGGATAAACATTCAGGTAGCTGGCATCAAGGTGCAGCTTTTCCATCAATTCGGCAGTGCGGCGTATGGTTTTCGTTTTATCCCATTTAAGCAATTGCGGAACTACAGCAATATTTTCGGCAACGGTATAATGGGGAAATAGTCCGTTATTTTGCAATACATAGCCAATACCCCGCCGTAAAGCTTCGGGTTGCTGCTCAAATATATTTTTGTTATTGATATAGATATTGCCGCTGGTAGGCTCTATCAAACGGTTTATCATTTTTAACGTGGTGGTTTTACCACAGCCGCTGGTGCCTAGCAAAATGAGGTTCTCCTGTTCCTGCACCTCCAAAGATATAGCATCAACGGCTTTAATATTGCCAAACTGTTTACTTATACCTTCAACCTTTATCATATGGTAAAACTAATCTTCCAAAGCTAAAAAAAGATTATTCAATGATTCGGAATACAGTGGATGCGCGAACACACAATGGCGGATCCTGTCGTAAGTAATACCGCCTTCCATAGCCATCTGCAACACCGTCATGATCTCGCCACCTTCGGGACCCAATACGGTAACGCCTAAGATCTTTTTGGTTTTTTTATCAACCACCGCTTTCATAAATCCCCGGGTATCGCCAGTTTCAATAGCACGGGCAACGTGTGTCATAGGCAGCCGGGCTACTTTGTAATCTAATCCTTGCTTTTGGGCCCCGGTTTCATCTATCCCTATCCGGCCTAATTGCGGATCGGTGAACATGCAGTAGGGCACAGGTCTATCGATAGTATTTAGGTTTTGTTTTTCGATAAGGTTACGGTATACAATGGTATAATCGTTGTAAGAGATATGTGTAAAAGCCGGGCCTCCTTTTACATCACCTAAAGCATAAATACCTTTCACATTGGTTTCCAGCTTTGAATCTACTTTAATATGCCCTTGTTCATCTGTTTTTACACCTGCTTTAACTAAACCCAGCGTTTCGGTTTGTGGAATGCGCCCAACAGCCACTAAAACATGTGTGCATTTAATCTTTTTTTCCTCCCCATTAATTGTTGCCGTGGCTGTTATTTTACCATCGGCCTTTTGCTTAAATCTGGTGGCTTGCGCATTGGTATGGATATTGATCTGCTCCGCCTCCAGTATCTTTTGCATCTCGGCCGACACGTCCTCGTCCTCATGAGAAACTATCCTGGCTGATTTTTCTAATATGGTAACTTTGCTCCCGAACCGGCGGAACATTTGTCCAAATTCTAAGCCTATATAGTTGCCCCCTAAAATCAAAAGATGTTTTGGCACATAATCCAGATCCAGTATGGTAGTTGAAGTGAGGTATTCAATTTCTTTAAGCCCTTCTATTTCCGGGATTAAAGGTTTTGCACCTGGATTTAAAAAAATAAGATCGGCCTGCAGGCTTTGATTTTTGCCGTTATTAAGGGTAACTGTAACTGTTTTTTCGCCGGTAAAAGTAGCCTCACCAAAAACAACATCCAACCCTTTTGTTTTCTCGGCTGCATGCTGGCCGCCCATACGTGAGCGCATCACTATATCATCCTTCCGCTTTTTAATTTTTGGCATGTTAACCGAAAATCGCTTTACCGGCACCCCCAGATCAGCGCTTTTGGCGGCCATATAAGCCGCCTTTGCTGATGCCACCCAGGTTTTGGTAGGCGTGCAACCATCATTTACGCAGGTGCCACCATAAAATCGTTTTTCGATAATTACGGTTTTCATGCCGGCCAGGGCAAGTTTTTTGGCAAGCGGAGCGCCGGCCTGACCCGCGCCAATGACGATGGCATCGTATTTCTTCATGTTTAGTCGGTTATTTTAACGCCCTTCCAAAATGCAACATAGTTGGTAATGTTTGCAGCCGCTTCTTTGGGCTGCGGATAATACCATGCCGCATCCGGATTTTTTTTGCCCTCTACATTAAGGGTATAATATGATGCAAGGCCTTTCCACGGGCAGGTGGTATGCGTATCAGTAGTTTCCAGGTATTCGGCCTTAACACTATCTTTAGGGAAGTAATAATTATTTTCGACAATAATAGTATCATTGCTTTCGGCGATTACCTTATCATTCCAGATTGCTTTCATAAGTAAATTGATTTTATGGTAAAGATAGCCTTAACAGCTGCAGATTTACAATGAAAATAGGGCTATTTTGTTTGGTAAATAAAAAAACAACATTCATTATCAGCGACAAACAAATAAAATTTAAATTTTATTTTATTTTTATCATTAAAGCTATATCTTTGCATTCCCAAAATAAGGGAAACAAAAATAAAAAAGGCCCGTTCGTCTAGGGGTTAGGACGTTAGATTTTCATTCTAGAAACAGGGGTTCGATTCCCCTACGGGCTACTAAAAACAATATCGAAAGATGCTAAAAACCTGCAAATCAAATGATTGCAGGTTTTTTTGTTTATATCAAAACACCATTTTATGCACCAAATTGCAACAAAAAAGACGCAAATTCGGTGCGTACCTAAATGGAAAAATGCTACGCACCGAATTGCTTATAATTAATTGATTATCAAGATGTTCAATCATTAAACATCTTGATAATGGCAGGCTACAAACTTACTTTTGTTTCACTTTTAAGCTTGTAATTATGAAAAGTAATTTCCACCTGCTTTTTTACCTGAGAAAGCAAAAAAACTACAAAGGCGGCCCTATGGCCGTCTACATGCGCATTACTGTAGACGGTAAACGCGTAGAAATGTCTGCCGGACGTGAATGTGATCCGGCCAAATGGAACAGCCATGCGGGTCGGGCTATCGGCGCAAAAGAAGAGATCAAATCGCTTAATAATTATCTGGACAGCCTGCTAACCAAAGTTAGAAATGCGCACCAGGTGCTGATTGATGCAAACCAGCGCATCACCACTGAAAGCCTACAGAACCAATTCACAGGAAAAACAGAAAAGAACCGCTATCTGATGCAACTGTTTGCTGAACATAATGCCAAAGTAAAGGCATTGATTGGTAATGGGTTTGAAGCAAATACATTAAAAGGGTACAATACGTCCGAAAAACACCTTACTGGCTTCCTGCAAAAAAAATATGGCAAAACAGATATAGAGATCAGCCAATTAAACTACGCCTTTATTACAGGATTTGAGTTTTACCTGAAAGCAGATTGTAAAATTACCAGTGTATCTGCCGCCAAGTACATTAAACATCTTAAAAAAATAGCTAATCACTGTATTGCTAATGGCTGGCTAAAGCAAAATCCATTCATCAATTTTAAATCCACGGCAAAGGCAAAAGAACGCACTTTTCTCACGCAGCAGGAACTTGATAATATTACGACATCTCCAAAGATTACGATTGAACGCCTGATGCAGGTAAGAGATATTTTTGTTTTTTGCTGTTACACCGGTTTGTCTTATGCCGATGTCAAGAAGCTGAAACGCAGCGAGATCGGCATTGGCATGGATGGTGAGCAGTGGATATTTACCAATCGCCAAAAAACAGATACATCTTCCCGCATACCGCTGCTTCCAGTAGCTTTAGCAATATTAAACCGCTATAACGATCATCCCCAATGTGAAGATAAAGGATTGCTATTACCTGTATTGAGTAATCAAAAAATGAATGCCTACCTTAAAGAAATAGCTGACTTATCGGATGTTCTTAAACATTTGACGTTTCACCTGGCGAGACATACGTTTGCCACAACTGTTACCCTATCCAATAGCGTACCGATAGAAACAGTCAGCAAAATGTTAGGGCACACAAATATCAAAACAACCCAGCACTACGCTAAAATCCTGGACTTAAAAGTGAGCCAGGATATGGCAGCTCTCAAACAGAAATACCTAACCGTTTAATAATTACAGCTCTATAAGGTGGCAAAATGGCACCTTATAGAGTTTATGCACCGAATTACGTACCGCGTGTTCTAATAGGATTTTGGACATTTTAATGAAGGAGGTCGAAGGTGGACGGGACTCGAACACAGTTCAGTATTATCCTTATTTTCAATAACTTACAAATTCTGCTTCATGAAAACTCCCGAAGTTTTCACAAATAATTTGATATTGTTTGATTCCTAATGACTGATGTAAAAATAATCATTAATACTGATTGTTGCAATATATGCTGCGACTAATGCTTAGAGAATTGATCAATTTTCCGTACGATGATTGATGATTTGAGGTTGGCGCGGGCTTAAAATGGCCAGAGCCGCGCGCTGATCTGCGTTAGTAGTCCGGTCCTGAGAAAAGGGCTTTCTGCCAGCAGTTCGGCGTTACTGAAAAGTAATGGACGCAAGAGGTCTTTGACCGCGCGAAGCGTTTCTTTTCCGTTGGCATACCGCTCCGGGTTGGCGTCGTACTGTGCTTCCAGACCGGGCAGTTCGCCAAGATGTTCGGTATAACGGTTGTTATATAGTGCCTTCAGCATTTTTTCTGTGGACAGCGCACGGGTCCTGGCAAAGGCCTGCTGTAAGATATTGGAAATGGTGTCCTGACTCAATTGCGGATAAAGGTGGCTGATATGCTGTTGATCGAGGAAATAGGATTCCATGTCAGTGCCGCGGGTGATCAGTGGCTGTCCGCCAAGTGCCCTGATCTTGGCGACTATCGCAGCCTCAGCTTCGTCCGAAAGGTAGTCGCGATCCCGGTGGATGATAAATTCCAGGGCCGGATTGATTCGGCGCAAGGTTTCCAGCGTGAGGGGCAGCAGGTCCAGTTTGGTGCAGTTCTCATAAGACATCAGGGTGGTCTCCGACGTTTGGAAACCATTGGCACTTAAGAGCACCTGCAAGTATTGCAGCAGGCTGTCCTCGGACAATACGACGCACTTGCTTTGCAGCAGCGATTCCAGATTCATACAGGCCGCCAGTTTACCGACGTGGTCGTTGAGCAGCAATTCGCGGTAAGCCGGTGACAGCTGGTCGATGTTCCGGGCCGGCCGGACATACAGGTCTGGGATCAGTAAAGCGTCACCACTGATGTGTTTGCCTAGCAGTTCCAAACCCTCATTACCCAACAGGATCACCTTAATCTCCTTATCGCCGAAGGCCCGGCAAGCCAAATAGATCAGGTAATCATCACTGCTTACCAAAACGCCGTCTCTATAATAAACCACAATACCCAACTGCCGGATCTTATCCAGATCACGTTTAAGATGTTCTAACTCCGGGAGCGGGATCTCCAGGCAGGCTTCGTAGCTGAAAGGCACGACCTGGCCGATAGTTACCCAGCCGCTATGACAGGCCAGTTGCCGCAGATAGGCTTTTTTGATCAGGGTCATAAAACGCGGATCGTCCGGGCCCCGGCCTGGGCCCTTGAGGTTGAATTTTCGCTGATTTTTTACAGCGGTGGTCACCGGAACAAAAGAGTCGATATGGTTATTCGCCAAAAAATCGAGGGCCTGCAGGCACAACCATAGGTTAGGGTCATCACGGATAATGCTGTCCGACTGCCCAGCAGTGGTACTGATCCCCTGCTCATTATGGTAGACGAATGCTGGTTCCGGGTGTTTTTGGCTGCTGCGGACCTCAAAATAAGCGATCCTGTCAGGAAAGTCCCGCTCGCTCAGGAAACATAGCGCATAAAAGTATCCCTCCAGGTCTCGCAGCTGATGACAGTGGATCAAGATACCGAGCGGCGCCTCGGTATAACCCTGGACCTCGTAGAACATGGGCTGTTTCAGGGGAGCGCTATCGAGTTTGGCCAGCAATTGCGGCATATCGACAGTCTTTTCCAGGTCTTTGAACTGGAGTACCCCATAGCGCGCGTCCTGGAGGACATAATGGAAGAGCTCCAAGGCCACGATCTGATCTTTACCTACCAACGGTTTAACAAAACGCTGGCGTTCCTTGGCCGAGGGCGCGATGCCTTCACGGCCCGTCATTTTCCGATAAAGGTTGAGCTTAAGTCTGCCGATAAGGCTGCCTTGTAGGTTAGCGAGAATAGCAGGATGAATTCTGTCCATGGCCGCCTAAGTATTCGCTCTAATGCGGCGTAGTATTTCGTCTAATAGGTCACGGTCGTAAATATCGCCCCCGGTGATCTCCCAGTCTTCTCCCATTAATTCGATCTGCGCTGTCGGCTCGCCGTTGACTAGCACGATAAAATGGCCTTCCATTTCTTCCAGACGAATTTGGCTCACCACCTGGTTCTTGCCAAACTTAAATGTTAGGGGCAGCTCTTCAGGATTCTCAGGAGGTGACATGATGATCCCATTGGCAGTAACTGGTATTTTACCGGCGGCGTAATCCTGAATGCAGTCCACGATCTGCCAGACCTCGCTTTCCTTTAGGCGGTTACCCTCATATTTCCATTCGTAATAACCAATGCAGGTAAAGTGCAATTCACCGAAATAGCCGGGATTGGCCTCACCTACCAACTCCATGCTTTCCATGTAACGCTCGCGTAGTTCATCTGCGTCAAACAGGTTACTATCAAACTCCGGGAAGCCGCGGTACGACTGGAAAACACCGGTAGACACCAGGTCCTGTCGTTCCTCGATCAGCAAAGGCGCCGCCTCAATAATATCCCAGGTATTATCGGCACGTTTGATCTGCAAATTGATCGGATGGGTCATACGCAAATTTATAAAAAGGTTATTCCTTTGCAATACGTTCACATGAATTGAAAGCCATTATTGCTGGCAATCGTAACGAGCGGCTGGATCTGCTCCAGGAATTTTTGCTGGTCAAGTGGCTCGTGTTCAAACAGGGGGAATAAGGACAGGTAGTCCTCCAGTAGTTTGTTTTTCGGCGCTTTGTGCTTAACGATCTCCGTAGCCTGAGACTGCAGGTTGAAGAATGGCTGGAAATAACGGTTGAGGTCAGGCAACTTATCACTTTTAGAACTATTGAACGATTGGTTTGCCGGGACAAGGTTCCAGATCAGGTCGTGCGAAACAAAAGCGTAGGGAATAAAATGTTCGACAGCATAGTTGCCCGTCTGCAGACGGGTATTGGTGTAAATACAATCCACGCCCCCGAGTTCGGCAATGACCATGTCCCAAAAGTTGCGTTGCTGCGTCAGCGTTTTGCGTACCGGTATCTTGATCAGTTTGTTGGGGATGTCCGGCACATTCGGATTCCTTTGCTGCAGGTAGAGCGCCAGGTGCCAATAACAAAAGCTTTTTAAGACGCCCGCGTTGGTCTGCAAATAAGTAACCCATTCCGGGTTGATCTCGATATGCTCTTTATAAACAGCGTAAGGACAATTATTGGTAAAACTTTGTGACAGTTCGTAAGCCTGCGCTTTATCACCCGCGGGAAATCAGGGACTAAGGAAGCGGTGCGGTACCTCGGCGTCAAAATGTTTCAATTGCTGAACTGTAGCTTTATTACCGGTGCTCAAAAGTTGGTTAAATATCGAGGAACGGTTGGCGTCAACGGTCAGGGCTTCTGCCAGCCGGATACGTTCAATAGCCTGCTGGAGTTTATCCTGTTTGCCGAAAGAAACATGAAAGTAATTCACGGTGAACCAGGCATGGGCAACCATTTCGGCGAACAGTTCCCGCTTACTGATGGTGGTCGCGCCGTGTTCCAGGCGGCTGATCACGGCCAGGAACCAATAGAATTTGTACGTCAGCACCGTGTTATTGAAACAGCCGGCTAAACGGTTGACGGGCAAATTGGGTTGAGCAGGCAGGTTCACGTTTTTTCTATGGCAGGTTCTTCCAAAGATAGGCATCGCCTGTAACAATCATTCCCCCAGCCATCTTATTTTTATTTAGGCTTAGATTTAAGCAGAACCGATAACAGTCAGGCCTATGCAGCCTTTGCTGGCTAAATAGGAACTGGCTACACCCAGTAAGGTCAATTGTTCAGCAGACGCTTTGCTCGCCGAAAGCCCGGGTTGAACGATAAACATTTCAAATTCTACAGGGTAACTTTTCTTAGCGATCTCTTTGAGAAAAACGATCGTATCTTTCGAGCCGAGTTCGATCCGGGAGCACGACTTGCCTTTGCGGGTTTTGATTTCCCGCCTTAACAAGTGTTCGAAAAACTCTTTCGCGTCTTTAAATTTCCAGTTGATAGATTTCATCGCCTGTCCGCAAACCTCGTAAAGATCATCCACCCGTTGGCTGACCTTGCCGGATTTGGCATATTTCAAATGATAGAGCTGGATATTAATCGCCTCTTCGTTTTGCTTAATGGCGATAATATCGGCAATCTCTCCGCTGTAATCATCATCGTAGATCAGGTCATAATCCCCTGCGGATAGTTCCCTGATCAGCGTATATTGAATGGAATCTGTTTCTTTAGGATCGATCTTTTGTGATTCTTTACTCAAATTAACCCCGGCCCAAGTGCGAGGAAGGATCTGATCTTTGGGATACGAAGGGATCAATTGCTTGAGCTCGACATAATTATTCCCAGCTAATGATGATCCATCCACAAACCACCAGATCACGGGGTTCTCATGTAAATAACCTTCGAACTTATACTGTTTGCGCCCCTTGTTGACCATGACCTGGCCGAGCGAAGGCGTGATGTTTTCGATTTCGAAGTCATCAAAGCGTCCATTGTTGAACAACTTTTGTCTAAATCTGATCCGTTCGATAGGTGTCACCAATTCAAATAACAGTTCGCCGCGTTCAGTTGGCTCGACAACTTCCAGTTCCGTTTGATAGAATGGGTATTCTTTGTTGCCCACCAAGATAGTGATCCGTGTTTCGGGTTCCAAAAAAACCGACTCGTCCCAGTCGACCGCGAACGGCGTGACCAGCGGACGCAAGGGTATGGAGTTAGGGATCAGGGTTTCTTTCAAGATCGTGTTTGGATCGATATCCGTACGTATCAATTTATTTCCGACAGCGCTGCACCAGGCTGCAAGTTCCTGTACATCACCCTTAGCGTGGGACCAAATGCGGCCTTTATAGGAGCAGCCAATGGACACTTTTTCACCCGATTCATACCCTGTTCCAAAGACGAAAGCTTTTTCAGATCCTTCCTTGTCTGCCAAATCCAAGGCTTTCTCAATATCAAAGCCGGTGTGCATACTAAAGGACTTATTCCGGCCCAAAAACTCTTTCAGACCGACGTTTTGCAGACGCACACGTTCGATCCCATAGAAAGCCTTGAAAATATTGATCTTATTAATGATCTCGGCACTTTCCCCGATGAGCGCATGGGCCAGTTCAGGATAAAGGCCGGCGTTGTCGCTGGCATTGATAAATAGAAGGTTATTTCTAGTATCCCAATAGATCACGTACAAGGTCCACAGTATCTCGTAGATTTCTTTGGAATAACCCCAGTCGATATTTTGTTTTTTGCCCGTGATAATGATCAATGTTTTCTTTTCCGAATTCAAAGAAGGAAAGAGGTAATCCAGATCATCGGCTTGAGGGATACCGGCCGCAAAGTTGCCAGGGAACCAGCCATCGGTATGGTTTTTATAGACCACCGTACTCAGGGCCGGTTTTAAACTTTGAAAAGGGATCTTGCTGGCATCAAGGTCAGCGAACCCATTCAGGAACTCGGCAAAATCGACCTCTTTGTGGACACGGCTGGTACTTACCCTCGGCAGGATCGTGTTCCAGTCGGCGCCTAATGCATAGAACTCCTCTAATTCTTTGGGCACGTCCGCATCTTTCAAGTTGACGACGATACTCGCATCCCCCAATTGTTCATCGAATTTTGTTCTGGTAAACCGGCCGGCCAGCTGTACGGTGATCGGCAAACTTTGGCGGATATCATGAAAGGCGGCGATCTTCAGGTTAGGCAAGTCGAAGCCCTCACCAAGCATATCGACACAGACAATGATCTTGGCTTCCTTTTTTAAGATCTTTTCTTTAGCTGCCGTCCTTTCCCGGCCACTAATACCCCGGTGTATGACCACGGGATTGAATTCCGGGTATTGCTGATAAAGTTCATAGATCTTGTCGGCGCGCGCCTGCGTATTGCACCTGGCCATCAAAATGTGATCATATTTTTCAATGTCCTTTCGTAAACGCGCGACAGCGGCATCGGCGATGACCTGGTCAGCTTTCGCATTATCCCACTCATTGACCTGGATGAGGTTTATTTTTTTGAAATACCCATCTTCTTGGGCTTTTTTCAGCGAATAATTAAAAATAAACTTACCGTCGAGGCCCTGACCATCGTTCCGGAAAGGCGTTGCCGTGAACTGTAATACCTTGATCGGCTGACACAGGCTGCGAAATCTTAACCAGCTCGGTGCTTTGACGTGATGCGCTTCGTCAATGAATACCTGCGTCACATTATCTGCCAAATGCTGCTGCATGACCGTGCTTCCGGAACTAATCATATCCATCGTGGTAATGACCACGTTGCACTGATCCAGAAAAGCCTGCAGTTGCCCAACGGTCTTAAAATTTTCATTAATAACGCCTATGACCGGTTTTTGAGCTGTGGGCGTCACAATTCCAAATTCAGGTTGCTGCAAATACCCAAGTGAAATAAATTTCTCCGATATCTGTTCCCGCAAAGGGTCGGTTGGTACGATCACTAAAACCTTCGCACAGCGCTGCGCGATCAATAACGATAACATGGTCTCCGTTTTCCCGGTACCCGTCGGCATGACCACGGTGCCGATCTCGTCACCTACACGCCAATGCGCCAGGACACTAAAGATCGCCGCGATCTGCGGCTTTCGAAGACCGAAGATATTTTCCGTTAGATCTTCTTCTTTGAATTGAAACGCATTGATCCAGGACTCTCTTGCTTCTGCCGGATCAAAGTCCCGGTTTAACTGGGGGTGCTTCAGCCAGGTTAAGGGCTGGGCATAGATATTCTCCGTAGTTGGTTTTTTATCCGCGACCAACACACGCGTATAAGTATGAGGAAATGCCTTGCCTTTTTGCGCGATACAAATCGGCCTATCGCCATCCATCGCTACGATATAAGTATCGCCAAGCTCCATGCTGTCAGGTTTAAAAGAGGTTTCGTCAGCAATAAACTGGGTGATCTCATTTTTACCAAGCTTTTCGACCTTGTATAATTCCGGAAGGGTAATTTTTTTCATAGTTAAGGTAAAGTCGGTAATGCCTGTTAATAATGACAGTTATGGTCGTTCCTTTCTGTTCAGTCGCGCAAGTAACGAAAGCCTGTGGTTAAGGTTCAGCGGGCTCGTTGATCAAAGCATTGATGATTCTCTTCAAATTAGGCGCTCGGACGCCTTCATTTAAATAGCGCTGAACATCTGACTGGAACTTTTCGGTAACCAGCAAGCCGTCTTTTTGATCAATGCTGAAGTTAAGTACACCATGCTTGGTCAAAAAGGCCAGTAGTTGCTCCAGGGAAAAAATCCTTTTGACATATTTCTTCTCCAGTACATGTTCCCGTGAGCGTGTCGATAAGCGTCCTTGTACCTGAAATAATAATAGCAACTTTCTTAAATCTTGCAATTTGAGATCTTTTTCCAGGACATCATCGGGCTGAATTTTTTCCAATACCTCCCGGAAAGAATCGTCCATGTCACAGTCCGGAAATTGCCCGATGCCGATACGGAGATTATTGCTGATCTCATCCGCCCGCATGTTCCTGAAGTAACAATTTTCGAACCTGGTATCGCTATCCATCTTGCAGTTCCAGAAATAGGCGTAATTGTTAAAATGGCAATTGATGAATCGCAGGCCGGAAAAATCAAAAAGGATCCGTTTACTGTCATCAAAACTCAGCACATCGATCAAGGCCAAATGGTTGATTTGTTTGTCTTTTTCAAACAGGTTCTTCAGCAGGAGGGTGTTGCCGGTTATATTAGGTGTATTTTGGCGGTTTTTCAGGTGTAAGGCCGTGGAGAAGAGACCCGAAACCGCCTTATGGATAAACGCAATGTCCAGGCCGTCTTCGTTTAGCCGGATGTAATCCAGCAGATCATAGATCCGGTACATCAGCGGGCTATCATCATCCAAAACCTGATCGATCCGGATTGCGATCTCTTTCATGAAGGACGAGTAATATTTTGCGTGGCTGGCCAGGATCATGATCAACTTAAAGTCTGGATCAGTTTCGGTGCGCAAAGCGTGGCTGATAAAAATGTTTTTGAAATAATCGGCCAGGAAATCAAATCGAAAAGAGACGATCTCGCCAGCTATCTCGACAAAGGCATGTGCCAGTAAAGACAATAGCGCACTTTCTGAAATATTAGGGAAAATAGCATTGGCCAGGGCTATGAACTGACCTTTTAACAGGTGTGGATTCGGATCTGCATGATTTGTAGGGGTGATATTACACAATGAGAAATCAATGAACAATTTGAGCTGCTTATCAACGGTCATTGTTTCGTTCATTTTCAGCTGCTCACGGGTACAAATACCGTGAAGAATAAAATCCGATGGGTTCTTTTCGTTCAGGTAAATCGAGGTGAAAAAATTATCCGGTTCGTGTTCTTCCTCCTCGATCTGCTGGTTTTCTACCCAGTCGTCAATAATAGAGAGCACAAAGGGTAGGTATTCGGCAGGGCCGGTGTTTTCATTATAATAGGCCAACTGATGGGCAAGACGCATACTTTTCTGCACGCGGTTCGGCGAATTGGCGTGGCGCATGGTAAAATAGGTTTTCGCCAATCCATCATCAAAGGGCAGTATTTCGATACAAGACAGATCATCCGTCCGCTGAATCTGTGAATTGTCCCAAAAGTAATTCCGGCAGGTGATCAGTACCTTGGCATTGCCGATAAAAGGGGTGTATTTGCGAATCGAATTAAAAAAATCATTAGCGTCGAATTGTGGGATACTGGCCATGACCTCATCGAGGCCATCGATGATCATTAAAATGTTGCCATGGTCCATATTGACCATAAACTTCTCTGAATCCAAATGGGTATCGGTATCGATCGTCGCATGATAGAAACTGTAAAGGTCGATACCCACATTGGGTTGGCGCTGGTTCCGCAGGTTGTTGAGGATCTCCCTGGAATTGATGAAAATAACCCGGGAAGCCGGGTTGTCATCCAGGAAGCGATCCCCCAGCATCTGGGCCAAAGTGGTCTTACCGATCCCCCCTGAGCCTTTGAGCACCAGTACGGGCAGCTGCGGCTTGACCAGCCATTCAAATAAATTTTCGACACTGATTGGTTGTTCAGATTCATCATACAGGTTAGGTGTCACGAAATTCTTAATGTTGAACCGCTGTGCGTTTTCCCGGAATTCTTTGGGTGTACAAAACTCCCAAACGTATTGATCGAGATAAATGATACGATAAGGGTTAAACAGTTTCCTGATGTTTTCAAAACGGATGTTCGACTCTTTACGGTCAGGGTCTTTTAACAATAAGATCCAGGACCGCAGCAGATTTTCGCTGCCATATTCCTGGACAATATGCTGATAACTCCGCTGCTGGTTAGCTCCCGGCAGGATAAAAATAAATAGGATCTTGAGATCGTTAAAGGGGTTGATCTGTTCAAATATGTGGAAGCCCAGACCCTTCTCCTCGGCTACGGGCCGATAGGTGTAACCGGAACCGGTTAGTTGCAGGATCTTTTCAAATTCCTTATGTTCCTGTAACTGCCGGACAACGCTGGTACTGCTGTGCGGGTCAAAACGGCCGATTATCTCATTGACAATCTGCTGGACGTTGTTCAGCGTCAGTTCAACAGGGATCGCCTGATAGTTCGAAGAGATCGACGCCGGTACCCGTATGGTTAGATTATGGTAATACGGAATGATCACCGTCGATTTTTGGTTAAATGCTGAAGTAAGGATATGGCAGGGTCTGTTAGACTGCCACTTGTTAACGATGAAGTCATCTGACAGAACCAATACGCAAAAATCCATGGGTTGCTGCGTTTCTGAACGTAATAGGTAGAGGTTAACGAATTCGTTTAGTTCTGCCTGTAAACGGCTGCTGCTGTGATAGACCTGTACATTCGACCTCAGCAATTTTTCAACGACCCCCAGGACGACGTGGTAATTATCTTCAGAGAATGCTACTAATATGGTCTTAGGCGGACTTGCCGGTGCAGATCGCAATCCGGTGAGTCCGCCGGTTTCCTTTTCCAATATTTGGATCAGCCTTAAATTGATTCTTTGGTCATTCATGGCCACCGCTTCCTTGTAGATTGCTGCATGGTCAAGCACAGTCAGGAAATTCTCGGACGGGATATCCTTCCCAAAACGCTCGGTGCGCCTTTTGAGCTGTGCCGGATAAAATGCCGCCGTCCGCTCTGTCGTCAAGACGATAAAAAGCCGATCTATTTTTTTATGAAGGTTATGACTGAAAAACTGTTCCAGGGTCCTGTCGATCTGTCCCATATTAGCCGATGCCGTAATTTGTACAGCCACGCGGTTCTGTTCGTCCACCAGATCCAAGGCGGGATAGTTCAGCGTGAGGTGGTTAAGATTTTTGAGCTGAAGACCATAAATATGGTTTAATATCTGCATATATATCATTTCCATATGCGCGTTCACGCTGCTGTCGCCTGACAGGGTCAATGCTTTCACTTGTAAGGAAAGTCCCGTAAGCAGGTCTGCGATTTTTTTCAGTGACGAAACGCGGTCAGAGGATTTGGACATATATGATAATTGCTTCAGGTTAAGATAGTGCTAAGATAGTGTTATCCAGCACATTGACAATACCCGAGAAATTATTTCTATTTACCCCACAGACAGGAGCGCGTCCGCTGGCTTTGCGGAGTGCCCGGACACTGCTGGGTCATGATCTAGATCGCGGCCCAAATTGGCTACTGGCCGTGGTACCGAAGCAGCCGCCGGGCCGGGCACAAAACATCCTCGAAAAAAAAAACATCATTTTCGATAAATCATATTTAATATTTATTAATTTTAGCACAACAAGTTGTAATCAAACCACTTACCTAAATCAAACCGATGTCGCATATTCCAAATCAACAGAAGACCGATCATTAGCTCACCCGGTCGAGACCGAGCCTTCGCTGTTCAGTTTTTAAGCAACCTGAAAATCCATAAAAGCTAAACCATCACATCATGGCAAATACTACCGACCAAAACAATTCAGGCAACATGCCTGACAACCCTCAATTGTCACCGAATGAGCGCGCAGGAGCTGTAGCGATCATCCTCAGTGCGATGATCGTGGCACTTTTGATCATCATTGCCTGGTGGCCGGCCGACCCTACTTCGGATAAAAATGCATTATATTATTTTCAGCCATTTCATGTCCGGCCCGTTGCCCAGACCGGTGCGCCCAGCAGCACCGCCAGCGCAGAAACCACCGAATTGAATAAAAAAGTTGCAACGCTTAATGCAGAGATCACCAAGCTGGGCAATGCGACCGATACGGCATCCCAGCATAAGCTGGCAATTGACAAAAAGGAATTAACAGAAATCCAGCAAAAAATAAAAGCTGCCACCAATCACCCGGCTACTGTTGCGGTCAGCCCGGCCAAGGATTGCCGCTGGACTATTCAGCTCGGCAGCCTGATGCTGATCTTGGTCGCCGCCTGCGGCTTTCTGGGCAATCTGATCCATGTCAGCAGATCTCTTACCTATTATATTGGCATGCAGCAGTTCCAACGCAGTTGGATACCCTGGTATTTCATCAAGCCTTTTACCGCTTCTGGACTGGCGCTGTTGATTTACTTCGCGACCAACAGTGGCGGCGCGGCAACCACCGGCCCAATTAATTTATTCCCCATCATGTTGGCAGCAGGTTTAGCGGGGCTGTTTACTGACATTGCCACCCAAAAACTTAAAGTTATTTTTGAGGCTATCCTCAAGCCGGCTGATAAAAGTGCTCCACCGGTAACTACCCAGCCTCCGGCTAAAACTACGACAATTGATATTTATAAAGTAACTCCGGAAAAGATCGATCCCGCGGCGGTTAACCCGGTGAAGATACCCGGTCAAAATATTGACCAGAAAACAGTTACGGTCACGATCAATGATCAACCTGTCAATCAGCCGGTAATCACAGCTACTTTGATCTCCTTTGATTACCAGCCACAAGGCGCAGAAGCCTCAAAAAAGGAGTTCGTATTGAAAGTGATCGATAAGTCTGCCAACCTTAATGCACAAAAAGCATGGAAAACCGTTTGATCACAACACCGAATGGAATAAGACGCTTCGGGCTGGCCCTCTCTGGCGGCGGTTACCGCGCAGCCGGATTTCATCTGGGGACTTTGCGCAAATTGCACGAGTTAGGACTGCTCGAAAAGGTAGCCGTACTTTCTACGATATCGGGCGGTTCGATCACCGGGGCAGCGCTATGTCTGAGTAGCAAGCCATACCCAACGTTCGAAAGAGAAATGATCGCTGCTTTATGTCAAAAAAACACGATCGGTTTTGCGCTGCGCTCCTGGGAGTTCATCCGTACTGTTTTACTGGCTCTGCTGTTCATCGGCTCCTCGGTAGCCATTAGCCTGTCTTCCTGGGCACCGGCCGGAGTGATTCCAGTGATTATTCTTGGCATTGTGCTCGTGCGCTTCCAGTTTAGGCTTTTCCCTGCCGGAAGGGTGATCGAGAGGGCTTATGACCGATATTTCTACCAGGGTAAGACATTGAAGGATCTTACCCTTGGCCCGAAGATCGCCATTGGATCGACAAACCTGCAAAGCGCACGGCCATTTACGTTTTCTGACGACCGGATGGGAGATTCTTCTTATTCAAGCAGGGTTGCGCCGGTGTTATTCAAAGCCGGTGAATTTCCTATTGCCCGTGCGGTAATGGCATCCTCTTGTGTGCCTTTCGCTTTTACACCTGTCACTATTGCCCCCGAATTCTTTGAAAAACCTGAATTAGCGGAAAAAATAGACCCCAGACTTGTAGATGGCGGCGTTTATGATAACCAGGGCATCCACAAACTGACCCAGGAAAAATCGGAATACAACTGCGATATCGTCTGTGTAAGTGATGCCGGAAATAAGCTGCCTTTTTCAGGCGCCTACAATAATACGTTTACGCTTCTCCTGCGCACAGTCGAGGTGTTCATGACACGCATCAAAAATATGCAGATCAGCCGCAATGTCTATGAGAACCACCAAAGCAAGGAGATCGCCTATATTTCCCTTGGCTGGGACCTGGATAAACTGGTCAGCGGTTTTGTCGATAACATGAACGGCGGGAATATCCCCGCCTCTCTGAGCGCGGCACACAAATTGCCTGAAGACTGGGTAGCGGCACCGGAAACTTACCGGCAACAAATCAGTGCACAACTGGAATTGAACGCTCAATATGCAACCATCTCAGACTGTCTGTTGCCGCCTGAGCGTTTACGGGCGATCAGGCAGATCGGAACTAATCTGACCTGTTTGAAACGCGATCTGATCAATGATATGATCACACATTCGTCCGCTATGACCGAACTCCAGCTACGTCTTTACTGTCCATCCTTATTTTAAAACCATGAGCAGCGCACCTTACCTTATCCGGAAGCCAGATTACCGCAAATTGCGGGGCTATGCCTTCGACCCTTCGTTATCTCTTCGTATGGATACCGTTCAGATCAATCAGATCGTTTATAAGGTCTACTGGGAAGAAGGGCTTTTGCCGGGTCCTAAAGGCGAATATATCGAGGTCATCGATTATGATCCTTCTACTGGCATTTTCTATATGCCGGTCGACCTGAACCACGCCCATATCCTCGCCGCGGACGGGCTGGATACCAGCGAAAGCAATCCCATGTTCCATCAGCAAATGGTCTATGCCGTGGCAATGACCACGATTCAGAATTTCGAAAAGGCCCTGGGGCGCAGGGCGATGTGGAGCAACCGCAAGATCGACAATGACAAAGGTTCCTATTATTTGCAATTCGTCGAAAAGCTGCGGATATATCCCCACGCGCTCCGCGAGGCGAATGCTTACTACAGTCCGCAAAAAAAGGCCCTGCTGTTCGGTTATTTTTCAGCCAGTCCGGAAGACGTGACCTTGCAAATGCCGGGTTCCCTTGTCTTTACGTGCCTTAGCCACGATATTGTAGCGCACGAGACGAGCCATGCATTATTAGACGGTATGCACAGTAGTTATACCAGTCCGTCTAACCCCGATATGCTCGCCTTCCACGAGGCTTTTGCCGATATCGTCGCCCTGTTCCAGCACTTCACTTTTCCGGAAGTCCTCAAGCACCAGATCTGCAAAACCCGCGGCGACCTGGAAAGCCAGAACTTGCTGGGAGAACTGGCTCAGGAATTCGGCAAGGCGATCGGACACTACGGCGCACTGCGCGACGCGATCGGTGGGATCGATCCGGTGACCAAACAGTGGAAACCTCAGGTGCCCGACCCGGCCGCCTATATCAATACCATGGAACCTCATGACCGGGGAAGTATCCTGGTCGCTACCGTTTTCGAAGCCTTTCTTTCCATCTATAAAAGCCGGATAGCAGACCTGTTGCGGATCTATACTGGTGGTACAGGTATTTTACCTGAGGGTCAGATCCACCCCGACCTGGTCGACCGGCTGGCCGACGAAGCTGCCAAGACCTCCGGACATGTTCTCCGCATGTGCATCCGCGCGCTGGACTACTGTCCGCCGACAGATCTCAATTTCGGGGATTACCTGAGGGCACTGATCACGGCCGATGTCGACAGTATCCACGAAGACAGCCGGGGGTACCGTCTGGCTTTTATCGACGCTTTCCGCAAGCGGGGTATCTACCCGGCCGGGATCAAAACCCTTTCGGTCGAAAGCCTCCTTTACAAAGCCGAAAACATACCGACACTGGATACGCAGTTCGATATCCTCGGCCGGTTTTTGCGGGAATTCCGGGAAGCGGTCTATTATACAGATGTCCGCTCCAAAATATTTGAGGTCACCAACGCGTTCATCGCCGGCGGAAATATTGGTAACGGTTATATCGAGGGACTGCATGAGCGGATCACCAAAAAGTTTGATGGTTCCTGGGATTTTGAAAAACTCACCGGACTCGTTTTTACTGATGACTGGCAGGCAATGGGCATTAAAACTTCCAAGGCTCACCACTTCGATGCGCCATCCTTCAGTATTGACAGTCTTAAACTGGCGAACCGGGTTGGACCGGATGGTAAGATCATCAACCAGATCGTTCTGACCATGATCCAGCGCAGCGTGATCCGCTTCCGTTTTACTGATCCGGACGACCGGGACTCTGCCATATTTGAGGGTGCCAACCCGCAGCCTGCGGCCCCGCTGCCCCCGGATTGTTTTGAGTTCCGCGGTTCCTGTACCCTGATCTTCGATCTGGATACCCTGAAACTGAAATATGTCATTGCCAAGCCTTTGCTCGACCTGGCTAAGCTGGGCAGTAATATCAAAGTCTTGAATGACGAAAGACTGCGTAAGCAGTTCCGATTTATGTGTAATGAGGATAACTTCAATGCCTTCAGTCTTTATTTCAGCGATGCTTTCCAAAGCGCGCCTGCCGAGCCTTTTGCCCTGATCCACCAAAGCTGTTAACGATGATAGAACATGTAGAACAGATCGTCTTCCGTACGTACCGCATCGGTACCGGAGATTGTTTCACCCTCAAGTTCCTGAAAAAAGGAACGGTTTCTTTTACCATGATGATCGACTGCGGTTCCTGCAAAGGCGACAGCGCTTATTTCAGCGGCTTTGTAAAGACCATCAATGCGGATCTTCAGGGGAAGATAGACTTG
Source organism: Mucilaginibacter sp. P5_A4 (assembly GCF_056400605.1). NCBI lineage: Bacteria > Pseudomonadati > Bacteroidota > Sphingobacteriia > Sphingobacteriales > Sphingobacteriaceae > Mucilaginibacter > Mucilaginibacter sp. P5_A4. The sequence continues at coordinate 150,255 of NZ_JBFUKX010000001.1, read as the reverse complement.
TTGGTCATTACGCACGAACACCTGGATCATATCATCGGCTTCTCCAGGGCGCAGGCGGAATTCGACAAGATGAACATAGGCCAGGTTTGGGTTGGCTGGACAGAGGACCCGACGAACGGGCTTGCCGCTGACCTGAAAAAGAAATACGGCAAAAACGTAGCGGCGCTGAAGTCAGCCATTTCAAAAATGAACGGATTCCTGGACGACCCGGGTTATGCGGATAAATTCGGCGGGGAATTCGGCGTGAGCCAAACCCTGGGTGCAAAAAAGACCTTTGCTGCCAGCTTGCAGGAATCTCTCGAACTTTATCAGGAACCGCTGCCAGCGAAGAGCGGCAGCGGACGAACCGAGATGTCGCGCGCGATGGATTATGTCCTCAAAGTGCTGAGCGAGAAAAGTGGGCAGTCACCGTTTTACTGTAAGCCAGGCGCGCCTGTACCTGCATTACCCGGAACCGAGGGTATCCGCTTTTATGTACTAGGGCCGCCGCAGGACGAAACCGCCCTTAAAACGGAAGTGGTCAAGGACGATGTTTACGATCGTAAAACCTCGTTTGCCGATAACCTAGGTTTCGATACGGCCCTTGCCGGCAGCCTTGATGAAGATTGCCTGCCTTTTTTAAATTGCTTTGCCCTAAGCGAAAATGAAAAGCAGCAGGCCTATATACAAGCTTTCGGACAGCCTGATAATAAATACCGGAATATCGACTGCGACTGGCTCAATTACGCAGGCAGCCTGGCTATCCGGCTGGAAAAATACATTAACAATACCAGCCTGGTACTGGCCATCGAATTTGCCGACAGCGGTAAGGTTTTGCTTTTCCCAGGCGATGCGCAATCCGGCAACTGGGAAAGCTGGCATGACCCTAACTTGAAATGGTTCATTGAAAAAAATGGCGGCCAGGTTACTGTTACCGTAAAAGACCTGTTGCGGCGTACTGTATTTTATAAAGTAGGACATCATCTCAGCCATAACGGTACCGCCTCCCGGAGCGGCCTTGATCTGATGGAAAGCCAGGAATTGATGTCGGTAGCCACACTCGATTATGGACATATCAATACGATCTGGAAAAACACCATGCCGTCGCCTGGTGTGCTCAGTACGCTGATCCGCAAAGCCAGGGGCCGTGTATTCCGCATAGACGATGGGCTGATCGCCACACCAGAGGCATTAGCCGAGCGTGCAAAGTTTAGCAAAGCCGATGCGGACGCCTTTACCTCCAGTTATAAAATAGACAAGGAATTCATTGAGCTAACATTTAACACCTGACTATGAGCGACTATTACGCTTATGTGGACAAGTCGAACGCAGAGGAAGAAAATATCTTCCTGGAGTTCCATTGCCTGCCTGTGCTGACAGCCGGTGACTGGCCCACACTGGGTAGTCAACAATTCCGGAACATATTGCTCGAAAGCAAAATTCCGGTGATCAGTCTAGGCAGCACTCAGGCCGGTTTACGCGAACGTTTACCCTTTCAGCAGGCAGGGGATCTGGAATCGGATTGGTACCGCTTGCGCACTAACACCCAGCAGCGTGGCCTGCCTGCCGATCTTTTCCCGGATGAGAATGCTGAAGCGAATCCTATTTTTATCGAAGAACTGATACCGCTGCCACCGGAAACTGCAGATGCACTGAACAGACTTACGAGCATCGATGATGTGGAAGATGCTGAAGTGGACGTCATTGATACAGAACTCCGGCACAACGCTGGCTGGAACCCTGAATTTATAGCCGTTTATAATGTAGGGCAGGGTAACAGCAATGCGATTTGTAATGACCAGGGCAGCCCGCTGCTGTACTTCGATCTTGGCGGCGGCTGCTATAAAAATAAAGGAACCTATCCCAGCACGCTTAATTTTTGCATGACTTACCGGCCGATCATCATTCTCTCCCATTGGGATACTGACCATTATGAGAGCGCCAAAAGGAATACTGCTTATCAAAACGGAACGTGGATAGTTCCCCGCCAAAGATTCGGCCCGGCACATCAAAAGTTTTTCCTTCAATTAAATAGTGCAGGCAAGGCGCTGATCTGGCCGGCAACCCTGGGAAGCCGCAGTTTCCAATGGGGAACGATCAAGCGCTGTACTCATCCCGATCCGAAGAAGAAAAACCATTCCGGCCTGGCGATGATCGCCTCTTTGTCACCCGTTTCGAATACGATAGCGGAAGTGCTACTGCCTGCTGATGCTGCTTATACCTACATCCCCGGGCACGGAACCTGCGATGGGCTTGTGGCGACGCACCATGGCGCAGAATTCGATGCCTTGAACGCGCCCGTTCCGGGAGCCAAGGGCAGAAATGCCATCGCTTATTCATTTGGTGCGGGAAACAGTTATGGTCATCCCCGCGCGCCAGCTGTTACCGCGCACCGACACAGCAATAGGAAAGATACCACCGGCGGCCACATCGCTTTAACCGATGGCACCATTCCCACCCTGCCCTGTGGCAGTGGCTGTAATTTAGGGATCGTTCAAAACTATTGATGACTTGACCGTCGGTTTCAACTAATTATTTTATACAGGTATTATCGCCACTCCCTGGAACTGTCCAAATGCCTGCCAATTGCAGCGGACACAGGCAATATGCCTAAATCGCAATTTTTTACAGGGGCGTGTCCTGCGTTCGTATTTTGAACGTATGCAGCAAGCCGCGAAGAATTGTACAATGCCGTCTGGTCTAAATCCGTCTCGCATTTAGTTGCAAAATGGGGCGTTAAAAGCTGGGATATCAAACGTTGGTGCTACGAACGCGATATCCCAATGCCCGAACAGGAGAACTGGGCCAGGCTCAAACACGGCAAGCAGTGGAACAGCCGCCCTTGCCGCCAAAAGACGAGGCCGAAGAACCCATCGTTGATCAGACCTCCCGGCAAGTTGAAGAGCCACCCCGGGCTAACCCAGTATAAAAACTTTGTGGGCCTGATCTCGACGCTTGACTTTCTCGTTGATCACCCGACCATCATCGATGATCTGACGAAGAAATGGCTCTCACACCTGGAGGTCTTTTCCAAAAAATCGCCCGCCTTCACCTTTCAAACAAACGCTCGATCTTCTTTTCCTCATCATCCCAAGGAAAGGACTCGGCGGGCGTTTGCAATCCCGGCTCATAATCATCGTGATCATAGTCTTCGTCGATGACTTTGGAGAACAGGATATCACCGTCGAAATCAACCTCGGTCACAAATTCATCGTGAAAATCTTCAAGGCCGCAGTCCTTTAGAAAAACAGAGTAGTCTTCCTGCATCTTTTCCTGGACCAGCCAGATCGCGTCAGACCGCCCGGACTCCCGGTAGGCCGTAACGATCTCTTCCTCATCGGCCTGGATGTCCAGGTCATTGGCGGTAGAGGCATAACATTCATTGACTTTTCGCATGAGTACCTTCATAAAAGTCTCTTCTGCCTCCCATTCCTCTTGCGCTATACCATAGATGCGCAAGAGCCTGATGATGCGGTGGATATCCATACTGTCTTCCGCGAGCTCAACCATCGCGATAAAATAGGCCGTCCAATGCCCCCGGATATGGGCCTCCGCGTCTGGAAATTCATCTAACTGATCCAATACATCTTTCAGTTCGCTAAAAGCCACGCCGTCCAGGGCGCGTGGATCGATAGCGGTCAGCTCTGACATTAAGGTATCCTGGTCAACATGGTACAGGAAAAATGTCACATAGATCCTTAAGATGATGAGCCGGCAAGCGTTCGTATTAATAGCATGGCCGATCATCTTCGGCGCCAGTATTTGGAACCGCTCATAAAATTCTGCCAAATGCTCTGCGGGGAATACGATCCCGTTGGTGATCCCCGGCATAAAATAATTGGTGATCTGCCGCGTGTAGGCCGCGGAGAATAAGATCCGTTTTTGCTCTGCCGGCCGGGCTTTCAAGTAATGGATCATGAAATCACCCACTGAAGGGTTCAAAAAGCTGAAGGTCTGGTAGCCTGTCTCCAGGTGCTTGTGAGCGGTGATAAATCCGTTCATCAGCTTCTTCAGCGATTTCCGGAAAATGTCCAGTTTTCGCTGGTAGCCATTGAACTCTATCTCGTAACTGAGCCGCGCCTCAAAAGCCTTTTCAAGGGTAGCGTAGCCCACCTGGTAGCCACCGAGGCTAAACAAGGTGATCAGCAGGAATTGTTCCTCTCCGGTCAGTTCTTCATTAAAAGCATACTCCCAGATCAGGCTGGGGTTTTCCAGCCAGTAAAAAATCTGGTCTTCTACTTTTTCCGTTTTGATCGGCTGCAGGTTCTCTTTGGTCGTAATATGTTCGATCAGCCGTGGGAAATAATTGCGGTGGTCAATGATCTTCAGGTAATTTTTGGACTTAAAAAATATGTCATACTGCGCCGCCGGCAATCCTGAGTGATAGAGATGATAGTACAGGATCTTGGCCTTGTCCAGTTGGGAATAGGCCTCGATACACAGTTCGTATTTGGACATTTCCCCGAACTTCGCCCGGTGGAACCTTTCGAAGCGTGCCTCGGCCTGGTTCAGGATCGTTGTCCGGGTCGTCATGACCAGCATCTTGTTCGGCGTATCCTTGATACGTTCGATAAACCCCACGATCTTGCTTTCTGAATTGCGCGGGTTCAGTATTTCCGAAAGGTTATGCCCGAAGAAGTCATCGAAGAAAACGACCTGCTTGCGGTCGGGGTCATTGCCCATGACATCCTCCGCATCACTGAGCAGGTCGTCCACATAGATCATTTGATAACCGTTGGCCATCATATCGCACATCAGTAAATAGGATATCGTCGTTTTACCGATACCCGGCTCCCCGGAAATGATCAGGAAATGATGCTCGTTGAGCTTATCGACCGCCTGCTGAAAGCTGATGGTCGGGACGTAACGGCTTACCTTATCTAGGATCTTCTTCTGAAAAAATTCTGAGCGGCCGTTCACCGCATTGTGCAACACCGTTTCCATGACCCTCGTACTGGTCAGCCACAGCTTATAATATTTCTTCTGCACGTCTCCATACTTGGCGATCAGGTTGACGATGCGCTCCTTGGCATAAATATCCTGGGAATTTAACAAGTGCGGCGCCATCGAAGCGGTGACCTCATCGATCTGGTCAACGCTCAGATCCAGCGTGGTCATCAGGATATAACGTGAAGGCTGCGGGGAAAGGTCGTCCATATTGGCCTTCTCCCTGACCAGAGCCGTCTTCAGGTCCGAATACTTGGAACGTATATAATGCTTGGCCTGTACGATCACCTGGTTTTCCTGGTCAGCGGCATAACGCAGGTCGATGCCCTTATCTGCTCCCGTTTTAAAGATCTGGAACAACAGGCCAATCTCCCGCTCTAAGAGGTCCTTGCAAAGCTCTTCAAAATCTTTATCATTTAAAACTTCTAACTGGTAGGACATATTTTAGTTTATCGTGTAACAAGCTAATATATCAATTTTATGAATTGCCATTGCACATTATACCGGGCAAGCGCAGGCCGTAGTTATTTATTTAGATATGTGATGTTAGGTTCATGAATAGCCCATTGCAAAAATCGTTTACTAACTACCGTTACGTTAGCTTCAGGGTTTATAATACGCTCACCTGAAATTGCCCGAGCTTATGGTCCAGAATCTTTTGACGGTAGGTATCGTTATAGCTGACCAAAGTTTCCCAAAGGCCCATTTTTCCGAAGCACCATAACAGCAGACCGATCCTGTCGTTCAGATAATTTTCGGCAAGGATCTGCGCAGCTTCCCCCGGGGTTAGCGTGGAACCGAGTTTGGTCAATAAATAAGCATAGCTCACCCCATCATTCGACTTCAGCATGTCCCAATGGTATTTAAACCCATCCTGGTATTTTAAGAACAGCCCTGTCAATTGAAAATTGCTCAGCGATTCCCTGATCGTGTCAAAATTCGCGATCAAATGACCCTCCGGAAAATGCTTCAGCATCAGTTTTAAACACATTTTGTCGTTAAATATTTCCCAATTGTCCGCGACCTTCTTTAAAAAATATGTATCCCAATGTTCTTGCAACCGTTTATATGCCCGCTCCCGTACGCAACGGTAGCGCGAGGACAACAATGCAACGATAACCTCACGCTGCAGCTCTTCGTGGACGTTACCGATCAGGTACATTAGGGTATACCCACAGCTTTCCCGTTTGGCAAATCCGGTCAAATTGACCATTGACATGAGTTCGGCGATCAGTTCCAAATGAAGACCTTCAGCCGTTTCGGCCATATCCCCGCTGATTTTCCGAGCCGCCCATTGCCTCACCTGGTAATGCTGTTCGAAGGAAAGATCGAAAAACATGGCAGCTTCAGATGGGGACAGCGCTAAGATCAGGGGGTAAACCACCTCCATTTCACTATAGGAAAGGCGCGGCTGCTCGGTCAGTGCCCGTAAATATTGTAGTTTTTCCATTGTCTTGTTGCAGGGGCCAGTGCTTGCCGGCCCAAAGGTTTGCACAAATATAATTAACTATTTATTTGCATATCTTTACAGGCGAACCCATATCTTAACCTTATTTTTCAATATTTCCCGACAGTGCGCCATGGATAGTAAGTTTGAGAAAGAATGCTGTCCGTTTTGTTTTTTACTTAAATGATGAAGATATTTTTTTTAAAGGCCACTTATGGCGATTGCATCCGGATCTGTTTTCCGGATACGGCCGGCCACATAAAAAACATTTTGATCGATGGCGGGACCGCCGACACTTACCAAGTAGATAAGGGCAGTAAAGGACGTACGGAGGACGGCGACCTAAAGGATCTGGTAGCCGACCTGCGGCGTAATGACCAAAAGATCGATCTGCTCATCATTACCCACGTGGATGACGACCATATCGGCGGCATTCTCAAGTGGTTTGAACAGGACCCTGAGGCTCACGGGCTGATCGTCGAGGTCTGGTTCAATTCCGGAAAGATCATTGCAACCACACTTAAGGCTAAAGAGAACCCTGACCTTAAGAGTTGGATCAGGCCGGTTACTGGCCCGCAGACATCCATCGCACAGGGCATCGAATTCGCCAACTACATCCAGGGATATAATAAGGGGAACAGGGAAGCGATCCTTCAGGGCGATGTATTGAAACGTTTTGGCTTGACTTTTAAGATTTTGTCGCCAAGTAAACCTAAACTGGAACTACTATTACGCAATTGGAAAAAGAAGGATCCGGACCTTAAAACGGCGACAGCGCTGGATGACTATCGTAAAAGCTTACTGGAGCATATCGCCCAGGATAAATATACCCAGGATGGCGCATATCCCAACGGCAGTTCGATCGCGTTTATACTGGTTTACGGCAGCAAAAACCTGCTGTTTCTGGGTGATGCCCACCCCTCTGTTATCGTTAAAGGGTTGAAAATATTCAATTACACGCCGCAGCATCCGCTGAATGCCGAGCTGGTCAAACTGGCGCACCACGGCAGTAAGGGCAATAATAGCGTCAAATTGTTCAATTGCCTTGAGAGTGCCAATTATGTGATCAGTTCCGACGGGAGCGTTAGCCAGCATCCGCACAAACAGCTTCTGGCAAGGCTGATCAATCTCAAACGCAACGCCAGACTTATTTTTAATTATAAAAGGCGCATGGAAGCGATCTTTACGGATCAGGACAAAAAGGACTTTCCGGATTTCGAATTGGTCTATGCAGAAAAGCCCCTGGAAATCCAGCCATGAACAAAGACGATATCAAGAAATATATAGTTTGCATCAACGGCGGCAGCGGCGTGATCTTCCAGCCAATGGATGCTTCCAGTACCTATATACTGACGGCTAAACATGTATTTGAGGATATCGATACCGGCTTCGCGGGTACGGTCAAAATCGAATATTATGAGGTAGCCACCGCCGGGTTTAAAGAAGTTACGCCCTTCGCGCTTAAGCCAGATGTGAATTATTTCCCGCATCCTGTCGAAGGCACCGATATCGCCTTGCTAAAGATCGACCGCCTCGATACTCCGGCAGACCTGTTATTAAAGGAAGACGTCCTTCATGACGACCACGACTACCTACTGGCCGGCTTTCCCCAGTTAAGGCGTTCCGCCAAGGGGCTGAACCGGATCCGACTGGACTCCGACGTCACCATCCTGCAGGATAAAGAATTCCAAAGACGCGAAGCAGACATCAGTAAAAATCCGAATTTAAAAGAGCTCAAAGGGCAGTCAGGCGGAGGCTTTTTTAAGATCAAGGACAAGAAGCTGTTTGTTGCCGGTATCCAGGCCCAGATCGCCGCCGAGGACGAACAACTCGGCAAGGTCGAATTTACACCCATCGAAGTTTTCGGCGAGATCATCCTATCCAATCAGGCACTACTGGAGCAGTTGGTCCCCTATTATATGAAGGGTTTCGGCTGCTTAAAAGAAAACGCCTTTGTCCTGCCCTATGATTTGGAAACCAAAACGGTGATCGGGAAGATCACCAAGGTCATCAACCAAAAACTCACCGCGGCCTGCGATAGTGATTTTACCCCGATGTGCATCAAGAATAGCCTCGGCGAGAGTCAGTTGCTGATGTCTGGACAGGATCCCCAGCTGCTGTATTTGAAATCCCTATGGGTCCTTTGGCTGGAGCTGATGGCTATGGTGGCGGTCGCTACGGGAAAAACGGTGGTCAAGGCGGATTTTAACGAGCTCTTTAACAAACTGCGGCTTTTACATTCGGAAACGGAAAATGATTTTTGGGTAGAACACTTGTATGATGTGGGCAGGACGGACTTCGGCTCACTGGCTGACGATGGCCTTGTCATTATATCTTCCCGCAACGTGCCGCGGCCGGGCAAATATATCCTGGATAAGGCGCAGATACTGGATGAGATTGGCTGGGTCCGCGAGGAATATGAGGACACGCAGCCGGCATTGCCGAGTTACGGGCCGGAGGCGATAGATATTCACTGCGGGACAAGTTTCCCCTATGACAAATTCAAATTTATCCATATTGAATACTTTAAACGCAAACTGATTGTGGAGGACTTTAACGATTACGCGGAATTGAGCGATCCGAAAGCTATCCTTAACCTGTTAAAACAAAAATATGAGCAGTACATCAAATAATGACGCCCTGGATGCGGTACTGGAAAAAGACTTTCCGGCGGCGGATGTTGAATACCACCAGCAGAAACTCGGCGGGACCATTCATGTTTTTTTGATCCGGTTCAGCAACAGCCAGGCTTTACAGGATGGCTGGCGCAGGCTATCCAACGCCATAGCAGTTTATTTCCAAACCAAGCTGCCTGACGAGTTCGGAAAATGGAATACCTACCTCTTCTTTATCAATACCGGTCCCGTAAATCGGGATCTGAAGTATAAGATCGAAAATGATACCTTCTCCAGCCGTAAGATCGTTATCGAAAACGATATGGATTTCCAGGAGATCATCCAAAAACACGTTCTCAACGGTGACCTGAAGGTGGCTGTTAAGCAAGCGCCAGTTGCCCAGGAAGAATTCGTAAAAAATCCAATTATCGCCAAAGCTCTTGAAAATAAAACCGTAAGCGGCAAAAGCACCTATAGGCCCGATGCCAAGGATGTATTGCAGAATATCCGTTCAACCCTTAAAAGCCCAAAAGATGCGATTTAAAAAAGTGGAGATTTCTGCCTTCCGGATCTATGACAAGCCGGCCGATGCAACCTTTGATTTCACCTTAAAGACCGGCAAAGCCGCCGACTTTATATCCCTCTACGCGCCAAACGGGTTTGGGAAAACCTCTTTCTATGACGCGGTCGAATGGGGAATGACGGATAATATCCAGCGTTTTTGGCAGAACGAACTTTTTCATGAGGCCATGACCTCCCAAAAAGGGAGTTCGGATGAACAGGTCAAGATCCTCCGGAATACATTTTCGACTCGGAAAACGCCATCATACGTAAAGATAACGACCGATACCGCTGAACAGAACCGTGTACTGAAGGCGCATGGCAATAAAAAATGGGATATCGCTGATAGCGACAGTTGTGAGAACCGCGGTTTCCGCAAAGTGATCCTTTCCCAGGAGTGGATATCGGCGTTTTTAAAGGAGGTCGACGGTGAAAAAAGGCTGGCCCTTTTTATGGATAATCCCGACCTGGCAGGTTTGAACGCTTATTATCGCAACCTGACCGACCTGATCAATGCGAATGCCGCCGTGATGGCCACCTTAAACACCGACCTGGCCAAGGAGAAAGAGAATATCGTGGAGATCAAAGAGGGTAATTTACTGGAGAGTGTCAATGCGTCCATCGCCAGTCTACACCGTCAAAACGAATCACTTTCACCGATCAAGCTTACTTCGACCAATAAAGAAGCGCTCGACCTGATCGACCAGATCGCTGCCCGACAAATTTCGATCACGGAGCGCGTCAAGACCCATCGGACACTATACGGGGAACTGGGCGCGGCAATGACCGGTAATCAAGAAATATCAGGGGTTGATCTTTATTTCGAACACATGGAGCAGAAAGAAGCGTCAGAAACCGAGCTCAAGTCAACCGACGCCATGCTGGCTGGCTTTACCTTACTTGATAAAAGTATCAGCGAGATCAAAAATCTGAGGCAGATCCAGGAAGAGCATTATGCGAAAATAGATGATCTGGAAAAGTTGCAGCTGCAGTTTTCCGGTTACCGCACAACAGTAGATACCCTGAACCAAAAGGGAAAAGCCAAGCTTAAAGAACAGGAGATCCTGACGACAACGCGCAAGCCCCTGAACGAAATGCGCAAGACCCGACAGGAACTGCGCAACAAAAATGATTACCAATACTCCCGTCGGATAGATCTTGAAGCCAAATTGAAAAATTTTCCAACGCTTAAGCTGGCCATTGACAGCTTGCAGGAAAACCTGGAAAAATCCGATGTCGACATCACGCTGATAGGCCGAGAGATTTCGGCAGTTACCAATGACATTAAGCAGTTGCAGCAAGAGATCAAAACGGCCACTGCCCAGCAGGAGCATGTTAATTCGGGTGACTACGGCAGACTCATGAAAGCCATACAGGAATCGCACCCCGACCTCTTTGCCAGGTTGCTGGATCAAAAAAGCCGGCTCAGTGAAAGGACCAAGACCCTGAATGAAATTGACCAGCGGATCAGTCAGCAGGAATCTTTCAATAAAGAGCTGGAGGCGTTCATCAAAATGGGCCTCGACCTTATCAATCAATCACAAACAGATATCTGCCCTTTATGTAACCAAGGCTACGAGTCCTATAAAACGCTGGCCGGCAAAGTGGCTGCCAACAACCTGCTTGACAGCGCGCTGCAAGATCTGATCAAGTCGAAAACGCTCATCCAAACGGAACTTAATACGCTCAAAACAAAGATCGCTGTTCATGACGGTGAGTTGCGGGTGATCATCGATGGCGTCATTTCCGCACTCAACACCCGCCTTAGCCAGAAGAAGCAACATGGCGATAACTTGAATAATGAATTGAAATTGGTCAATGCCAGTAAATCCAATAAAAAGGCAGACCTCGACCGGATCAACAAAGAATTGGGAAGCGAGTCGCAGGAAGATTATGTCAAAAAGATCGAATCAGAAATTGCCGATCTTCAACGGACCCAGGAAGTCTTGCTGGCTGAATTAAAGGAACTGGAAAACAAAATGGCACCGCTGGCCGAGACGGAGCAGATCTCAGCAGTCAAGATCAAACTGCTGGAGGAGGATATCGCGCAACTCAGGGCAAACCCGGATTACTTACTGATCCTGGACTGGTTCAGGACCAACGAACCCAATACCGAGCCCTCACCACTGCCATTCACAACCCGCATCAATCAACTTAAAGTCGCTATTGTTGAACTATTGGCCCGAGTTGCTGAGCTCGAACAGCAACGTGAACGCGCTGAAAAAGAACTGGCGGCAGCGAATCAACAGGAATTGCTTGCCCGGAAAAAAGTACTGGCGGCGTCCAGGGAAACGCTAATCAAAGCGATCGCTAACTTCGAGACCTATATTTCCCGGTTCGGAAATATGGATACTGCCCGTTCCGACAAAGACCGCCTGGTCCGCGAGCTGGAGGCACTACGGCGCATCAGCATGGAAGAAATCGCCCGGCAACAGGAACTGGATACGGTTTACCAAACCCTGTCCGGCTATGCCAAAAACCTGCTGCCATTTTTGCGGTCTGAAAATGCAAGGCTAAGGGCCGTCGCTATCCAGGAAGAACTCAAGCAGCTGGAAAAAGAGATCTTACCCATCCTGGAAGCGGAAAAAAAAGCCGTGCGCAAAAGTCTGGAGGAAAAGATCGAGTCATTTTTTTATACCGGCCTGATCAACCAGATCTATAATAAGATCGACCCGCACCCGGAATTTAAAGCCGTAGAATTCAAAGCTAATTTTGATGCCGCCACGCCGACGCTCGACGTTTTTGTCACCAATGGCGAAAGCGAACAGTCCCTTGTGCCGAACCTTTACTTCAGTTCTGCTCAGATCAATATTTTGAGCCTCAGCATATTTTTGGCGTCAGCACTTAATTCACCCGAATACGATTGCATTTTTATCGATGACCCGGTCCAGTCAATGGATAGCATTAATGTTTTATCAACAATCGACTTATTCCGCAGCATCATCGTCAATGAAAACAAACAGATAATACTTTCGACGCATGATTCAAACTTTCATAACCTATTAAAAAAGAAAATGCCACCTCACCTTTTTGACTCTAAATTCCTGGAACTGGAATCATTCGGAAAAGTAAAGGTATCTAGGTAATAGCAGATGATCCGGGTTTGAGCCGGAACCAGACAAGTGAGCGCTTGTCTGGCGGTGCCTGTTTTCAAAAATAGATCTCCCATTGCCGGCAGATCACCACGGCCATACCGTCACCTTCTTCTCGGTAACCGTATTCATAACAGAAATTGTAGACATTTTTACGTGCCATCATGAAAAATTTAGTGTACTAAACAAGTAATTGCTTAATAGAACTTCTTTACATTTATAAAGTTTCCAAAAACATATTAAAGCGAAAATCGAGTTATACCTTAAAACTTTCTAATTTTAAGGTCATCGATACCCTCTGGCATGGCATTAATGCCACAAAAGCCTTTCGCCTTAAAATGTTTGATTTTTAATGTCAATAATGTACATTTGCTTATGCCATACCGAGTAAACCCTGACCGGAATGTTCCCTGGAATACCTTGCCGGAACTGCCAATTGACAAACACCTCTATGAAGATGTGGAAATTTACAGTCAATTGGGTAATGCCAAAGCGGCGCTTGGCCGCTTACAGGGCAGAAGTATCGTCATTCCAAACCAAGGGCTGCTCATTAATTCTATTAGTTTACAGGAAGCGAAAGCATCCAGCGCAATAGAAAACATCTTTACAACTGATGATGAATTGTACCAGGCCTACAGTGAAGAACAAATTCAGCAACTCACCGGACCGTCTAAAGAAGTGCTGTATTATCGTGAGGCCTTATGGGAAGGTTATGCCTATTTGAATGAAGATCAGGTTTTTGACGAAGATTACTTTGTGAAAATGTACCGGATCGTTAGCCAGTTTAATGATGGCATCAGAACACCCATCGCCCAGATCGTCATCAAAGAGGGCGGCACCGGTCCCAATGCCGGTAAAGTATCCTATACGCCGCCAAGAGGCAAAGGAATAGTCGAAGCTAAACTTCACAATCTGATCGAATTTTTGAATGACGACAAAACTTATTCGGTAGATCCATTGCTCAAAATGGCCATTGGTCATTTTCAATTTGAGGCGATACACCCTTTCCGCGATGGCAACGGCCGCACTGGCAGGATTTTCAATATCCACTACCTGACCAAAAAAGGCTTGCTGGATTATCCGATCCTTTTTTTAAGCCGTTATATCATGGACCATAAAGAAGATTACTACGCCGGACTTGCCGGGGTAACCCAAAGAGGAAGTTGGAAGAACTGGTTGTTGTATATGCTGAAAGCCGTCGAGGTGACTTCGAACATCACCTATGACAAGATCAATGACATCGTTAGTGCAAAGGATGCCATTTTAAAAGCCATCATCGAAGATACCGACATCGCACGCCCCGAATCGCTGGTCAACGCCATATTCACCCAACCTTACACGCGGGTAAAGCACCTGGTCGGCGGCAATATTTATGCGGAAAATACAGCCAGAAAATACCTTGACCAGTTAACAGACATGGGTGTTTTGGAAAAGAGAGTAATCGGTAAAGGCAATTATTACCTAAATCTGGAACTGTACAGGATACTATCTGAATAACCTGTGCTAACCATTATTTTCTTCGCAGCTTGCGCTTAAGTTTCAGTGTTGCCGCTTTTTCCTGTATTTCCCTGTGCGTAAGCTTTTGATGGGATTGCAACCAGTTCATTAACATCTTTTTTGAAAACCGGATACCCCCACCGGGTAAACCTATATAAGGCAATTCTCCGGCAGATTTTAACTGGTAAAGCGTTTGACGGGAATACCCGGTTATTGTTTCGGCGATCTCATATCCGCCAATTTCGTCTTCGTCATTTAAGGTTTCATCAACCAGCATGAACCTGGTCATACATTCTTTTATAATGACCATTAAATCCGCAACGGTCAGGTCAATCAAACGCGTGTTTTTATCTATATTCATAGCTGCAATTTAACATCACCAATCGAAAGCCACTGTCTCTATTACTTCTTTATTACCATCTCTATTACCACCTGGGGCTCGAACCTGGGACAGTGAAAATATTTAATCTAAAAACCCTTTCTTCGATAATTCGGCCAGCTATTCACTTGTCCAATCAAAGTAGTAGACTTCAACTTCGGATAATGCAATTCCACGTATTCTTTAAAAGACTTAATCGTTTCAATATTATCCCATTCCATCGCTGTGAGGCAAAGCATCGGCCATTTTTTGGTGTGCATCATAAAACTATATAATTGGAGGTATGGCGGTGCCTTTTCAAATGCTTGCTCAATAAGCTCATCATATAAAGCTTCTTTAAGTATTTTTTTAAAATCCATGATTAGATCATAAGTTACCACATGCAGGGTACCCCATTTTATTAATTCCGCCATGTGTGGCATTTTCTTGTCATCAAAGAATAGATACAAGTAAGTGATAAAATCGAATTCGGTTACATCACAAAGATCCTTACTGAAGTAGGCATAGATTTTTTTAAATGCCTCCAATGAAAATCCGTCCTTCAGTTTATCAATGACAAAACGGATTACTTCGTTTTCCTTTTCGATGATCTGCTCCATATCGACCCCTTTAACACTACCATCCGGCAACTCCAGTGCATACCTAGATTTAGAGAACAACTCGAAATAATAACTTTTAAAAAATATGGTCTTCCGCTCAAAAGTTACCTGCACATATAAAGGATATGTAAGCTGTCCGTGAAAGTCAACCTGCTTCAGACGGTCATTTAAGTAGGTTTTGTAACTGATTTTATTCACTTTTTTAAAAAATATTTTTTGATGCTATTTGGCTGTTTTCGGTGTTCACTGCTTCTAACTAACCGATGATTATTTATTAAGCTTAATCAAAAATAAGCAAACCAAATTAAGGTGCTTTCTGATTGAACAGGTTAAAATTAATCATTTGTTTTGACATATTTTATTTTATCAAAACAATATTTTATATTTGATTTATGTGAAAGCGACTGCAATTCAATTAATTGCGGATTAGGGGTAGCCATTCCCATAAAGTAGCGAGTGGCGAGACATATGACTACTATTAATTTAATACAATGACATCAAATGAATTAATTACAAAAGGGGATCTGGAAGCATTCGAGAAAAGGCTCATTGAAAAAATAGAAATTATTCTTCAGCCGGGGAAAGGACAAAGCAAGCAATGGTTAAAAAGCAAAGATGTGAGAAAGCTATTGAACATCTCCCCTGGTACTTTACAAAACCTGCGTATCAACGGTGCGCTTAGCTATACCAAGATTGGCGGCATGATGTATTACAAACTGGAAGATATTCATAAAGTACTGGAAGGAGGGAAACATTGAAACCAATAGTTAAAACAAAAGAAATGGCTGCCTATGCCGAGCGAGTAAGGCAAATGGGTAAGAATCCGCATCTGCTCGCTACCCACGTAAGCATGTATGCAGCTTTGTTTGTCTGCTGGCAACGGAGTGGGTATAGTAACCCGTTTCCGGTTAGCCGACAGTTGCTAATGTCCTATAGCCGGATCGCATCCACCGCTACCTATCATAAATGTATAAAGGAACTGGAAACGTTTGGGTACATCTGTTATTACCCATCGTATCACCCGGTAAAAGGCAGCCTGGTTGAGTGGCCAGAGGATAAGCATGATAATAGATCGGCTGATCACTTGATCTAAGGATAGCAAGATCAGTTGATCACATGATCTAAAGATCGTTAGATATGTTGATACCCAGATACGAAATGAACCCACACAATGAATGCTTCGCCCCCAATAGCGAAACGCTATTTCCAAAAGATTTTAAAAACGAAGACATCCCTAATGCAATAACCTGTATGCGCAAATCAAATAATTTTATGGAGAGTAATTGTTCAAGTCCGTTTTTGAAGTTTAGCAGCATTAACTCTATCAACTTTCCTGTAGCAGCGATCTGGAATGTGCGACAGTCAAAACGTCCTTTTCTTCTTGGAAGAAAAGGAGCAAGCGGAAGTTGGGCAGAGCCCTACTTTGCTTGCCATTTGCGCTGCAAATGGGGTTTTGCGTATCCTCCGGGGATACTTTACCGCGTTTTTACCGGCAAAAAAGAAGAAAACAGGATACCCGGCGGTATCCTGTATAGATATTTAAAGGCATATCCTGTTATACAGTCTAATGCCTCGTTAAAAATTAAACGATGGAAGATATTAATGTAAGATCAGTAAGGTACCCAGTTTCCGTTGATCAGAAGTTTGAAAAGATCGCCCTTAAACTGGGCCGCACAAAGCGTCTGCTTTTTATTCAGATGGTCGATTATTTCTATAAAAGCAAGAAAGATCCTATAGACCTGAATGATGAACTCTTAAAAAATGCGCTGATGAAGAACCATCAGCAGTACATCGGTTTTATTAAGGCACAGGAAACTATGCTGCTCATTCCTATCAAAACAGAGATGGATAGGGTTTCCCAATCACAGCGGAAGATCATCGACCGCTTTAATTCCGAAGTGCTGAAGCATAATGTGGATGTGTTAAATAACCTGCAAAGCCATGCCAAAGCCTTCGGGGAAGTAGCCCGCGTCATGGATGCGATCTTGAAGGTTATGAAAAGTAAGGAGACTCTGAAAGAACAGTTCCTGTTTATTCTGGATGGTTATATCAGATCCAGGGAGGCTTTTGGCATGATGACATCGGGCAGGGAAAAAGATGAACTGATCGCTATTACGAAAGAGCAGATCAGGTTATTATAACGAATCAACTTTATGTTTATAAATATTACCGACAGTAAAGAAGCTGCTAACAAGGGCAGCAGCAGCGGATTGGTTCATTACCTGGAAAAGGAGAACCGGATATATAATAAGGGTGAACCCGAGTATTGGTTCAATGGGCTACATGTCAGAATAGATCCATACGTGGCTATGCGGACAATAGATAACAATATCGCTAAGTTAGGGAAGGACGATGCGAAATTCTTCCTGCTTAATATCAGCCCCAGTCAAAAGGAAATCTCCTTTTTAAAGGAGCAATACGGCGAGGGTGGTGCCAAAGACCAAATGAAAGGGTTTGCTGTCAGAGTGATGGATGCCTACGCGCAGAATTTTAAACGGGAGAGCATTAACAGCCATGAAGATCTGATATGGTTTGGGAAGCTGGAAAACTACCGTTATTACACCCACAATGACCCGGAGGTTAAACAAGCCATCAAAAAGCGGGGCGATCGCAAGGAAGGTGAGCAGATGCATGTGCAGGTCATTGTCAGCAGAAAAGATGCGACCAACAAAATCAAGCTTAGCCCGATGAATACATCAAGAGGGAGGAATGAAGATCATTCTAAAAAGATGGGGCAGTTTGATCGGGTGGCTTTTAAACAGTGTGGCGAAACCCTGTTCGATGAATTATTTGAGTTTGACAGGCTACTGAAAGATACAATGGCCTATGCCAATGTTCAGAAAAACGGTAGCCTTGCCGAACGGGTGTTGATGGAAACCCGCAATCAGGAAAAAGAAGCCATACACTCAGGCATCGGCCTTGCAGAAGATCAGCCCGGTATAGACTTAGCACTCGGCATTCATCCATATTTTCCCACCATAGATCAGCCTCTTGAAGATTTTATTAGTCCTGTCCATGTCGACATCAAGGATGATGTTGATGATGAGGCTATACATGGGAGAAATCGCCATAGGAAAAGACAGGCAAGGACTAATACAAGGTAACGATGATTTAAAATCTTTCTCGCAACTTAATCACAAAGCCAATAAAATATTATTATTCTGGGCGGGTATTGCCGTGACCTGTCCCTTATGGAAAAGGGATCAATCAACGTATCATTTTTCCTTCATGATTTCCATTATGCTAACTTCTAATGCATCACATACCTCCAGTAAAGTCGAGTGCATATAGTCTCTTCTTGCGTTTTCTATTCTGCTTATTTGTTCTGCATTTACACTGCATCTATTTGCCAATTCGGCTTGGGTCCAATTCTTCTTTAATCTCAATTCTCTAACATTATTCCCGATAGTTTCGTAGTGTTTGAGATACTTCTCCTTCATAAGGGAAATTTCGCCCCTTTATGAAAATATTCTCTTGTCAATATTGACAAGTATAAATTTATTATTTACCTTTAAATAAAATTAGCTAATGAAAGGTTATTAAAATTTAGGTTATAAATACTGAAAGAGTCTCGTCGCTCTTCGTTGACACCCAGGATGCGAGACGGTAAGTTAAATGCCCATATCCTTTGCTTAATACTTTTTTGTATTTTGTGAAAGGGATGGGGCTTGCCGTAATTCCACTTCTTGGGGTGTCAACGAAGGGCGGTGGTTGGTAAGGCTCATCCTTTTTACTTACCAATATAAGACTCATTATCAATAAAAAATGAGTTTAAAACTGTCGCACTTCGGTTATGCAAGGACTGCTATTTACAGCGACGGTCATTTAGTGCATTTTTCATTTCTTCAAGAAATTCGATCTCAATTTCTTAAAAACCGGTTTAAAAACATCATCAAATCTCCGGATTGAGTTGCCAGGGTAAACGGCAACCTAAGATCAGCTTAATAGTTAATAGTCAATTTCAGGTTGTCGTTTTCCTTTTCATAGTCTTATCTGACTAATCTTTTAATCAACTCAACTAAAGAAATTTCATGAAAAAAACTATACTTTTTATAGTGCTGGCCGCGCTTTGCCTTTTTTTCAGGGCGGCAGGACAAATCATAAATAAGCCACAAGGTCAAATCATCACCGGAAAAGTCACTGATGAACAGGGCACCCCGCTTCCCGGAGCAACCGTTAAATTAAAAGGAGGCTCAATTGCCGTAAATACAGCCGTAGACGGAACTTATACGATTGGCCCTGTTTCTACAAATGACATACTTGTAATTAGTTTCATAGGCTATCAACTAATAGAAATACGACTATCCGAACTTCAAAAACAACAATTCAACATCCGTTTAAAGAACAATACTGGGTTATTGGATGAAGTACAAATAATCGCTTATGGAACCACGACTAAAAGACTAAGTACAGGTAATGTATCCTCTGTCAAAGCAGCCGACATTGAAAAACAACCTGTATCTAATCCTTTAGCAGCATTAGAAGGGCGCGTACCCGGATTATCTGTCACACAAAGCAGCGGGGTTAGCGGAGCAGGATTTAAGGTTCAGATTCGCGGACAAAGCTCACTTTTACAAGGTTCAGACCCTTTTTACATTGTTGATGGTGTTCCATTTGTAACCGGTAATTCTGCTTTAAACCAGATTTCATCTGCTGCCAGTTCTTCTTCAAGCGGCACCGGCATGAGCCCTTTCCAATTAATTAATCCTGCTGATATAGAAAGCATCGAGATATTGAAAGATGCCGATGCAACAGCTATCTACGGTAGCAGGGGTGCTAACGGAGTGATCTTAATAACCACCAAAAAAGGTAAACCCGGATCTGTTAAAGTGAACTTCAATACCTATTCCGGTGTGAGCAAAGTGTCACGGACAATGGATATGCTGAATACGCAGCAGTATTTGCAAATGCGGCGGGAAGGGTTCAAAAATAGCGGGCTTACACCAACGACAACAAATGCGCCTGACCTGCTGCTTTGGGATACCACGAGGTATACAGACTTTAAAAAACTATTGATCGGAGGTACTGCTCATACGACTGATGCACAGCTTTCCTTATCAGGAGGGAATGTTAATACACAATTTATTATCGGAGGGGGCTATCATCATGAAACAACCGTATTCCCAACTGATTTGGGCGATATACGCGGTTCCCTTCATTTGAGCCTAAATCATCATTCAACTGATAATAAATTGAACATTGCATTCACCGCAGGTTATGCCACCAATAAAAATAACCTGACAACGACTGACCTCAGCAGCTATATCAACTCGAACCCAATGCTGCAATTGTACACGCCTGACGGGAAGTTAAACTGGGCAGAAGGAGGCAAGGCTTATTCGAGCCTCGGTATCCTGAACCCCAATCCGCTTGCGTTTCAGTATCAGAATTACACAGGAAAGTTTAACAACCTGAATAGCAATTTAATGATCGGATATCATATCATACCTGATCTTCTCCTAAAAGTAAGCATGGGGTATAACTTGGTAAACAGTAATGAGGTCGCTACTTTTCCAAGCACATCTATTAATCCCTATTCGTTGCAACTACCTTATAGTAATTTTGCAAATCGGACATTCCAAAGCTGGATAATTGAACCACAAGCCCAGTACACAAAAACGCTCGGTATTGGAAAATTGGATGTCCTGATCGGGGGAACATGGCAGGATCAATCCAGCAACGGCCTGACCGTAGCCGCCACAAATTACAATAATGATCTGCTGTTAAATTCCATAGCAGCGGCAGGTACTATACAGAGCAACAATAGTTACAGCCAGTACCGGTATGAAGGAATCTATGGGAGGATAAATTATAACTTACAGGATAAATATATCATAAATATAAGCGGCAGAAGAGATGGTTCGAGCCGGTTTGGCCCACAAAACAGGTTCAGTAATTTTGCAGCGTTAGGAGCCGCCTGGATTTTTTCGGAAGAGAAATTTATAAAAAATAAGCTTAGTAACATCATCAGTTTCGGGAAACTCAGGGGAAGCTATGGCATTACAGGTAATGACCAGATCGGCGATTATCAATACCTGGATACCTGGACACCGGTGTCCGACACTTATCAAAACGTCAGCAGTTTAAATCCGACTTCGCTGTATAATCCGTCTTTTCAGTGGGAGAAAAATAAAAAGGCTGAGCTTGCATTGGATTTAGGTTTTTTAAATAACCGGATATTATTGTCTGCCGCTTATTTCAGATCGCTTTCAAAGAACCAGCTTGTTAACTATACTTTACCGACACAAACCGGTTTTACATCCATATTAGAGAATCTCAATGCCACTATTGTCAATAAAGGCTGGGAGTTTCAGTTAAGCAGTAAAAACATCAGTTCACACGCCTTTACCTGGAACAGCTCATTTAATTTAACCATACCTAAAAATCAGCTACTTGCATTTCCTGGATTGGAAAGTTCAACCTATGCCGGTACCTATATTATTGGCCAGTCCGTATCGAGCAGGTTGGTTTATCACTATTTAGGTGTTGATCCGCAAACCGGCGTTTATCAGTTCCAGGATGTTAATAATGATGGAAAGTATAATCAGGCAGACAGGAACACGCTTGTTAACACCGACCCTAAATTTTATGGTGGATTTCAGAACAGTGTAAGTTATCAAAATTTCCAGCTGGATATATTTTTCGAGTTTAAAAAACAAAACGGCGTTAATTACCTGTCGAACCTTGCCGGAACCGTTCCGGGGTACAAGTATTATAATCAACCTGTAATCGTCTTATCCCGCTGGCAAAATCCCGGAGATATCGCCGACATACAAAAGTTTACCAGTGCAGGCGGCCCTGCATTAACAGCTTCCAATCTTTACCTGCGAAGTTCAAACGCGATCTATTCAGATGCTTCTTATATACGCCTTAAAAACGTATCGCTGTCTTATAGTATTCCGCAATCGTTACTGAAAAAGCTGCATTTGGTTAATTGCAGGATCTATTTACAGGGACAGAACCTTTTGACGATGACCAATTACATCGGAGCCGACCCTGAAAACCAAAGCTTTTTTGTACTGCCTCCATTAAGAACAGTTACCGCAGGTATCCAACTAACCCTTTAAACATTACAACATGAAAATCCTATATAAAAAGCTACTGCTCATTTTATTGCTGGGCATGGCTATGTCAGCCTGTAAAAAATTTGTCGACATTGCCCCCTCACCACAGTTAATCGCTACAGATGCAATTTTTTCAAATGACAATACTGCCCTTTCCGCGGTAAGCGGCGTTTATGTTCAGATGCGTTCCGGTAACCCATCTTTTGCCAATGGTGGCATTAGTATTTACACGGGGCTTACTGCCGATGAGATTTACAATACCTCATCAAGCTCGACTTACGATCCATATTACAATAATAATATCCTGTCAAACGATGGGAATATCAGTGATTTCTGGTCTACAGCCTATAACACCATATACCGCACTAATACTATTCTGCAGGGACTGGATAAAAGCAACGGCCTTACTTCGTCAGTTAAGGATCAGTTAAAAGGGGAAATGAAAGTGGTCAGGGCACTGATATATTTTTATTTGGTTAACCTGTATGGCGATGTTCCCTTGATTACCTCCCCTGATTATGCGCAAAATGCTATTGCCGGAAGAACGCCGGTTTCACAGGTTTATCAGCAAATGATCATTGACCTGACCGATGCACAGGGGCTGCTTACAGATACATATCCAAGCACAGGTAAGCTAAGGCCCAATAAACTAACGGCCACTGCATTACTGGCAAAGATATATTTATTTAAAAAAGACTGGGTTAACGCAGAAGTGCAGTCTTCAGCTGTTATCAACTCAAACCTGTATAATATTCTGCCTGATCTAAATGCTGTTTTCCTGATCAACAGTGGGGAAACCATTTGGGAGATCGCACCGGCAAACAATGCCGCAAATTCGGCTGAGGCCAGCGCTTTTGTCCCCGAATCATCTGATGTGGAACCGACATTCGCCATAAATTCCTATTTACTCAATTTGTTTGATGCCAATGATAAGCGCAAAACCAATTGGCTGGGTAGCAACACTATCGGCGGTGCGACTTATTATTATCCCAACAAGTTTAAAAACAGCAGCACAACCTCTATTACTGAATACAATGTGGTTTTCAGGCTTGCTGAACAATATTTAATCCGCGCAGAGGCAAGGGCACAACAAAACACCAATTTGCCTGGAGCAGTCAATGATCTGAATATAATTCATACCAGGGCTGGCTTGTCTGCCTACCCCACTTCCATGTCACAGGCAGATTGCGTACTGGCGATACAAAAGGAAAGGCGCTTAGAGCTTTTTACAGAGTGGGGTAACCGCTGGTTTGATTTGAAAAGATGGGGAACCATAGATAGCATTCTTGGGGCTGAAAAGCCTGACTGGAAACCTTATGCAGCCTTATTTCCCCTCCCTTTAGATCAGTTAACCTACAATGTTAAACTGATACAAAACACCGGTTATTAATAGCATCAGCCAAAGTTCAACACCATGAGAAAGTCAATTGTCCTGTTACATCTGATCATACTGATCGTTTTAATAAATAAGACCTGTCTGAAAGCGCAAAATAAGCCGTTAACAGTAGGTGACGAAGTGCCCGATATTACATTCAAAAACATATTTAACAGCAGCAATGCAGAAATCAAATTATCTGACTTGCGCGGTAAGCTGGTCATACTGGATTTTTGGGGCGTGTTCTGCATTCCATGCATTGAGGAATTTCCAAAGCTTGATTCTTTGCAAAAAATGTTCAATAATGAAATTCAGATAATTCCGGTTAATCCCCTAGACAGGGATTCTATCAGGCGGTTTTTCAAAAGCCATTCAAAAGTTTACCTGCCTTCCTTGCCGTTTATTACAGGCGATACCATACTGCAAAAAACCTTCCCTCACCAGGGTAATCCTTACATCGTTTGGATAGGAAAAGATGGAAAGATGCTGTTAGATGATGTGCCAATTACACAATCCCATATTGAGGCTGTCCTTTTCAATAAAACAATGAAAGTCCCCGAAGCTGTTAAGAATAATTACGTTGAATCCTTGTTTGATAAACGCTGGAGCGATGATATGGTATATTCCTCCTATATCTATAAGGGCGCGGATCTGGGCCTTAAGTTAGAGAAATCTAAAATTGGTCAAAGTTTTTCAGAAGGTGGAACCATTATGTTTTTGTATCAAAGGGCATGGGAAGGATTAACAAACGGGAAGTATGGGTTTTTCAGACCAGGCAGGACAGTTGTTCAAACAAAAGATTCGAGCAGCTACATCAAGCCTAAGAACCTTCACGGCTATGATGAACAGGTATGGCAGAAGAATAATCTTTATTGGTACCAATCTTCCATTCCCAGTGACAAACCGTATAATCCTTATGAGCTAATGAAGGAGGATTTAAACCGCGCTTTTCACTTAAATGCCGGTATTGAAAAAAGACCGGTAAGATGCCTTGTCCTGGTCAGAACAAGTAATATTGATAAAATAAAAACACAGGGGCATAAACCCCTTGATTCGTTTTTCAACGCAGACAGGATAGGTAAAGACTATGGCCCAACGCGTTCTTTAATCAATCAGCCATTCAGCAAATTCTCGAAAAGGCTGACAGCGTTGATAGAATACGGGCTCAAAAAACCTTTTGTAGATCAAACGGGGTACAATGGCAATATCGATATTCAATTCAAAGCAGATGCATTGGACGGGATTGCTTTAGGAAATCTGCGTAGTGCCTTGAAAATTTATGATCTTGATCTGGTTGAAAAAGATGTTGATTTAACTGTTCTTTCTCTAAAAGAAAATTAAGGTTTTAACACTAAAAAAACAGGGAAGTTGGCGATATGCCAATTTCCCTGTCAATAAAATTATACCGGAAACTGGGTCTTAATTCCTTTCCAGTATCCGGCTATCGGGAGCCGGCGACCCAACATCGGTGCCCACCGGCAATGACGCGTTTGTGGACCCAAATAAACAAATAGGCTGATTTGCATTGTCCTTGCAACTTTGGGCATTAATAACATTTGCTTTGGTATCGTTGTAAGAGTAGGCCCCTGTTGTTTCATTGGTACTTGCATCTACATGATACCAATACAGGGCTGCTGCCTTTGTGGTATTAACCGGAACTGCTTTTTTTACATCCGGTTTAAAGGCGAAAGCTACGCCTATAATTGCCACGAAGGCTAATGAAAGTATAGCTCCCAGCCATACTTTTTTATTTTTTAATGTGATTTTTTTCACAGGTATGAACTTTTTATAATAGCAAAAAAGGGCTCCAAAAACTTTATATTCGTATAGTTATGTGACGTTTTGCCTTTAGGCAGGCCTCACCGGAAACTTTTGCGCCCTGGGTGCTGCTGTTTCCATTTGCCCGAATAGCCCGGCACGGCTATTCGGGTTTTTCGTGAATAATGCATCTTTACGGTCGTGAACACTGGTGTGGGTAATTCTCTTTCGGACGTAAGCATGATTAAAAAGAGGCCGGATGTTGATGGTATAAAACCACAGACATGCTGCCATGTACCTCCGGATAAAACGGATGCAAAGTGCTGCCATAGCGGCCAGCATGACCTTTGAGTTATAATCCTCTGCCATGTCCCTGATTGTTGCTGCATCAAACGTTTTCATCCTCTACATTTTTTCTTGTTAATTAACTTAACACCAGCGGCGCAGCCTTGGCGTCACCTGTCCTGGGTTTGTGCACTTTATCGCTGTACCCGCGTTCCATGCATCAGCATCCGGTGCCATCTTAACAGTACCGGCCGGATATCCCTCTGATAGTTTTTACTTTAGGGGCTGCTATCATGTTGCTGATACTTTACCGCCAGGAAATGGCGGCTCGGCTCCCGGTACTCTCCTTACGTATCTTTGCAACGGTATTGATCGTTGCGTTTAGTAAATCTCGGTATCTGTTTTCCCCTAAAGCATAAAAAAACAGAGATAATAAGGGAGGGAAACCACTAAAAAGGGTAAGTTTTTTTATGCCTGTTTTTGAGAAAAAAGGGAGAATGGGCATAAAACAAGCCCTAAAGACTATCAGAAGGCGGGTATCCGAAAAATTTCTTGAACTGTATGCGAAAACTTTGCACATCCTTATATCCCACTAACATATATACTTCATTGGTGGATAGCTGGCCCGCCGCAAACAATTGTTTTGCCTTCTGTAAACGCAGATTGATCAGGAATGCATGGGGTGTGGTGCCAAATTCTTCTTTGAAGTTTTCGATCAGCGTTTTCTCCGTGATATGAAAAGTCCGGATCAGTGTTTGGTTGCTGAGTTCGGAGTCTGTATAGTTTTTTTCCAGAAAGTTTTTAACGCGGTATACCGGTTGTTCCAATTTGATCGAAACCATCTCGTCGTATTGGGCCAGTAACTGTTTGAAGAACCGGAGCAGCTCTGCTTCAATATCAGCTGCCTTATGATCATTCAGCTCGTATAACTGGAGCAATGTCCGGTAGATCGGTCCTGCTATCGGGCATCGGGGCATATGTCCATATAAAGAATTGCCATTATCGAGGTCAAAAACAAATATCTTTAGTTGGGGATATTGGCCGATATCTTTTTTCAGCCACTCCATTCTTGGAGCGATGTAAAAGATACGGTGAATGCCCGGCTGTAGCTGGCCAATATACTCGCCTGGCTTGTTGAATGTGGCATAGCATGTGCCCTTGTCTGCTTCGGTAATGAGCGTACCATCGGGAGTGGAAAAACGAATGTACCCCTCCAACATGAAAAAAAGAAACAGGGCTGATTCCTCCACCTGGTAACTCAGAGACAACTCCTTGTCCAGTTTAAATTCATACAATTCAATATAAAACAGGTAATGGCTATGATACTGGCGAAGTAATGTACCCCCTTCCAGTCGGATCAACTCGGCATCGGTATAGTTTACCGGGTAATGACTGTACCCTGGCGGTTTTTGACGAATGGGGCTCCGGGAAATAACCGGAGAAGAAAAATATAAGATGATAGGGTTTTTCATAGGCTTGCTAAAAATCTGGCTGCCCCCTATCTGTATCAGGAGTCTGCCTTAGATGTGTTTAATCATAGATAATTTTAATATTGCAATAGCTTATTTAATTAAGCTGCTTAATCTCGGCGTTATTTATATTCAAAAGTGTGACATGCGTAAATTTTTTTTCAGGGTTGAATAAATGCATTTTTTTAATGCGAAAACAGTGGTAAAAGGGTGGTAACTTTTGGGAGCGAAAAAGGGAGCAAACACCCAATAATTTGCCTGATTATCACTTCAACGCCAACAATTATTGCATAAATCGGCTCTTTTGGGGTTCTTCGCGATGAAAAAAAGTAAAAAATAGTTACTACCCTTTACCCCTGTAAAAAAATTCTTCTCTCTATGACAGCAGTTTCATCATAACCGAACCATTTATTCTGATATGTATCGGGAGAATCTTCCGGCGAAGTATCCTTTTAATTTTCTCCTACTTATCTGTTTCCTTATTTCAGATGATCGTGCACTTATCTTATCTATCCTTTTCTTTGCAATTTTTTGCTAAAGTGTTAACACTGTATTTTATCAGATTAAAGTTATGCTCCTGAAAATCTTTTATCAATCGATTACATTACAAAATGAGTTGATCTACATTACAAAAAAGGTCGTTCTACCTTAATAAATGGATTAATATACATCACAAATGAAGTTGCTTTACCTACCCTTTTTTCGCAATTTTTAGCTAAAACGTGAGTTTTATCCCATCTGGTTAAAGTTATAGTATGGATGTCTTTTTGTCAATAAACAATGGTTCAGAACGTACTTAACAAATGATAAAATCGACATTACCGATTGTTAATTGATCAATTAACAATTGGGTTGACTTATTACTTTTCTTATTCGCCGAATATTTTTGCACTTTTTATCATCCCATTATTGGCTATCTGAATATTGTTTGTTGACAGAAACCCTACAGAAAAGTCGCTCTCCTAATACCCATAGTATTCAGGACACATTAATACAAAAACACTTTCCGTTTACACCATAAATTTCAACGATCCGTTCGGGATATGCTAAACGTTTATCGAATAATTTAAAACTTTAACTTATAGGATTTGTCACGGAAAAGTGTGTAGCGATGCTGATTCATCAGGCCCCGTTATTTGAAAATCTGAATGGTAAAAGAGCGTACTGGTACTTAGAGTAACAGTATTGGATTTTTTTTAAACTAACCACTAATCCCGATAGGGTATAAAACAAGCATAATTTTACTATATAGTCCCGATAGGGTATAATTATGACATTAATAGAAGGTATGGTCCCGATAGGGTATAGTTAACAAATTTAGGTTATATTTGTACCCGAAAGGGTATAAATATGTTGTCAGAGTATTTGAAGAAAAAAAGGAAGTCGTTAAATCTTACACAGGAAGACTTGGCGGCAAAGGCAGGTGTTGGGCTTAGGGTTGTTCGTGAGATGGAACAGGGAAAACCAACATTGCGGATGGATAAAGTGAATCAGGTGTTGATGTTATTTGGCGCAGAACTCGGAGTGGTATTAAAGGTAAAAAATGATGAGTAGGAAAGGTTTGGTGTATTTTCAGGACACGCTGGCTGGTGTACTAGCGGAAACTGATGATGGTTACGAATTTACTTACCAGGCTGATTATTTAGAGAATAAGAACGCAAAGCCGGTAAGCTTAACGCTGCCATTGTCAACCCGGAAATATGAAAGTAAAGTATTGTTTGCTTTTTTCGATGGCTTGATACCGGAAGGTTGGCTGCTGGATTTGGCAACAACACACTGGAAGGTCAAAAGCAATGACCGGTTTGAATTATTACTATTAACATGCAGGGATGCAATCGGAGCTGTAACGGTTATTCCCGAAATAGATTAAGCTATGGCAAATTGTTGGTTTTGTTATCAGGATGCAGGTACATCGTCTTATCATGAAAAATGTTCAAGGCGATTTTTCGGTACGGCTAAGGTCCCTGAGCTGGAATTGAATAATAAACTTTTTAAAACATTGGCCGAACAGACCATCAACGAGAGGATCGCTGTAACCGGAGTTCAGCCCAAGCTTTCTGTTACCCTGAAAAAAACGAAGGGGCACAACCGTCTGACTATAGTAGGACTTTGGGGAGAATACATACTTAAACCGCAGCATCCTGATTTTCCGGAAATGCCGCAATCAGAAGATCTGACTATGCATTTGGCAAGCCTGTTTAAAATGCCAACTTGTGATCATACTTTAATGGAGGCATCAGACGGCAGTTTGGTTTATCTTGCCCGTAGATTTGACCGGGTGAAAGGCCATAAGGTTCACATGGAAGATTTCTGCCAGCTTTCTGAATTTTTAACAGAAAATAAATACAAGGGATCTTATGAAAAGATCGGTAAGCTTATCCTGAAATACTGTACTCAAACTGGTTTTGATGCGCTGACTTATTTTGAACTGGTGTTATTTTCTTTTTTGACAGGCAACAATGATATGCACCTGAAGAACTTCTCTGTGCTGTACGGGGACGAAGGAGTAAGCCTAAGCCCTGCCTATGACCTTTTAAATGTAAATCTTGTTAATCCACAGGACGATGAAGAACTGGCCCTGACGATAAACGGCAAAAAGAAAAGAATTGGATTATCTGATTTTGATGTGTTGGCAAGAAGTATGAATATACCTGAAACCGCCGTTCGGAATACCTATAACAAATTTTCCTCCGGTAATAAGGAGGTTGGTAAGATGATTGAAGCATCATTCCTGAGCCCCAAAAAAAAGGCACTATACCTGGAAATTTGGAATAAAAAGCAACGGTTGTTTAATTGACAAGCCACAGTTATGCATTGTGGATTTTCCTCCTGGTGAGAAAAAATAAAATCCTTATTCACCGCAGTCGCGAAGATAGCCCACGCCGGAATCAAACGTCAAGGGTACACAAGCGGGCCGTTGTGTCCGCTTCCAGCGGTTGGCCCGCCCTTGACATTTGATCCGGCTAAGCGCTTTTGTTGCTTAAGCGTTGAATAAGGCTCGGTTGTTCACAAGCTTTCTTATTTCTTTTGCAATTGTTTGAGCCGGCCTTGATAGGATTGCCAGTAGTGCCATTTTGTGGTTTCTTCTAAGAACGAGGAAAATGTGAACCGCTCAACAACGTCTGATTGTGAAACCATTAATTCCATCATTTCATTAAATACTTTTTCCGCGATACCTGCTTCCCTGGCCAACACACTGAATTGATGGCTTAATTTACCTTGTGCCATGTTTTTTGGTAATAGACCGTCATCAAGTGCGAAGTCCCGGTCGTTTATATGAATGCGACTATTCAATAGATCATAAGCAGGGCTGAAACGGTAATCGCCAAGCGGCGTTTCCAGTAACGAGAAATTCTTAAAGTGGGCATCTCCATTCGAGAATAAATAATTGAAAATTAATAGTTTCAATAGCTTTGGTGCTTCGAGTTTATATGCCGGCACGAATTTTTCCATCAGTTGGAATAGCTCAAGGTAATTTCCTTCGTATTTATAATGTTCACCGTGCGTTTGAGGTGTCCTGCCTGCAAGCGAAGCAAAATCATCTTGCGCCAGTTTGCTGCCATCCGGCTTAACGTCGAACCGCTTGGTAATATATGCAGGCGCGCCATTTTTAAAAAAAATCAGGGCATTCTCGGCAGTTTCAATACTGTAGACCTGGCGGGCGATTTGCATCGTTACATGCTCATTTGCCGGCATCTGATCCGATTTTCGGCCAGCATTTGGAATCGGTTTAAGAATATATTTTCCGCGCTCCCTCTCGCTAATCAGCCTAAGTTTGTTCTTTTCCAGCAAGACCGAGAATTTCTCCTGTACACCTGAGATGGACATTCGTTTCCTGTTTTCTTCAAATAATTCATCAGTTTCCGGATTAGAAGCGGGTGAATCGTAAGGTAGAATGTGGCTGACCTTTTTGCCATTGAAAACGCGGACGAGGCAAGTACGGCTATAAGTATCGTAACCGGACGCTAATGTGCCGGGGCAATATTCAATTTCTGGTATACTCATTCGTTTTCAACTTTATGTATGGTTACCGCGCCGATGGTATCGTTTTTTGCAATAGTCATCAATAACCCGAAATAATCATCCCGGTCCAGGCGGTTGAGTTTACACACGACCTGCTTATTGGAGCCTTCCGGCAGCATGTTATAAAAAAAGGGGAAAAGAAATTCGGAATGATATGCTTCGTGTCTCTTTGGCAAAGTAAGGCTAATGGCCGCTTTGCCCGGATCGTCGACCCAGGAAGGATCATACGCAAATAAGAACGATCCATCGTCATGCTGGGTTAATGTACCGGCTGCTTCATCTTTAAATAATACTTGTGCCGTTCTCATTAATTATTCGATTTCGTCTTTATTTTCATGGTTATTTCGAGGCCTAATGCATCTCCAAGTTTTTGCAACGTTATCAATGTTGGATTTCCTTTGCCGCTTTCAAATTGCTTAACGGTTCTCAATCCCACGCCCGACAATTCTGCCAGCGTTTCTTGTGTAACCTGGAGTGACTCCCGCCGCTCCTTTATCATCTTTATAAGTTTTTCAAAGTGCATTATGCTGCTCTATTTACTACAAATATATTATTTATAGTTGTAATAACATTAAAAAGTGCAGCAAAGTACACTTTTTAATGTTAGTTTCAGACTTTACAAAGAAGCCAAGCAAAAAGTGCAGTATATTGCTCTTTTATAAAGCAGACCCTCTGCAGAACAGGGCCGGCCACTTCATTCCCTTTCCGCAGGAAAAACGCTAAGTTGATCTTTAAGACCCGGGCTGGCGGGTCAGTTCCTTTGAAATCTTTCACTTTGACCTCCATTTTTTTGAAAACACTGACGAGGTGATGGTTACACCGTCTTATCAGCGATCCCGAACGGAAAAAGTAAAGAGTTTCAGTCCGTTTTATCAAAAAAACGACAACTGATATCTGTATTTTTATAACATATTCAAAGCAATTAGGTACCTCGTCAGCTACCCTACAATCAATGGGATAAACAGGGTAAGGCTACCGTATACAGGTGTAATTTTACATTTAATTGCTATTGTTTTATATTCGGGAAATAAAGGTTCCGGACTTATATGAACCTATAATCGACACAATTCATGAGAAACGCATTTTTATGCCTTTTCTTGCTTCTATTTGCCATACAGTCAGTCGCGCAAACCAGTAATTTCGACGAATTGCCTTTGCCCGTATTAAGGCAAAAATTGGCCAACAGCACCGCCGATACAAACAGAGTTCAGTTACAACTGGCCTTGGGGCATTTAATGATCTATAAACCCACTAAGGGAGAAAAAGACATTGATTCGGCCATTAACTTAGCAGCCCAAGCCGCAGTTCTCAGCCGTAAACTAAATTACCACTTTGGCATCATCAACGCTATGCTGCTTAGTGCAGAAACTTTTTACGAACGAAGTGACAGGGCGCAAGGCTTAAAGATTGCCAAAAACGCACTTGCTTTTGCGCAGAATCACAATAATAGTGACGGGCAGGCAAGATCGTATCACCTTATCGCTCAGTACTACCCGATTTCAGACCCTATCACCCTTCTTGACCGTATATTCTACATTAACAAGGCTATTTCCATATTCAGGAAAGACCGAAACGCCCTCTGGCTCTCCTTTCTGCTAACAGCAAACGCAGACCTGCTATTCCAGGCGGGACGAACTACGGAAGGACTTAGGTTACTGTTTGAAGCTTTAAATCTGGGAAAAGGTGTAAGTCGCAGAACTGTAGAGGGTATCTATTGGAATATCGGCAGGACATCATTTAGATTGGGCGATTATAACAATGCGCTAAAATACAACCTATTAGCTCTTAGAACGGCCAGGGAGGTTAATGATACCACCCTGCAGGTTAGCGTCATAAACCATCTAATTGCTTCCACCTATGTCAAAATGGAAGATTATGGACGGGCAATCCCGTACTCACTCGAAGTACTGAGGATGGCTAAACGCTACAACGACAGGGACTTTATTAACACAGAGTCTTCGGCACTCGCATTGGAATACACCCACACCAACCAACTCTCCAAAGCTTTAGCTATACTCAATGAAATGAAAAGCCGGGCCGGTAATGATCTGGAAAAACTATCGGTAAGCGTTGACTTTCTTAATAACCTGATTTATGCAAAACGCCTGTCGCAGGCCGGGAAATATACACAGGAAGTTAAAGAATTAATAGCGCGCATTCCCCGTGGTAACGTTAAAGAACTCATGAATGCATACAATTCGCTTGCTTCCTATTATTCGGAGACAGGACAGGTGAAACTTGCCTATCATTATACGGAGTTATATGCCACCATGGCACACAAGCTGAATTATATTGCAGGTATTAGAACTGCCGAATACCGTTATTATAAGCTGGTTTCCTTAAAGGGGGATTTGAAGTCTGCCATGCAGCATTTTCTTAAAGAACAGGAGATCAAGGACTCCATCGAAAATGTCGAAAGAGCATACCAGATTTCTCTCTTGCATATTGAAAATGAAACATTGGAGAAAAACAGGCATATCGACTCACTTACCCGGCAGGCGCAGATAAAAGACAGCAGATTGAAGCGAAATCAATTAATCCAAAACGTAACGATTGGCGGCTGTATCATGCTGTTGACCATCACCGGTTTAATCTATAGCCGTTATCGATTGAAGCAACGCAGCAATATTTTGCTTACCCGGCAAAAGTCGGAGATCGATCAAAAGAATACCGCTCTTCAACACCTGGTAACGGACAAAAATGAGCTTTTGGAAGATAAGGACAGATTGTTATTGGAAAAAGACCTGCTTTTAAAAGAGGTTAACCACAGGGTCAAAAACAATTTACAGATCGTCATGAACCTGCTGCAGTCGCAATCCGTTTATATGTCTAACGAAAGCGCGCAACAGGCCATTCTGGAAAGCCAGAACAGGGTCCGCTCGATAGCGCTTATTCACGATCAATTATACAAAACCGAGCATATTACACAGATCAACCTTTCATCCTACATTAAAGAATTGATTCTTTCGCTGAACGGTTCTTTAAATCAAAAAATTAATAATGTGGCGATCGTGTGCGAGATTGAAGATATCGCTTTGGATGTATCCCAGGCCATACCTGTTGGTATCATATTAAATGAAATTGTCACCAATGCACTTAAATACGCATTTCCAAATGACCAGATTGGAACCATTAAAATCCTTGTTAAACGAACAGGAATGTTTATAGAAATGCAGATCAGCGATAATGGAGTAGGATTACCCGCCGATTACGACTTGGCAAGTACAAAGACACTCGGAATTACACTCTTAAAAGGGCTGACGGCACAGCTAAAAGGTGCCTTTTCTGTTGACAGCAATAAAGGACTGACAATAATATTAAAATTCCCTGTTGAAGTTCCTGTCATTCAGGCCGAACTGCTTAACACATAAACTGTAAAACGCTATTGTGAAGATCTCAGTTGGACTATATCTATGCACGCGTTTACAGGTAATTCTTAAAATAGCCTAAACTTCTGTTTTAAGCATTAAAATGCTGGCCCATGCCCATTCCCGGTTAATCATCCGTATTATAACTTTTGTCATTTTCATGCCGTATGTTAAAGTATTGAACCTGTTAAAAGTTGTTAAATATCCATGAATCAGGCATGTTAAGACAGCCCCTGTGTAATAAACCTTGTCCAGCATACGTAATATCTGAAACCGCGGAAATACAGCAGGCGCCCTGTACAACTGCAATAACTTTATACAACTTAATGAAAAACATTCTATTTGACATTAGCCGCAATAGGCGGCACATCGTGGAGCAGTTTTGCGCAAACATCCAGCACTCTTTCGAAAGATTCATCGTCAACCTCACCTGCCAATGGTGCACATTTTAGCTTTGGGTTAGAAGGGGTGCGTACCGTTCCAGGTCAGGCGAAAGCCATACTGGGAGCCTCGTTCAGATACGAATTACATATCGCTTCCTATACGCTCCTTACGGCAACCGTCGGCTACTCTTTTCTGTCGGGAAGAGACCAAGAAAGCCCTAAATCTTTATGGCATAGACCAGTCGGGGCAAGTTTTTTACCCGTAAAAGTCGGTGTTAAGCATTACCTGGACAATCACTTTTTTGTTGAAGGACAGGCTGGTGCAGCCATATTACGGATGTCAGGGCAATTATGGATGATACAATTAGCTTTTTCATTGTTTTATTATTTATTGGTTTGTGAATTATTATAAATTGTTTGTGTCAGGTAGTGCGATATCCCGCCTTTCGGGTTAGTTCCTTTATTGAAAACTGAAGGAAGGTTACAGCGGGCAGCAAAAGCACTCGTAGCCCGGCGATCTCAATGCCCAAAGTTCCCAGTAAGGTATTGCCAAGGAATCCACAAATGACAATAGCGCATTTTTTAGATCTTCTAAAAATTGCCTCAACGCCCCTTCTTACAAAAAAGTAATGGGCGAGGTTCGGCGAAAGCAAGGTTATGCCTATTGGCATTGTTGTTATTTCTCCCTGCAGACTTTTACTGAATATATGCTGGAAGCCAATATCAAAAACAACCGCCGGAACGAGCAGGTAATTAATGGGCCCGTTATCGTAATGAAAGATCATACCCCCTATGCTCAACAACCCGCAACAGGTTATGAGAATCCTTTCGGTAAATAACATCCTGGAGGAATCGCCCCAGCGTAAGATCACCAGGTATATGGTTTCGGATATCGTTCTGATAGATGACTTCATGGTTTAATACTTATGATAAATGTTTGGCTGAGCAACCTATTCAGGCAATGCCGTATAGGTTCTAAAGTCTCCCGCCATGTCGCGGGAGACTTACATTTCATCAGTTCCTGTAAAAGAGAGGTGTTACTGTTTAACTTTGCGATCCAGGAAATCTTTGATCTTCTCAGCGATCTCATGGCCGTGGCTTTCCAGCGCAAAGTGACCGGCATCGAACAGGTGATATTCCAGGTTTTTGACGTCCTTCTTGTATGCCTCAGCGCCACTTACCGGGAAAATGTAGTCATTTTTTCCATAGACAACCAGCATTTCCGGATTATGGTCGCGGAAGTACTGCTGCCATTCCGGGTATTTGGGCGGGTTAGTTCCGTAATCATAGAACATGTCGAGTTGAATCTGCCCGTTCTCCGGTCTTTCCAGGTGGCGGAGGTCCATTTCCCAGTTATCAGGGCTGATCACCGAAGTATCAGGAACACCGTGCGTGTACTGCCATTTCAGGCCATCAGGATTGTGGAAAGTACTTAAAGTATGTTCAGCTTCTTTATTGCTGTGATCTGCCCAGTAAGCTTTGAACGGATCCCAGAAAGTTTCCAAACCTTCTTCATAGGCACAACCATTCTGAACAATAAGCGTATCGATCCTTTCAGGATGCTTTGAAGCGATTCTCCAACCTACCGGGGCACCATAGTCCATCAGGTACAAGCTGTACTTGGTAATGTTCAACTTGCTTAGCAACTCTTCGATAATTACCGCATAATTGTCAAAAGTATAATCGAATTCAGCAATAGAAGGCTGTTCGCTCCGGCCGTAACCCGGATAGTCGGCTGCTATCAAATGGTACTTATCCGATAGTTGGTCGATCAGGTTTCTGAACATAAACGACGATGCCGGGTAGCCATGAAGTAATACGAGGGTTGGGGCATCTTTAGGTCCTGCTTCGCGATAGAAAATGTTGACACCGTTGATGTCGGTAAAGTGGTAAGTAGTTTGATTTTTCATGATTCTAAAAAATTTATGATTTAAATATTTGGATAAATTTCTACCGGATTGTTGATCATCACCGGCGACATTTCAAAAGTAGATACCCGGGAAGTTTTTTGTATATCATGCTAATTATACATGTTATCATTAAATTGATATATAATTAATTAGCCTCATTAACAGGAGTTTAAGACATATATTCCCCTATATGAAGCAAATATTCAGAAGTATTTGCGAGGGGTAAAAGAGATCGCCGGGGCAGCCGGCGGTCTTCTTTTATTTAACCGAAATTGGAAGGAAATGTGGTCAATATTGTGTGGCGCTGTGGGTGCCCAGATTTTTATTTGGTCATGCGCTTATTGACGCCGACATGTCCAGTACAACATTATTGGAGTAGTGATATTACAGTTGTTGGATTTATACAGCCGCTTTTTTCTCCAAAAAAGATCTGATCAGCTTCGCAACCTCTATTCCATATTCTTCAAGCAAAAAATGCCCCCCGTCGAATAAATGGATCTCTGCATCCGGCAGCATCTTTTGATAGGCCAAAGCACCGGAACCCGGAAAAATGGTATCATTTTTACCCCATGCGATCAGCACGGGGGGCTGGTGCTGGCGTAGATATGCCTGCCATTCCGGGTATTTTGGGAAATTGCTGCCATAGTTGGCAAAAAGTATCTTTTGAACGGCTTTTTTACCGGGCTGTCCAAAAAAGAAATGGTCCGTATAATAACTGTCAGGACTGATACGATCCGGGTGCAGGGTTCCTGAAACATATTGTTCCTTAATACCCTCCAGTGACATCATATACTCTATTGCCGCATCCAGGCCTGCGAAATCCCCGGCTGCTGTCAGCGCTCCGATCTTCTGTACATCGGGCCCGAGGCCTTCTAAAAATACATTGGCATTTTGAATGATCAGGCTTTTGACCAGTTCAGGCCTTTTTTTAATTACCCGGAAACCGACCGGGCCGCCGTAATCCTGCATATAAAAGCTAATATGCTGCAGCCTCAGGGCATCGATGAATTGCTCTATGACCTCTGCCAAATGGTCAAAGGAGTAATCAAAAGCGGAAGGGCCCGGGCAACTGCTATAGCCAAAACCGGGGTAGTCCGGCGCGATCAAATGATATTCTGTGGAGAGCTGTTCGATCAGGTTGCGGAACATGTGGGACGACGACGGAAACCCGTGAAGTAATAAGATAGTGGATTTGTTTGGATCTCCGGCCTCCCGGTAAAATAGTTCTACGCCCCCAACCGTTACTGTTTTATAACTAACGTAAAGTGCATCATTGTTTTTAGCTATTTTCATCATATTCCGTTTTGTTTATTGTGGTTGACATCGGGTAGTTAACCGGTGATATAAATTCTTAAATGTTTCAGCGATATCAGCTTCCCGTCAAAAATAAGTCGATCTGATGGCACTGGTATACCATTTATATAGTAACTGGTATTAGTTTTATAATAGCTCAACATTTACATGGTGTTGTCCACTACCTAAACCATCCGCCGCTCCTCCGGCACAGGTCGTCTGTTCATATCACTGCATTACCTACAGATCGAATAAGTTTAATACTACCTGTTCTTCTTCATACGCTAAATGCTTCCTGAGCTTTACCGAACCTGGGATAGCTATAATAATAGTGATAACAGTTATAAGCCGTATGATGGAGCAGTTTTATATTGAACAGGTTGCGAGTTGTAGCTTTAGCCCAAATTATTTCCCATGCTATGGCACATAACGACTTGGTAAAAAATGCGGAAAAATATGTCAGCGCATATTATGAGGCCCACGTTATAGCCGGCATTTACTTTCATGATCTGCAACACACCAAATCGGTACTGAAGGCGATTAAATCAATCGCAGCGCAAAGCGGACTTCCTAAGACGGATACGCAGTTCCTGAAGATCGCCGCCTGGTTCCAATATACGGGTTTTCTGGAGTCACCGGAACATTCGGAGGAGGCATCAGCGGAACTGGCCAGGAACTTCCTGGTCCAGGAAAAAGCCGGGGATGAGGCTTTGCGGGTTATTCCTGCCCTGCTCGTGGCGAAAGCTTCCGAGAACTACCCGTCCGGAAAGTTAGAAGAGATCTTATTTGATGCCTGCCACAGCTATATGTCCCAAAAATCATTTCTGGATAAGAATCGGGCATTAAAACTGGAAGAAGAATTTTTCAAACATCAGGAGATCGGGAAAACAGAATGGCTGAGGCAGCGGGTTACGGCTTTTGAAAACCATAAGTACTACACGGTATATGGTCGTACGGAATTTACACCAAAGCGGAACCGTAACCTTGCGAAACTGAAAAAAGAGCTATGGATGCGAGAATTGGCTCTTGCTGAAAAGCATGCTGAGCCGGCTGAAAAAAGAGGCGTTATAGCGCACCCGGAGAAAGAAGCTACGGAAAGAGGGATCGATACCCTGTTCCGGGTCGTTTGTTCTTATAACGAGCGCCTGATTTCCGTCGCCGACAATAAAGCGCATATCCTGATTACGGCGAATTCAATCATCATGTCGGCGATCATCAGCCTGGTACTGCGTAAATTGCCGGAGAATACTTACCTGAGCTTACCAACTTTCCTACTACTGGGTACCAGTTTTCTTTCGACCGTTTTTTCTATCCTTGCCACCCGTCCTTCGGTACCAGCGGGAAGATTTATCCAACCGGAGATGGAAAAAAGGGAAATTAACCTGCTTTATTATGGTAATTACTATAAGATGGAAGTAGAAGAATATCTGCACAGTCTGCACCAGGCTATGTCCAGCCAAAGTTTTCTTTATGATACACTGGCGCGAAATATCTATGCTCAGGGTAAAGTACTGAGGAAGAAGTTTGATTTTCTGCGAAAAGCCTACAGTATTTTCCTTTTCGGCCTGATCATTTCCGTCCTGGCATTCATGATCGCATACTTCTTCCGGCCTCTGCCGGGGGTTACCAGTGCCTTAACCATTCCAAGTTTATGAAAAAGTTCTTTATCGTACGATTTCCGCTGGTAAGTACCATTCAAATTGCTTTGAATCCAAACGCGTTGTGCAGCACACCGATGCTCAGTCAACCACAGGATAATATCATAAAACCCGTTCATCCTTCCGTAGCCACATTCGTCGGATGGTAATCAATAACAGTCATTCCGGTCAGTTTTTTATTATAGGCGAATATTCGGTACATTCGTTTAACAAGATCAGAACCTGGTTCACCTGGCTATATTCGATGATATCCGCTATGAATTTAAAATCTCACAGCATCGCTCGAAAAAAGTTCCTGCCCGCTGTCTGGGTGGTTTTCTGTATTTTGCCGGGCATGACCAAAGCTAATGCACAGTCTGAAAATAGCGGATACTGCGGTGTTGCCAGGCAAAAGTTGTTACCCTGCATCGCCGCCGTCTCTATGCAAACCATCAGCCGGGATCTGATAGGGCGGTACTACCATAAACTGTATCACGCTCACCAAGCCGGGAAACGATATATTAAGGTCATTGATGAGCTGCAACCGGGGCAAAACTTATCCGATCA
Source organism: Mucilaginibacter sp. P5_A4 (assembly GCF_056400605.1). Taxonomy (NCBI): domain Bacteria; kingdom Pseudomonadati; phylum Bacteroidota; class Sphingobacteriia; order Sphingobacteriales; family Sphingobacteriaceae; genus Mucilaginibacter; species Mucilaginibacter sp. P5_A4. Next base: position 110,007 of record NZ_JBFUKX010000001.1, on the reverse strand, counting down.
GGCGTTTAATTGCATTAAAAATTTAAGCGAATTCCCAGTGCAATATGAGGCGGGTAAAAGGGAACGCAACAAAATTTCAGATCACAGCCAGTACCAGTCGCAGCAGATCACAGCGCGCGAAGCGGACACAAATAAAAAAATTATACTTGCAGGAGGGGCACTGTTGCTGATCATTATCGTTCTTTTATTGCAAGTTTACCGGCAGGTGTGGACGCTATGGAACATAACTCCCTGGGCCTTGATCTGATTCAGGGGCTGTCCAAGCAACTAAAGGGCAGTTTCAGGATCGAGAATAAAAATGGTGTACATATAACGGTCCGGTTCGCTGTATAGTAACAACTGACCGTGAACGTTTAATAATTAGTATAAGTGAATATGAATAAGAAAATATTGATCGTTGAAGATGAATTTGTGGTAGCCAACGCGTTGCGTTTAACTTTGGAACAGGCAGGCTACACCGTAACCGGCATTGCCTCATCAGCCGAAGATGCTGATGAGCAGCTGCGGATTCAGAAACCGGATCTTGTACTTCTGGATATTCAATTAGACGGCAAACGGTCGGGCATAGACCTGGCCAGGAAGCTTAACGACGATAATATCGCCTTTATATATTTGTCTGCAAATTCCAGCCAAAAGATACTTGAAGAAGCCAAGGCCACCGATCCTTACGGATTTCTCATCAAACCGTTCAGGGAAAAAGACTTGCTGGTAACGCTTGATATTGCCTCGTACCGGCAAAGGAATGCTATGGAGTCCAGATTACGGCAGGAAGTGCTTTTGCAAAAACATTTAGCGGATATCGGTAATGAAACTTCAGATGCTAAAGAAAAACTTTTGAAAGTTGCACAGGCGATACGGATGTTTATACCGTTCGATCTTGTCGTTTCGGGCAGTCGTCCGGCAGATGCCGGCCAGTTTACTGATTCCGGATATTTAAGAGTTGGGTATGATGAATACCAGTATATTGGGGAAAAGGAATTAATGACCATTGCGGGACTAAGCAGCAGCACCCTTTCCGGGATACTTAAAGACAGTTACCCGGTGACCGATAGTGGGGGTTATGAAGGGGTGTCAGACGAGCACACCACTTTTACTCCCTTGCAGAAGATATGGCTTAATAGTTTTAAAATAAGCTCATCTCTCCGGTTCCAGGTAGTTACCAGCAATGGATCAACGGTAGATTATAGCTTTTATAGCCGTGAGCGCGAGGTGTACACACAAAAACATGTAGCCGTATTAAGGCTATTCAAGAACTGCTTGACTAAAGTCACTGATAAAATGATGTTGTCAGGCGCTGAATCGCCTACGATAAAACCTGTTACTACCCATATTGTGCCCAGTTTAGAGCCGAATCGCCAGGAATTTAAAGGTATTATCGGAAAGCACCCGCTATTACTGGCTGCATTAGATTTTGCCACCCAGGTAGCGCCTTACAATACCTCAGTTTTGATACTTGGAGAAAGCGGGACCGGAAAAGAAAAAGTTGCACACGCTATTCACGAACTGTCTTCCAGGAAAAAAGGGCCGTTCATTGAAGTAAATTGCGGTGCTATACCAGTCACTTTAATAGAATCAGAATTATTCGGCCACGAAAAGGGGGCATTCACCGGAGCTGTTGAAAAAAGAAAAGGAAGGTTCGAACAAGCGGAAGGAGGCACTGTTTTTTTGGACGAGATAGGAGAATTACCCTTAGAGATGCAGGTTAAACTGCTACGTGTATTACAGGAAAGGGAAATCAATTATGTAGGCAGCAATACGCCGAAGAAAGTGGATGTCCGTATCGTGGCCGCCACCAACCGCAACCTGGAGAAAGAAGTGGCCGATGGAAAGTTCAGGCTTGATCTGTATTATCGTCTGAACGTATTTCCGATAACCTTACCTCCCCTACGGGAAAGGAAAAGCGACATTGTGGACCTGATCACCTTTTTTGCCCACAAGTTTTGCAATAATTTCCATAAAGAGTTCAACGGTATTTCGGCTTCCATGATAGATGCCATGCTCGCTTATCAGTGGCCGGGCAATATTCGTGAATTGGAGAATGTGCTGGAGCGGTCCGTTATCCTCAACAGCGGGGATTCTGAATTGGAATTAAAGCAACACCTTACCGGTACCCCGGCAGAACAGTCTGAAAATGCCGGTATAGAAACATTGGAAGATGTAAAGCACATCCAGCGTCAAACGGAAAAGGCCTATATTATTTCTGTTCTCAAAAAAACAGAAGGGCGGATTCGCGGAAATAGCGGCGCAGCGGAATTACTCAATCTTAAGCCTACGACGCTGGAGTCAAGAATGGCTAAATTAGGTGTCAAAAAGGAAGATTATTTAGGTCCCGCAGGAAATTGACCGGCGCAGCATTTTTGACTTTTATCCATAAAAAGAACCGCTACCCTGCAATTATCTTAGCCAGATAGTTCTCCAAATTATAGTCTGCGGAGCCCATCCCAGCATCGCTCAACTCCAGTTTTTTCAGAGTCTTATCCGAATGGCCTCCGAAAAAATTGGAGTTTATCGGCAATTTCGTTTTTATTCGATTTTTTTTAAATTTTCAAACATCTAATTATCAGCTAATTATATAATTAAAGGGTTAACCCGTGGATTTTAATGACTATGGCACGTATTTGACTATACCATAGTCATGGAAACAACATATCAACCCAAGCCATCAACATTCACTAACCAAAAAGGGCAGCATGTTTTTTATCGGAACTGGCTGCCGGCGGGTAAATCAAAGGGCATTGTTCTTATCATTCACGGGTTAAATTCTCACAGTGGATATTACCAGGAATTTGCCGCCCAGCTAAAAGAGAATGGATTTGAAGTTTTCGCGATCGACCTTGCCGGCCGTGGCCGCTCCGAGGGAGAACGGTACTATATCGCGGATTATCACGATGTGTTTGCAGACATTGACCTGTTAATGAATATTGCCAGTTCTACATGTCCATCAAAACCTATATTTCTTTTCGGTCATAGTGCAGGCGGCGTTTTCGCGTCTGCTTATGCAGTGCAAAACCAGTTCAAGCTGCAGGGCCTTATTTCCGAAAGTTCTGCTTTTCAGATCCCTGCGCCCGGATTTGCCCTTGCGGCAATGAAATTTCTGGCGCGTATCATACCGCATACCCGGCTTGTGAAACTGAATAACACAGATTTTTCGCGTGATAAATCGCTCGTTTTTAAGATGGACAAAGACCCGCTGCTGGAAAATGAAAAGCAGCCGGCCAAAACCATGCAGCAACTTTTACTTGCAGGGGAATACTTGAAAAAAGAAATGCCGGCAATCAAACTTCCCATCCTGATACTGCATGGCACGGCGGATAAGGCCACTGAGCCAGCGGGAAGCGAATATTTTATGGAACATGCATCTTCAGCTGACAAACAGCTTAAATTATATGAAGGGCACTACCACGACCTGCTGAATGATAAGTTTAACGAAATCGTTATCAGGGACATACTGCTCTGGCTGAATGAAAGGGTTTAAATCCTTGGCGCCGGATGTCGATATGACTGACGCACCAGACAAACATCAATATTCTTTTAACGTCCGTTTGCAAGGGCACAAACCCGGACAAGCGTTCACTACCAATAAAACAAAAATCTTAAAACCTTAATCCTACAGCTATGATCAATTTAGAATGGTTCAGAACCTTTAAAGTCATTTATGAAGCGGGAACGCTATCTGCGGCAGCACAAGCCTTGTTTATTTCCCAGCCTGGCGTTAGCCTTCATCTAAGTTCGCTGGAATCATATGCCGGCCACCGTCTTTTCGACCGTGATACCCGGAAAATGGTAGCGACGGAGCGGGGTACCATGCTTTATAATTTTATCATTGACCATATGAACAAGCTGGAAGAGGCAGAGCACAATCTTCACCGAAAATCTAAAATGGAAAAACCGACAGTTAGCATAGGAATGTCTACCGGGATCTTCCAGTATATGCTTGAAGCTCATATTTCCGAATTACCTTTCAACCTGGTTACCAGGTTCGGCGATTATCCCCAAATGCTTCAGGAGCTGAACAATGGCACCTTAGACTTAATTCTCACCCCTCAAAAAGGCACGCAGCATAACCTGGAATACAAGCCGTTCGCCAAAGAGCGGTTCGTCCTGATCTGTGGCAACCAGACGGAGACCACTGAGTTTGATGAACTCCTCCTGAAAGGTGACCGGCCGGCGTTCCGGGACTGGCTCTCAGGTCAGAACTGGTATACCACCGCTTCCGACATCGAACACCTCAACCGTTTCTGGTCTGCCAGCTTTGATACTTTGCCCAGCTTCAGGCCGAAATATGTTTTGCCATCCCTTGGTTCAATCCTGCGTTGCATGGCAACGGGTAAGGGATTTGCTGTGGTCCCGGATTTCCTCTGCTGCAATGAGATCGCAGGCAATTCCATAAAAATAGCCTGGGAAGGAAGTCCACCCGTGGAAGATACGCTATATTTCGGGAAGCGTAAGAATACAGCTTATCCGGAAGAGATCAAATTTCTTGAACAAATCTTAGCCAAAAATTGGCCGCAGTGCCCGGAACAAGTAACACCGGTTAATTGATCGTTCAGCCACCAATACGCGGGAAAGGATCCTTAAGTAGCGCTAAACCAGCAGCCACTCAAATTAAGGCCCTACCAAGTGACAACTTTTGACCTGCCTGGACCGAACGGTCTAAGAAATGTTCCAGTGGGTTATTAAGCTTGCTTGCCGTAAGCGGCAAGCAAGCCAATCCCCTGAAATTTTAACGTTACCGCTGCTTATTAATACCACCCCGGTTCCATCCAAATTTGACAACCTACATCTCCTATTTTGTTTATCAGCGGCGTAGACACCCGGACATTCGGGTAAACAATTTTAAATGGCAGGCGGGGTGAAAATGGTAGATTACCGTAAAGTTATGTGACGTTTTTTCGAATGGCTAACTATTAACCAGCCTGAAGGTTTCCCTACAGGAAGTCATTTACAAATGACATGATTCATAGAGGAAAACATTCCGATATTCAAAATAGATATGGTGGAATTGTGTGTGATAGTCGCCACAGCTACTCAGTACTTTAAAGATAATTTTCATGGCGGCCGTCCAATACTTTTGGTATCCTTCGGAACTTCAACGGATTGCTATCCCGGCAAAACAACGATTAAGCCGTGCAAATAATTGCCTGGAAGATTTTGGTTATTAAACCAGCGCGAACCCATGCGTACCTGTTCTATTGCTGTCAAATAACACTGGGTTCTCCAAATACATAGACTGCATTCGAATCGGCATGCGGTTTAAAGGCTAAACAGCCTCATCTTATATACCATATTTTATGACCAGATGAATTCATCACTGCTACCAGACACGGTAATATAACCGGAATCATCATTGATCTCTTGACCTTATCAGGCATGTTCCTTACGATAATCGGGCCTGGCGCGCTCCGGCTCAAAATGAACACCGGGTGTCAACCAGAACAACAGGATGATGCGGGAATATTGAAAGGTAAATGGCCAGAACAGAAAAGCAGGAACCAATGTCGCCACCACATATACCCATGGGTTCCAACTATGAGTAACAATATAAGTTGTCATGGCAAACGTTAACATGATGGCCACATTCATTCCATAACTCACAAACATGGCTACATAGAAATATCCGGGTTCAATCTCGAACTGAAAATTGCAATGCGGGCACCTTTCATTCATTTTCTGACCGAAGAACGTCATTGGATTTGTTAAAAACATATTGCCAGTGCGGCATTTAGGGCATTTTCCGTGCAGCGCTGCCTTAAATTCAGAATGTGTATACGTTGGTTCAGTGGTCATGTTATTACCTTTCTTTTTATTAGCGTAGGTGTACTGTTATTATTTAAGCCCGATTGATCTGTTTTAATTACCAGGGAGGCTATGTCTCTGCAACATCCTCAAACGCTTAATCTCTTCCTCCAGGGATTGTACATAGCCGTTTCTTTCCGCGAACGCTGCTTCTATTTCTTCCAAGGTATATCGGGGTGTGATATGTTGCGGGCAATTCCAATTGTAACCTTTTACCGAAAAAAGTAACATTCGTTCAGCTTTGTGTTTATATCCCGCCGGGTCAAGTTTTTGAAAAAGTTCCGGGTCCTCCGATATCCCGACGATCTTTATATCTGCGAACAGCTTAAGCCGGGCTCTTTGCGGATAGTCCATCAGGATCAAGGACACTTTAGAATTGTCGGCTGCGTTACCAACAGAGATGTATTGCCTGTTGCCACTGAAATCGACCACCCCGAGCGTGGAGTCATCCAGTACCTTAATGAAACCCTTCGGCCCTCCGCGGTGCTGTATATAAGGATATCCCGTTTGGCTTACGCTAGCTATATAGAAGCTGTCCCTGCTGCTAATGAAACGCTCTTCGGACTCTGTGAGACCATCTTCATGGTAACCATTTTCCATCCTTGCGTAGGCCGTACGGCTCCCGTGTAACTCTTGTAATTTCTTTACCGCGTCGGTAAATGCTATTTGTTCATAATTCATATCGCCGGCCAACTATTCATCATAATGTTTTTTCATTCTCATGGATGGCCAGGTCATTGATGCTTGCATATCGTTTTCGCATCAGGCCGTTTTCATCAAATTCCCATAGCTCGTTACCATAGCTTCTGTACCACTGCCCGGCCGCATCCTGCCATTCGTATTGGAAACGTACCGCGATCCGGTTCTCATGGAAACTCCAGAGTTCTTTTTTCAGCTTATAATGAAGTTCCTTTTGCCATTTCTTGCTTAAAAAAGCCTTTACTTCCTCCCTGCCATTAATGAATTCGGCCCGGTTTCGCCATTCCGTGTCAACGGTATAAGCCAGGCAAACCCGGTCAGGGTCGCAGCTGTTCCAGGCATCTTCTGCCAACTGAACTTTTTGTAGCGCCGTTTCTAAAGTAAATGGCGGTAGTGGTGCTCTTTGTTCCATACACGTAAATATTTTGATAGTTTAGCAATTGCAAAACCTGCCGCTTTATCCTTTGATGCCATTAATCTTCGGCGTAGCGTCCGGATCGAAGTCATACTTATCACAGCGGTCATCGTACCAATCCTTTACAAATTGCTCCAGGCTTTCTAAGTAGGCTTCTATGGCAGGTATTCCTTCTGCCTCTTTTCCGCTGTCAACCAGCTGGGGCACCGTAGCATTATCATCTATGATGAATTCGTATCTTAAGGAAGTCCCGTCTAATCGCTCTTTCCAGCCAGTAACATCAAGGCCGTTTCGTGGATAAGATATTGTGATCATATCGTTTTCATTTTAATATTCAATCTATTAAAATCTGTACCGGTCCCTCTGTTAGTTAATATATGCCGGCTGTGATGACTTATCAGCCGACTCCGGCAGCGTAATGTATACTGGTGGCGGAAGGCCGGTCAGACGTTTTATCGTGCTGCAATTTAGATAGAAAACGCTGGATCATGCGGACATCTGTGATCAGATAAGTGATAAGCGTTATCATTAAAATAATACTACATACTGCAACTATAACGCAAATGTATTCAGATTTACTGCCTGCGCGACGAACTTTAAAAATTGCCAAAAACACATTTCCGTCAGCGTTTGTGTTGCTTAATCATCCCATCCCAATGGTCCAGACCATCATAACGTTCAAAGCTTCGGGTTACCACTTTGAATGATAGTCTCACCATGACCTTAACCAGCCGGTGGCCTGTCGAAGGCCTGCTAGACGCGGTAAAAGAAATACTGCAACAGGCTTTTCGGACAGCAAAGATCAGTTACCCATTCTCAGGATGCATTCACATAGGTTAATAAATTAAGGTATTGTAAGCTTAATTTCCCTGGCATTTGAGAGGTAATCGGAAGAATCCGGCAGATAAGAAATTCCATCAAAGATAGAAGAAGCGGATATTCTGATCATGCAGCAGTTATTGCCCGTTAACTGCGTGACACGAATGTTTCGAGCTTTGATGGCCCGAACCATTCAAAAATTACATGTGTATTATTTAGCGACGGGTAAAACGGTTAAGCCTTTACGCCCGCTTATATTCCAGACGCGACTGGAAATGTAGACCAGCGCTGAGACCAGCAAGATCAAAAAAAACATGGCGAGACTCAAATCAACACTGAGCAACGCGATCATTATTAAGGGCCCGCTGCCATAACCCGCAAAAAGATATCCGGACCCTTTAGCCACAGGCCCTATCGGCGATAAACCTGCGCGTGGCAATTTCAGTATGCCAATAAACAAGGGCTGACTGCAACCGAACCCAACGGACATGATGCCCAGTAAGCTTTCTGCCAGCCACAAAGGTAAATTACTCATCAATGCCAGGAGACCGGCAACTGTCAGACCAAGTGCCGCATAAAGGATCGTAATAACCTTTTTATCCAGTTGATAACGATACATCAGTAGGGTGACCACAAAGCCGGGCAGGCCGAAAATAAATAAATCAGTGGCGATGTGAAATTCATTTAACCCGTAATGTGTGGTGAAATAATAACTGATCCAGACAAATACGCCAGAATGGAATACTCCCGTTAAATAAACAAAGCTGTAGATATACCTGCTATTCCGATCTGATCTTGACCTTCCAGCCGCTCTTATTACGAATGGTGCTACTCCCTCATACCTTTCTTGTCTGTCCTTCAGGAAATAGATCAAAAAAAGCAATGCAGCCAGCATCCTGGTGAACCGGTAAAGGCATCTCCAGCCAATGATGTCATTCAACCATCCCCCTAAGCTTGGTCCAAAAGTCATACCGGTCGCCAATGCAAAAATGATCAGCACCATATATTTAAGAGATCGCTTATTCTCATAAGGCCGTAAAGACAACAGTATTGCCGAGGGCAACATCGCACCCGTCCCAAAGCCAGTCAGTGCCCTGATCAATAAGAATACCCCTGCGGATGTGGCCAGACTAAGCATATAGGTACCTACACAAAGCGCTGCCAGGGAAAATAGAAAATACTTGCGGGGATTTACAGCAGGCTTCAGGAAAACCATTCCACCGGCGGCGATCGCAAATGGGATCGCAAACGCAGGCACAGCCAGGTTTACTAAAGAAGAACTGAAATCTTTTGTCAGGGTCGGAGACAGAGGAGCGATAAGATAAGCCTGAAACATCAGCAGCATACACGCTATGCCGGGAATTAAATCAGTGACTGGAAAAACTTGTTTTATACGTTCATGTTGCATTCAACAAATTTCGGGAGGCAAAGGCTTCGATGCATATCATATTAATGATATGTGTTATTACCAGATTAATGCAGGCGGGCCTTCCTGATGAAAATCGCCAGCCGGATTCCCATTTTTGCCGATCACTCCGCTAAAATGATGAACAACGAGTTTCTTTCCGCGCGTTTTATAATACGGCTGCGGTGACCTTTACCTGTGACGTCTTCCATCAACAAGATCTCCCCGGGCGGAAATAAGCGCCGTTCGCCCAAAGAATTTTCTATTTCCACGCCCTGATCGAGTAATACCACAAATTGCCGGCGCGGCGCATTGTAAAAATCATCATAAGCCGGAGATACCTTACGGAATACGAGTTCCATTATAAAACCAAACTACTGGGGCATTTAAAATCTGAAGATTTCTTTAGCGTGGATAAATATCCAACCGCTCAATTTGCAGCAACCCGTATTTCAGATGCAGGCAACGGAAATCTTAACGTAACAGGAAACCTGACGATAAAAGGAATCACCAACCCTATTTCCTTTACCGCAGCTTATAAATTAACCGGAAATACAATGAGTGCAAAGGCGCCAAATGTTAAAGTTGACCGTACGAAATACAATATGAAATTCGGGTCTAAAAGTTTTTTCGAAAGCATCGGTGATAAGGTGATCGATGACGAGTTTATTCTCAATATCAATATCGTGGCTTCAAAATAATGGGATAGTTGTGTTTTGTTTTAAAGACCCGATGTAACCGGGTCTTTTTTATCCGCTAAATTAATTGCAGCTTTATATGAAGACCTGGCGGCTTTTAAACAGCGGCTATTTTCAGCAAATAACCCTGCCCGCGAACATTGATTATTTCCACTGTAGTTTCCTCTTTAAAATGTTTACGAAGCCGTGTGATGTAAACATCCATGCTACGGGCATTAAAGCAATTATCTTCTCCCCAAATTTTGATGAGTGCCAACCGCCGTTCAAGCAGTACATTTTTGTGCTGGGCAAGCAGTAGAAGCAAGTCAGCTTCGCGTTGCGACAAAAAGGTGGCCTTCGAACCAAACAAGAGTTCCTGATACTGGTGACGGAAACGATAATTTCCGATCTGCATCTCCGGGGTGACAGCAGAAGCCGAGCCTGATGCTTTCCTCCGAACCAGCACCTTTAACCGCAAGATCAGTTCCTCCATACTGAAGGGTTTCTTCATGTAATCGTCTGCGCCGGTTTCCAACCCTTTTAATACATCCTCCGTTTGCGTCCGGGCACTCAGAAAAATGATTGGCACCTGGTCATCGATCACCCGGATCTCCGATACAAGTGTAAAACCATCTTTGCGTGGCATCATGACATCGATGACGCAGACGTCCGGTTTAACGGTCTTAAACATTGTCCAACCCTCGACCCCGTTCCTGGCGACATGGAGGACAAAGCCACGCCTCTCAAGAGATTCCTTGACTATGCCTGCCAACACCGGCTCGTCTTCAACCAGTAGCACATCTATCTTTTCCATGCCCGCTCAAATGTAAGTTTAAATGTTGTTCCGTGTCCCAATTCACTGTAAGCGCGCACGGTTCCTTTCATGGCGGTGACTAACTGCCTGACATGAGCCAGACCGATACCATAGCCTTTAACCTCATGTACATCGCCGGTAGACACGCGGTAAAATTTATCAAAAATATAAGGGAGTTCAGGGCCGGGTATACCCTGACCGTAATCCCGCACTATTAATTTCCAGCTCTGCGGAAGCTTTTCCGCCATCATTTCGATCCGGGCTCCGCCGGGAGAATACTTGATCGCATTATCGACCAGGTTCACCAGTATGATTCCAAGCATGTACGGATCGGTCATTATCTCAAAAGAAGCATCGATCCCTATCCGTAAGTTCAAATTTTCGGTCATTTCGAAGCGCCGGGTGACCTGTTGAACGGCCTCAAACAGCATCACCTTTTCATAAACCGGCGTCTGCTTTTGTTCTTCAGAACGACTAAATTCCAGTATCCGCTCGATATCTGTGTCCAGGGTATCGAGTACGGAGGCATTCATCCTCAGGTATCTGTTGAGCGATTCGGGATCATCTGCTGCACCAAAATTGGCCAATGCTTCATTCGATGATTTTAATATGGTTACCGGGGTACGAAGTTCATGCGTAATGTTATTAATAAAGTCAGACTTCATCGTATCCAGCATCATCTGCCGCTTGATTATTCTGCTCATATAATAAAGGCTGCCTGCGGACAGCATAACCATCATGGAGGACAACAGTGCGGGAAAAAAATTGCTGATCATCAGATAATGGTAACCATCAATCATTTCGGCCCTGATCAAAACCGGGTCTTTGTAAAAGTTCACCATAGCGGCTACCTGACCTGGCGATACCATATTCTGTTTTTTGTCTGTATACAGCCGGAAATGCTGGTTAACATTCCCGCGTCGTAACTGCCGGTTGAAGATCGTGGTCAAAGTATCAATATTCAACGGCATATGCTTTTGCTGTGACAACAGTCTGCCCACCAGTGCCATAACTTCAGGCAGATGCTGCCGGTCTACAGCCACGGTAGCGAACTCTGCACTGAAGCGCCGTTTGGAATCCGGCGTATCCAAAGCCAGGGGATCGTTATCCGGTAAGGTCCGCATGAAAAAAGTAAGGGTTGGGTTTTTATGTTTTAAAGAGGTCGGCAACTTATTCTGGCCCAATTGATATTGGTCGATGCTCTGCCTGAGCGCATAGTTGGCGGCCTGTATAAAATTTTCCTTCCTGGTTTTATAATTGAAATAAACCCAATAAAGCTGGCATAGGATAGTGCCACAGGCCGTAACCGTAGCAATCAAAAAAACAAATTTCAATCTCTTTTTCACCGGGAACAAAAATACTTAACATTAGACTTTAAATCTGGACTGTTAACGATGGTTAACAGTCTGTAGAGAGCGGTGCCGATCCTTTAATTAACCATCGCTTTGGTCCGTTCCACGAAACTTATCAATTCCGCTGCACTTTCTGCTGCTGACTGTTTTGGATTATAACCGATCAGCTGATAACGGATGATACCATTTGCGTCAATAATGAATTTTGTTGGGATGCCGGGCATGCCATAGGCCAGGTATTGCTTATTTTGCAGACCTGCAGGACCTGTCTCATCAAAAACTACATGGAAGTCGTATTGATTTTTTTCCATTTGTGCCTTTACGATCTTCTGAAAGCCGGGTGATGTTTCGCGGGTATCAATAAAGAGGAAGACGACATCTTTATTTAGCGCAAAATGATTCAAAGCTTTTTCCATTGCCGGAAAGCTTTGTTGGCAAGGCACACACCAAGTGGCCCAAAAGTCAAGAACAACCACCTTTCCCTTGAAATCCGATAAGGAAACGACTTTTCCCTCAATATCTTTCAAATGAAATTCTGGTGCCTGCCGGTTTAGCACCGGCACACTGTCCTGGGGTGTTAAGAGCGGACCGGCCTTGGCGGGGGCGGCATACGAAAACAATACGACGGCGATCAGGAGGATAATTTTTTGTGACATAGTAGATTTAATCAAGATTTTTTAACAATAATGAAGCAAAGTTATCTTTCGGACCGGGTCGGTTTGTTAACGCTATTGAAAACAGTGTTAAACAGGCTTAACATTGCCGTTGAAGTGAAGCTGCGTTAGTTAGAAATAGCGTGCGGGCCACCCGATACTATAATTTTCAGCTCAAATAGCCTGGTACAACAGGTTTGTATACCTGTCCGCTGTTGCATAAAGACGTTCCAGATCAAAAGGCTTGCAGATGCAGTCATCAAACCCATAACCAAAATAGGTCTCACCGATATTATAATTACAACTTACTGCAATGACCGGCAAGGTCGGGTAAAAACGTTTAATATGGCGGCACCATTCAATACAAAATTTGCCGGCATAAGCAAAATCTAAAAGTATCAGATCCGGTTCATGACGTTCGATTAAAGCCATCAGATCAGTATTAAGATCATGGAGACCTATTGCAGCGAAACCTTCCAGTTCGAGGGCAAGACATATAATCTCCAACAAGTCGGGATCAGGATCAAATATTAGTATAGTTTTCATTAGTTAAGGAAGTATGTAAAGGTTATCACACAACTCCTCAAATTTCGCTTTGTCTTACCTGATCTAAAAATCAACTGACTGATAAGTGCTATAAGTGCGCTGATAGACATCAATTGAAATTATCAAATCCAGCAATTAAAACATTGAATTTTCAAAGCAACGGCAGTGCAGTGGCGAAGCGTGGCCTAAGCTCAATTGATTCGTTCCACGTACCGGACCTGTACTGACATGACTTTGGATTAAAAGTGAAAGGTCCCGCATGTACATGTCATGCGAGACCCGTTCAAGTTTCTCCGGCTTACTTGGTATCGGCTTTAAATTCACCCTGGTCTACTTCTTTTAAAAATGTTGTCAGGGTATTGAAATAGCGTTGCTGGTCGTCATACATGGCCATGTGGCTTCCTTCCGGGCAAAGGTATGTGCGGCTATTTGGCAATAAGCGCCCTTCTTTTTTCATACTCTCCGGATTCATTTCATCGTGAATGCCCCCAAGCACTAATGCGGGGACCTTTATATTAGGTAATCTGGACCAGAAATCCCAGTTTTTGAAGTTTCCGGTAACGTGGAACTCGTCAACGCCCTGCATTTGAACATAGATTGTTTGATTAGCTTTTTTAAATGCGCGGGTCAGTGGTTCCGGCCATTTGTCCAAAGGCAGGCGGCAAATCACTTTTGTATAAAGCTTATCCATCAACAGTTCGGTATATTGTGCTGTCGTATAAGCTTTACGCCGGTCCAATGAATCATAGACGGTCCTGTCGCGGGTGGTAAACAGCCTTTTTTTAAGCGTAGCCGAGTAATCAACGTAGTCCCCGATACTGGCGGTCATATTTGAAAAGACAACTCCTTTTACGTGGGACTGGTACTTGTCAAGGTATTCCATGGCCAACAGGGTACCCCAGGAATGCCCTACAATATAGAAATCATCTAACCCCAGACCTTTACGAACCTGCTCAACCTCTTCTACATAGCGATGGATGTTCCATAAAGATGTATCGGCCGGCGCATCTGAATTACCGCAACCCAACTGGTCGTAGTAATAGATTTCTATTCCTGCCTTCGGTAAAAAATCATCGAAGCATTCCATATAATCATGTGAAAAACCCGGCCCCCCATGCAGGAGCAACACTTTGATCTTTCCATTTCCGACCTTTTTGGTCCATACCTTGTATTTGCCGTCAACGGTAATGAGTCGATTACCACCAGTCTTGATGCTGTCCGCAGTTGCATTTTTAACGGACGGCGCAGCCGGTTGAGGCTGCTTACAAGCGATCAAGGCAGTTATAGCGACCAATAAAAATTCTCTTTTCATAAATAAGTTGTTAAAAAACTAAAAATAGGTAACACCATTTCTCCTCGTGTTAAACCGGTTAACGATAATGTTAACAGGCATTAACAATACTGCCGGGCCGTGCCGTAAGTCTTCATTAACATCACCTGACCAGAGCTTAAACCTGCCATCTAAATAACTGAAATACAAGCTGTAATTATCATCATTTATCTAATTACAGTTATTATCAGGATGATGGCAGATTGCATCTTAAGGGCATAAAAATCGAATACTTTCGCCAATGCTTTGTAAGCCATCCGCTGGGTAGAATCCGGTCCGGGGAACACACGGAAGTTATTGAGAGACCATTAACTGTGTAACCGGCCTTTCAGCCTGGAGTCTGACAGAGCACTATCTATTTAATACTAAAATCAAAAAATCATGAAAACAACAATCTCAAAATTAACCATAGGCGCATCAGCCATGGTGATCATGCTCTTATCTATCGCCTTCCCGGGGACCGCCCAGCAAAATCCAGCGCTTAAGGATGCGGAAAAACCGACGATCATTCTCGTTCATGGTGCTTTCGCCGACGGGTCCTCCTGGAATAAGGTGATACCGATCCTTCAAAAAAAAGGGTATCAGACGATTGCCGTCCAAAATCCCCTTACTTCTTTAAGCGACGATGTAGCAGCGGTCGAACGTGCCATCTCAGAAGTAAAGGGAAAAGTGGTCCTTGTAGGTCACTCCTGGGGTGGAGCGGTCATTACTCAGGCTGGTAACAACGACAAAGTTAAGTCGCTGGTATATGTTGCAGCCTATGCACCGAGCGAGGGCCAAAGTATTGACAGTATAAGCAGGGAAGCCTATGCGGAAAGAAAGGTGCCGAACGTGCCCGGTTTTAACGATCCGGTAATTACTGACGGATATATCCGTCTTAAGGAAGAAGCTATTATCAAATATTTTGCACTGGATCTGCCTTTGCAGGAAGCTAAAAATATAGCCGCAGGCCAGGGCCGTTTTCATGTAAGTACGTTAACAGCCAAGATTACCGTTCCGGCATGGAAAAACAAACCCAGCTTCTTCGTCGTAGCCGATAATGATCAGATTATCTCGCCGCAGGTTGAATCCGAAATGGCGAAGAAGATCCATGCCACTACTTATCATATCCCGGCGAGCCACGTAGTTATGCTGTCCAAACCGGCAGAGGTGGCAGAAGTGATCGTCAATGCAGCCGGTGTCAAATAAACCAAAACCGACTTCGAGTAATAACCCTATGTTCAAAGCATTAAGCCAACCGTCAAACGGGCTTAATGCTTTTTGCATTTGATTGATTTGACTATTACCAACCTCACAATCCATGAGTAAGTTGTTTTGCCGGTAGTCAACATAATATTGATAACATTTATCATTCAGGTAATACACAGTTCATATCCAGTTCAGGTCAGTTGATCTTATATTTGCATGTAAACAATTACAGCAACCAGCGCATTTGATGTACAAGGTGCCACTATTACGGGGCCAAATTACAGCATAGCGTAAAAAGTATTCTTTCGAACCAGTACAAAACTTCTAATGATCGGTGATGGGATCAGCTCTACCCAAAGATAGAGCGTTATGAAATAACAGAGCTTAATTTATATAATGCAAAATCAAACTACCTATAACTACATAGAGGTCGCCGGAGTTAATATTTTTTATCGTGAAGCCGGAGCTAAAGATGCCCCAACCTTAGTTTTGTTACATGGCTACCCGTCATCTTCCTTCATGTTCAAGAACCTGATCGAGCAGCTATCAGACAAGTACCATCTGATCGCGCCGGATTATCCTGGTTTCGGCAAAAGCGAACAGCCAGCTATTACTGACTTTGACTATACATTTGATACATTTGCGTCCATTATTGAAGAGCTGTTAAGCAAATTAAATATTAGCAAATACAGTTTGTACCTGATGGACTATGGTGCTCCCATAGGCTATCGAATTGCCACCAAACATCCTGAAAAAATAGATACTTTGATCGTTCAGAATGGTTGCGCCTATGAGGAAGGCCTGGATACCTTCTGGGAGCCGATCAAAGCATACTGGCATGACCGTCAAAATAAAGAGGCAGAAAACATACTCCGCAGTTTTTTTCATCCTGACGGATTAAAATGGCAGTATACGCACGGTGTCCCTGATACGTCGGTGATCAGTCCCGACAACTGGGAGATGGATCTCCGACACCTGGAACGGCCTGAAAATGCGCAAATACAACTCGATCTGATCTATAATTACCGGACCAACCCGCCCAAATACCCGGAATGGCAACAGTACTTCAAGGATCACGATCCGGAAATGCTGATCGTGTATGGCAAAAACGATTATATATTCCCAGCATCTGTTGCAGAGGCATATAAGAAAGACGTCAAAAACCTGGAATGTCACTTATTTGACACCGGACATTTCGCCCTGGAGAGCCATGGTGTTCAAATAGCGGCGACGATAATAAATTTCCTGGACCGAAAGGTGATCCGATGATATACTCCGGATGCGAAGCAGCCGGTCCCAGGATTCACTGGATTAGCAGCATCCTCATTTTTTGCTTTTCTATAGAGTTTATAAATCATAAACAAAGTTATGATTTTATGACCGTGAGTTCGGGTCAAAATCGTACACTTTGATTTATCAAAAGTTCTTTAAAACGACTCAATAAACCTCAAAGTTAACCCGTGACCTACGCGGTGACTATAAGGATTTGTACGATATATATGATTGAAATATAATGCATTACGAGAATGGTTCGAGTCCCGCCCAACCTCCGTTTCATCAAACATCTTCAATTCGCTTAAAACGCGCATTTGGTCAATAAACTGGTTCGAAATCTGTCCATTTAGGGCAGCAAATGGCATAGAAGTGTTGAAGGGCGATATTGACGTGCATTTTGCATGAATTTTCAATTAAAATATTTATATATTTGTTATATTATTACGATCCTTGTAAAAGGAGAATAGAGATGAGCAAATTGGACGAACTTAAAAAACACTTGAAGCGCGGATATGTTTACCGCAGAGAGGAGCTTGTCCACTGGTCAAAATCTGTTGACCGGCATTTAAGTGCACTGGTAGATGATGGCACACTCGAAAAGCTTTCACAGGGTGTTTATTATTATCCCAAAGAAACTGTATTCGGCCAAACACCGCCAGAAGAGGAAGTGCTTGTCCGTAAATTTTTAAAGGATGACCGTTTTTTGCTAACCTCTCCAAATGTTTATAACACCCTGGGGGTGGGAACTACGCAGCTTTACAATAAACGGACCGTTTATAATCACAAACGGCACGGTGAATTTATGCTGGGTAACCGTAAGTTCGATTTTCAGGTAAAGCCACATTTTCCGACAAAGGTGAGTCCTGAATTTTTAATGGTAGATCTGGTCAATAATTTGGATAAACTGGCAGAAGACAGGCAAGCTATATTAAAGAACGTACTGAACAAAGCCCAGTCGATGGACAAAAGGAAACTGAAGCATTCGGTCAGCACTTATGGAAATGTCCGGGCAAAGAAACTTTTTGAGCCTGTCCTGCAACTTTCAAACGCATAATATGGCCACTGACTTCCTTCACAATCACAAGAACTTTCCCGATCTTTTACGAATACTCGAAAATGAAAAAGGAATACAGGCAGGATTGATCGAAAAGGATTACTGGATTATGCACGTATTATTCGGGCTGAAAACTCAGGGTTTCGATTTCGAGCTAAAAGGCGGCACATCCCTGTCCAAAGGCTTTAAGATCATCGAGCGATTTTCTGAGGATATCGATATCCACATCAAACCTCCCGTCGAACTTAACGTTAATGAGAATCCTAATAATGTGAAACCAAGGAACGTCGAAGCTAAGAAAAACTTCTATGACTGGCTGGCTGGAAATATCAAAATTGATGGTATCATTTCAATAGAACGCGACACAGCTTTCGATAACGAAAAGACATATAATAGCGGAGGAATACGACTGCATTACAGGAATCATAACGACCTTGTTGAAGGAGTAAAAGAAGGAATCTTATTAGAAGCGGGCTTCGATACTGTTACGCCCAACACCAATATCACAATCAGTTCCTGGGCATATGAACGAGCAATGGCAAGCGGAATCGAGATCATCGACAACCGGGCAAAAGATACATCATGCTACAATCCGGGCTACACCTTTGTAGAGAAATTACAGACCATTGCTACTAAATATCGTAAGGAAAAGGAAACAGGCGATACTGGTGTTAATTTCATGCGGCAGTACTACGATATCTATTCCCTTATGGGCACCGAAGAAGTAAAAGAGTTCATTGGCTCTGAAGCATACCTTGCCCACAAAGAAAAACGTTTTCCGCCGCCAGACCTCGCTATCCCCATTAACATAAACGAAGCATTTCTTCTCAATGACAAAGCAACGAGAGAAAACTTCATACAAAGGTACAAAAGTACCGCCGCCTTGTATTATAATGGACAACCAGACTTTGAAACATTATTGGAGCGCCTCAAAGAACACATCGATATCCTTTAAAAGATGGGCAATGCTTTAAAAACCATAGTAAAAAAGCTTCTTATTATCACAAACATCCACAATGGTTCCCATTTTGCTTTTTCCCATCTATGGTGGAATATTGTTGCAAGTGAAATTAAAGGCTCTATAATGAATCATAATACGGCCTTTTTTGTCATGTGAAAATTGTTAGGGTTTGCGATATTTTGTATCTTCGTAAAGTAAGATTTGCAATAAAAATAATCTGCATCAAAAAATGGTTAGTAATTCGGTGCGTAGCCAAATTTAAGCCATATAAAGTATTGTAAGTCAATGGGCTGTGAGTCGTGTTCGATTCCCCTACGGGCTACTTAAAACAAGTTTAAACCACTAACAAATTGATTGTTAGTGGTTTGTTTGTTTTTTAGCTAAGGTGTTTTTTCTGTCAGGCTTTTCCTGCATTCAAGCAATGCTCTGTTAATCAGTTATTTGGATTGTTTTTCAGGTGTTCTAATCCTTTTTGGGGATTCGTTTCGAATACTCATTAAACTCCGAGTTTAAATCTTTATCATTTTCATCATCATCCATTATTATTTCTACTATAAGTTGAGCGATTAGATCTAATAATTCAGCTTCGTTGTTATCAAACTTTGATGTTTCTTTTTTTACGATTCTTTTTGGCTGGTCTTTTTTTTCATTTTAATAATATTAGTTAAAGGCTAATATACCAACCGAAGAGTACAGTAATTATATTGAATAGTTGGAGATTCGGGGAACCTAAGACCACTGCATTCTGAAAATTAGGTCAAACCATTCTGTTTAAAATTGACCGTGTTAAGTATCTCCCCATCAGTTTGCCATGAAATTACCTTTATATTTTGTTATTGATCAAAAAGTACGGAATCTGATGGTCTATCAACGCGGAGTCTCCTTTCATGTGAGGGACAGCAGATATAATTTCGCTGCCCTCTTGCATTTCTTCAAACTATGAGAACATAAAGCTCGACAAATTAATTTTTCACCCGGTCGCTTTCTTCACCTGCACCTGTTTGATTATGTTTACGCTGATCCTTTACTGATTTTCCAAAGCGCATGCTTAACGTAAGTAATGCGGCGCGTGAATCTTTCAGCGTTCGAAAGCTGGCATTTGTTTGATATAAATTGTTTATGGCTCCCTGGTTAATATTGGTAAATAAAAGATCGTTGATACTCAGTTTAAACGTAGTACGTGGCGACAGTGTCTTAGAGGCGGCTATATTAAGGCGGCCTTTAGCAGCCAAAGTAAACTGTGCATCGGTCTGTTTACTTTGATACTTACCATCGGTTTGTAAAGTCCATCCCTTTTTAAGCTTAAACTGCAATACTGCCTGCCCCGAGAAACTGGTGTTACGGCTGTTTAAAGTGCCGGTATAAAAAGCGCTGGCTTGTCGTATCTGCCATACGTCCCCGCTTAACTCCAAACTGAACCAGCTGGCCGGATCGAAACTTGCATCTGCATTCAAATCATATAATTTTGTGCTACTAATATTTCCCGGACGACTAAAATAATAGCCGTTTCGGATCTCTATGGTTTCTGTTGACCTGTCGCGGATGTCAGTATAGGTCATAGTTACCGAAATTCTATCTTTATAAATGTAACCCAACTCAAAGTTTCCCGAATAAGAGGGTAGCAAATAAGGGTTTCCGGTATAGAAGGTATATTTATCCAGCGGAGAAATAAAGGGATTTAAGTCTTGATAGTAAGGGCGTTCAATGCGACGGCCATAGGTCATTTTTAGCTGATGATCGCCCAGCGTATCCAATTTATTCAGGAGATAAATGGTAGAGAACAAGCCTGTATAGTTCCGGTTGAAAGCAGAGTCAGGCTTTTGAGCGTTGCCCAACTGATGACCGTGCGAATCCGTGTTCTCCAGTCGGAGACCCGCCTGTACGCTTAGCCTTTTAAAATCTTTATTGAAATTAATATAACCAGCGTTGATGGCTTCCCTGTATAAAAAATGATTGGTCTTGTCATTGTCCGTTAAGGCAATTCCGTTTACGATGTTGAAATAATTGGCCTGGTTATCGGTGTTGGTGTAGCTGCTTTTTACACCTGATTCCAGCTTCCAGCCATCGGATAATTGATGGCTGTAGTCCGCCTTCGCCGAATAGATATGAATGGCAGCAGGAAGGTTGCCATTGAGCTGGTCTGTAGATACCGAACCCGCTGTTGCCTGGCTTTGGTTTGAAAATGTTTGGTTATTGTCCGTCGCAAAAGCCAGGTAATCCAGGTTCGCCGTTATTTCCGGACCATCTTTTTTAAAGGTATGCTTGTAATTTAGATTAGCGCTGCCATTCTTGAACTTGCCAAGTTCTTTATTTTTTGATACGATGGATGAATCGGCCTGGCCGGCAGCATTCAATAACTGCCCTTTGCTATTATTAAACTGATCAGGGAAACGAATGATGCCGTTGAATAGCACGCCAATAGTAGTATTTCCAGATGAATAAAGGTCCATACCCAGCTTCGCGTTATAGCCGCTGCTTTTAGTGCGGATGTAAGAATTCTGGGTGAACGCGCCCGATGGTGGCCCCGCATTATAAAAGTAGCTGCGGTTAATGTCTATATCGTTAAAGCCATTACTAAATGTGTAGGCGAAAGTGCCGAATACATTTACTTTGCCCTTTCGGTAATTAAAATCCATGCTGTTATTCGTCACTGTATACCGGCTCTGACGCAAACCAAGGCTCACACCCAGGTTAAATCCCTTCACTTTCGTTTTTTTAGTTTTGATATTGATGATACCGGCGGTACCGGCTGCGTCGTACTTGGCGGGCGGATTGGTCATCAGTTCGATCTGAGATAAGGTTGATGAGGGCATAGAGCGCAGGTAGTTTTCCAGGTCGCTACCGGAAAGATAGGTCGGTTTATCATCTACATAGATTGCCACGTCGGATTTGCCATGAAAACTGATCTGGCCGGCCTGGTCAATGGCAACGCCAGGCGACTTTTCCAGTACCTCCAGCGCAGTGGTACCTGCATTGCTGATCAGCGCATCCACATTAACAACCGTGCGATCGATCTTTTGCTCCAGGAATGCTTTTTTAGATGTGATGACCACTTCCTGTAAAGTTTTAGCAGATGTTTGCATCGTGACCGGCTTTAAAATGACCAGCAGATGCTGGCTATCAACTGCAATGCCCTCGTTTTTAAAAAGCATCTTGCCAATGGACGTAATTTTCACACAGAAGGTGCCGGCACTGCTTATTCCAATGTTAAAACTTCCGTCTGCAAGTGTCAGTTCATATTTTATAGTTACTGAATCTCTCAACCGGGTAAGGGCTACCGTGGCGCCTTCAAGAGGACGGCCATTTTCATCTGCAACTTGTCCGGATATTTTACCGCTAATGGTTTGAGCGATCAGAAAATTTGGGGCAAAGCAAAGCCCTATGACAAAAAATGCCATCAATAATAATTTCATAAAAGTGTTTTAATAAATTGAGATAGGATTGATTTTAATGATAAAAAGGCGGGTTAATTCTGAATAAGAACATCACTGATGCCCTGGCACATCTTTCTGATATGAGCTATCGCAATAACAGAATTAGCCCGCCTATCTGCCGTAATAGTTAAATCTCCTTCTGAGATTTTTATATGGAAGTTTGCATTTTCTTTTCTGAGTATGCTGGCACAGCTATCCATATATCTGGTGAGGTCCGGCGTTGAACCCGCGCAAAAGGAAGCTTTAAAAGTGTAACTGGGCTTCGCATCTTTTATAGAAAGAACCGTTTCGCCTTTGCGTTTATTTTGAAGGAAAAAGGCAAAAAAAACGCAAAGCAATAGCAGAGCGGCAGTAACTGCCGGGATTAATTTCTTCAATTTTATACGTGTTAGGCGTTATTAAATAGGCATAGCATTCCCATGCCTGTCAAGTTTTGATTTTTATTGAAGTACGTAGGCGTTATTTATTTAGACGACTGATGAGGAGAAAGTGGCAAAGAAAGCCAGCAGCTAAACAAAATGAAATGACCATCAGCGCATAAATATCTGTCAGTTGGTAAAAGCCGATGATGCCGAGCCCGACACCAATTCCGCAAAGTGCACAGAATAATTTGAGACTGTTTCTCAGTTCATTTTTACCACTTGCCATCAATTGTGCAACAATAGTTTCCGGCGTTCCCATCTCTACGATCTTCTTCTTAAGACCGTTATCCAAAAAGAGCCTGATCATCGTTAGAATAAAGCTGGTAACCATAAAGATCATCAGCAGGATAACGATGTCGCGGACAAATTCCTCGAAGGTAGCCCTGTCACTCATTAAATTGGTACTGCTCTGCGCGTTCGCACCTAAGGCAGCCGGGAACAATAGAAGTGTTAAATATATCTTTTTCATGCTTTTATGATTTGCTTTTATACCTGATGAGACCGGTTACACGGATTATAGTTGCATTGTGTTTACATTTAAAAGTGCGTGCAACTGCTTTTGATGATTTCTGATCATTTCAACGGCCTGAAAAATTAATATAACGACTGCTGCGGTAATTGCTGTTGCTATTAGTACCGTCGGTGCGCGCGTAATAACCGCTTCCATGTATGACCAGAAGAATACCGCTAATAACAAAATAAAGGAAACAGAGAACACTGAGATAAATAGAACTGCCCATGGGAATGCGCGTTTCGGCTCCGGTAATCGTTCCAAGACCAGGCTAGTAAGGTCAAAATCAAACCGGGGTTTTGCCTGGACTTGAATGCCGTTAAAAAGCCACCGGTAGTTGGCGATATTAGCCTGGCAGTTTTCGCAATCCTGCACATGTATTTTCAATTGATCATTGATGTTTTCCGGTTCAGCTATATAAAGCTGTATCTCCGCGTCGGTAAGATGTGCTGTTATCATAACTCGTTTCTTTTGTATTTTAATAAGAGGTTTTCTTTCAGCGTTTTTCTTGCCCTGAAAATGTAGTTTTTGACCGTGCCTTCCGGTAGAGAGGTAATCTCAGCGATCTCTGCATAGCTTAGTTCTTCCTGATGATACAAGGAAATAAGGGTTTTGTAAAGTGGTTTAAGCTGTTCGATCTCCGTCTGAAGCATGGCCGCCAGTTCCTTATTAAACACGAGGTCTTCAGTGTCATTTTTTAAATCTTTATTAAAATGATCTATCGGAAACTCACTGTCTTCTCCAAAGTTATCCATAAGCACCAGCTTCTTTTTCTCCAGGTAATGGAGGCAGGTATTATAAGCGATCTGACCGATCCAGGTAGATAACTTGGATTGAAACTTAAAGCTACTAAGATTTTTGAAGGCCTTCAGGTAAACGTCCTGGGCAATGTCTTTACGGTCGCCGGGGCTGTTGATCATTTTGAAGGTCATTTGTGCAACCAATGCCTCCGTTTTTTTAATGATCAAACCAAAAGCATGACGGTCGTTGTTTAATACAGCTGTTACCAGGCGTCGGTCGGGTAAATTCTCATCCTTTTGCTTACTCACTGTTGATGAGACCGGCTAGTGCACTTTATGTTGCAAATTATTTTCAGAACACAGCGTTCGGTAATTACACACCAACTGCTTATTTGAACTACTATAGATAAGCACTATAATCTACATTTGAAAATTTCAGATACTTGAAATCTTGTTTTCATCTTCCAAAATCGGCTCAACAGCCTCTAAAAACTCCATTAAGTGTTCAAAGAATCTCCCTACGGGCTACGAAGCCGCTTTACGAAAGTAGAGCGGCTTTTTGTTTAGGTAAATAGCGGTAAAATTGAATGCGGTTTATCATACAGCCTAAAAATGGCCTGTTTTCGAATATCGGATGCTGTTTTATTGCTGTCATGATGTGATCTTCTTCTGCTCACCAAGCCATGTGCTATACCATCAAAAATTTCAGTTTCGTATTACTTTTTGTCACCCATAAAAAAAACTGCTATCAGTCCTTCTCAACGGTTTGGTTGTTAACCCCAAAATGCATTACCGGCCAAAACCACGATCTTTTTTACGATATTCATATTAATTTAAAAAATATATAATAAAATGCGCATTTTATTGCGTGTTTTATTATTAATAGGCTATGTTTATAACACAAAAAGCTGTTTATGTCAATAAAAGTAGCAATTCGTCATTTTACAAGTTATAAATACGACCGTCAGATAACACTTTCACCCCAGGTTATCCGGTTAAGGCCCGCGGCGCATTCGCGCACCATGATCAAAGGCTATTCCTTAAAAATACTGCCCGAAAAACATTTTATAAACTGGCAGCAGGACCCTTTTGGCAATTACCTCGCCCGGATCGTTTTTCCTGAAAAAGTGAACGAGTTTGTTATTGATGTAGAGGTGATAGCCGATATGGTGGTAATTAATCCGTTCGACTTTTTTGTAGAAGAATATGCCAACCATTATCCTTTTGCGTACGAAGACTCGCTGCAAAAGAACCTGGTACCTTACCTGGAGATTACCGAACGCGGCCCGCTGCTGATGGACCTTACCGAAAAGGCCGCCGATCTGCTTAAAAAAAATACAGTCACACAGGATTTTTTGGTTAGCCTTAACAGGATGCTGTACCTGGAAATTTCATACAACATCCGGATGGAGCCTGGTGTGCAATCATGCGAGGAAACACTCGAACTAAAATCGGGCTCATGTAGGGATACTGCCTGGCTGTTTGTGCAATTGCTAAGGCATTTTGGCCTGGCCGCCCGCTTTGCATCGGGCTACCTGGTGCAGCTGAAACCCGATATAAAATCGCTGGATGGGGCGTCGGGTCCCGAACAGGATTTTACCGATCTGCATGCATGGACAGAAGTATACCTGCCGGGCGCAGGATGGGTAGGCCTCGATCCTACATCGGGTTTATTTGCCGGTGAGGGACATATTCCATTGGCCTGTACACCCGATGCACAGAGTGCGGCCCCCATTAGCGGCATGGCCGAACCTTGTGAAACCGAATTTTCTTTTGAAAACACCATTACCCGGATTGAAGAAAAGCCGCGGGTAACCAAACCATTCTCTGACGAGCAATGGGATGATATTATGGCCCTCGGCGATAAAGTTGATGAAGAGTTTGCCGCCAACAATGTACGGCTTACCATGGGCGGCGAGCCAACTTTTGTATCGGTAGATAATAATGAGGCGCCGGAATGGAACTCGGCGGCAGACGGGGAGCATAAACGCCGCCTTTCCAACATCCTGTTCCACAAGCTTAAAAACGAATATGGTGAAGGCGCCCTGATGCAATACGGGCAGGGTAAATGGTACCCCGGCGAGCCATTACCCCGTTGGAAACTGGCCTGTTACTGGCGTAAAGACCATGTACCGTTATGGAATAATGATACGCTGATGGCCGATCTGTCAAAAGATTATGGCCTTGGCCCAAAAGATGCCAAAAGCTTTATGCGATTACTTACCAATGAATTGCATATCGATACTAAAAATATAACAGCTACTTACGAGGATCCTTTTTATTTTTTATGGGAAGAAAGCAAAACCCCGATAAATGTTGATCCGCTTAAGGTAGACCTGAAATCGCCGCTGGAGCGCCAGAAACTGGCAGAGTTGCTAAATACCGGCCTTAATGAGCCTGTAGGTTACGTGGTACCCATTAAATGGGATCTGGAAAAAAGTAACTGGCAAAGCTGTAAATGGTCGTTTAGAAGGCAAAATTTATTCCTTGTTCCCGGCAATTCGCCGGTAGGCTTACGTTTACCTTTAGATTCGGTGCAGTATTTTGATCCGGCAGAGCAGGAGGAATTACCAGAAAGAAGCTTGTTTGCCGATGTAGATGCATTACCCGAGGGTGATAGGCTTATTCCGGTGACCGGCACTAAATTCAACAATAGTAAAATAATTTTTAAAACCGCCCTGGTGGTTGAGGTGAGGCAGGGTAAACTCTTTATCTTTTTCCCGCCTACAAGTTATTTTGAACATTATTTATACCTGGTAAATACCGTTGAGCGTACAGCCGCGAAACTGAAAATGCCGGTATTGATAGAAGGGTATGATCCTCCGTCGGATAATCGCGTTACCAAAATGATGATCACGCCGGATCCGGGGGTTATAGAGGTGAATATTCACCCGGCAGCGAGCTGGCGCGAACTGGCTAAAAATTATGATATTCTTTATAAAAAGGCGGCCGAATCGCGCCTTGCTACCGAAAAGTTTAATATCGATGGGAGGCATACGGGTACCGGCGGCGGTAACCATGTAACACTGGGCGGAGAAGTTCCGTCTGATAGCCCATTGCTGCGCCGGCCTGATATTTTACGGAGTTTTATTACTTTCTGGCAACATCATCCCTGCTTATCGTACCTGTTTTCAACCCAGTTTATTGGCCCAACCAGCCAGGCGCCGCGGGTTGACGAGGGTAGGATGGAAACGCTTTATGAATTGGAGATCGCTTTTCAGCAGGTACCGGACCGTGCCGAGAACGAAGTGCCTTTTTGGTTGGTCGACCGCATTTTCCGTCATTTTTTGACAGATATAACGGGTAATACCCATCGGTCGGAGTTTTGTATCGATAAGCTTTATTCGCCCGATTCATCAAGCGGCCGGTTGGGCATCCTGGAGTTTAGGGGATTTGATATGCCGCCGCATTACCGCATGAGCATGGTGCAGTTTCTGCTTATCAGAACGCTGCTGGCCTGGTTCTGGAAAACGCCATACAACCATAAGCTGGTACGTTGGGGAACCGAGCTGCATGACCGCTTTTTGCTGCCGCATTACTGCTATAAGGACATGACCGAGGTGGTGAATAGTCTGCGCGATGCCGGTTACGGTTTTGATATCTCCTGGTTCGAGCCTTTCTTCAGCTTCCGTTTCCCATTCCTCGGCGAGTTGCAGGTGGATGATATCAATATCGAGATCAAAATGGCCATTGAGCCATGGCATGTACTGGGCGAAGAAATGTCGAGCACAGGTACATCCCGCTTTGTGGATTCATCGCTGGAGCGCATCCAGGTTAAAATATCCGGGCTTACCGATTCGCGTTATACCTTTTTGTGCAACGGGTTAAAAATTCCGCTAAAAAGTACCGGTGTACAGGGCGAATACATTGCCGGGGTACGTTACAGGGCATGGCAGCCGCCATCGGCACTGCACCCAACCATTGGTACCGATACCCCATTGGTATTCGACCTGTTTGATACCTGGACGCAAAAATCAGTAGCCGCCTGTCAGTACCATGTATCGCACCCGGGCGGGCGCAGTTATGATACCTTCCCGGTAAACAGCTACGAGGCCGAGTCGCGCATAATTTCCCGCTTTTTTGATTTTGGCCATTCGGTTAACCTGGTTGAGCCGGCGGTTGCTCAACAAACAGCCGGGGGCAGGTTTGTTACCAAAATGAATATCCTGCCGCAGTATACTATCACCAATGAAGTGGTTAGCCCGGAGTACCCGTATACCATGGATTTGAGGCGATATAAAAATGCCAGGAATTTATAGCGAAAAAATAAGAAATTTGCAGAATGATTGATACTTACCTGGAGCGGAACGGTAAAACTGCAAAACCTTTTTTTGATGAGCTTGCCGCACCCGAAGGGGTGGTACGCGAGCATTGGAAAAAGCTTGCACATGCTTACGATGAGCTGGGCATTGAAAAAATGGCGCAGCGAAGCAGGGAAATTAGCCAGGAGCTGCGGGATAATGGTGTTACCTATAATGTGTACAGCGATCCCGATGGCATTAACCGCCCCTGGAAGCTGGACCCTGTACCTATGGTTTTTAGCCAGCAGGAATGGGAAAACATCGAACGTGGCCTGGTACAGCGTGCCGAATTGCTGAATCTTATTTTATCAGATATTTATGGCGAACGTAAGCTGATTAAAGAGGGGTTTATTCCCCTTGAGATGGTGTTTACGCATAAAGGTTTTTTGCGGCAGGCCGATAAGATCAAAATACCGGGCAAGTTTCAACTTATCCTATACTCCGCCGACCTTGTGCGGGGGCCGCTTGGTAAAATATGGGTGCTGCATGACCGTACCGATGCACCATCGGGCGCAGGCTATACGCTTGAAAACAGGGCCGCCATGACCAGGGTGTTTCCGGATTTGATCCGTGAAAACCAGGTGCGTAAAATTTCATCTTATTATCAAACGTTAAAAAATACCCTTACCAGGCTCGCTTTACAAAATAAAGAAAACCCGCGTGTGGTGCTTTTATCGCCCGGTACTGCTAATGAAACCTATTTTGAGCATGCCTACCTGGCATCATCCCTGGGTTTTACACTTGTTTTTGGGCAGGATTTAACCGTAAGCGACGGCTATGTATGGCTAAAAACTTTAAAGGGACTTGAAAAGGTTGATGTTATTGTAAGACGTGTTGATGATATTTTTTGCGACCCGCTTGAATTTTTGGGCGATTCGCACCTCGGCGTGGTTGGGCTGATGGAAGCTGTAAGGCAAAAAAAGGTGACCATTATTAATCCATTAGGCGGCCGGATATTAGAGAACCCCGGGTTAATGGCATTTTTACCGCGCCTGTGCAAACATTTGCTAAACGAAGAATTGATTTTACCATCGGTAGCAACCTGGTGGTGCGGGCACGAAAAGGAAAAAAAATATGTACTTGATAACCTGCCTTTTCTTATTATCCGCTCTATTTACAGGAGTAACGAGAACTTGCCATACATCGGCAGCGAACTGAGCAAAAAACAAATAGATGAGCTTAGGAAAGAAATAAACACCCGGCCGTATTTATATGTGGCGCAGGAAGTGGTAAGCTTCAGCACAACGCCATCACTTATCGGCAACAACCTGGAGGCCTGCAACGCTGTTTTCAGGAGCTACATTGTGGCCGATATGGAAAAGGAGGTTTATCACGTAATGCCGGGCGGGTTATCGCGCAGCTTTCCCGTTAAAGGCGAGTTTATTATTTCAAATCAATCGGGCGGTATCAGTAAAGATACCTGGGTGCTTGGTCCATCGCCGCAAAGCCAGGCTAAACCAGTGGCAAACCAGCCGATATTGAGGCGGGTTAAAAATATTTTGCCAAGCCGTACAGGCGAAAGCCTATTTTGGCTGGGGCGCTATCTTGACCGGGCCGTGAGCAACGTGCGGATGATGCGTATTGTGCTTAAAATTTACAACGAGCGCGATGATGAAATTCATCCCGAAACCAATCAACCCCTGGTAATACTGCTTAAAAGTTTAAGCACCTTAACGGGCACCCTTCCCGGTTTTGCCTCACAAGACCAGGCCAAATTGCGGCAGCCCGAAAAAGAACTGCTATCCCTCGCGGTTGAAACAGGCCGGGCGGGTACGCTGGCACAATCCCTGCAGTCGTTTTTAACCAACGGCTATGCCGTGCGCGACCGCTTAAGCCTGGATACCTGGCGGATATTGGACAGTATATCTGAAGAGTTTGAGCTGATGAAGGAAAACGGTAACGATCTGCGGAAGATATATCATAATCTCGATCAGTTTATTATCAAGCTAATGGCTTTTATCGGCCTAAATAATGATAACATGACCAGGGCTTCCAGCTGGCGGCTGCTTAACATTGGCCGTTTCTTAGAGTCATCCCTTAATACCTGCACCATATTACAGGCGGCATTAACCAATAATGTAAAGCCCGATGTAGAAAAGCAATTGATGGAACTGGTGCTGATGTGCCACGAAAGCCTGGTTACTTACCGTTATTTGTACCGCTCAACGCTGCAACTCCCGGGAGTGCTTAATTTATTGCTGGTTAATGAGGATAATCCAAAATCGGTAGCTTTTTTAATTGCAAAAATTGATGAACACCTTACCCATTTGCCTGATAACAGTAACGAGGGCGGCCTTAGCCCGGCACACAAAAAGCTGCTGGAGGCCTTAACCATGATCAGGCTGTGTGATGTTAACAGGATGGCAGGATCGGGCAATGCAAATGATTTCAGCAAAAAGGAACTTAGCAGCTTTTTACATCACCTTATCACCGTATTAAGCCAGGCATCAACTCTTATATTTGAAACCTATTTTAGCCCTACCCAAAGCCAGTATAGTTTTGTAAAAAGTAATAATACACTGCCCGAATTATGAGAACTTATTACATGACGCTATTTGTTTTTAACCGGGAATTTAAAAAACACCCAGGCTTATGAAATACCAGGTCACCCATATTACCCGGTACGAGTATCAGCTGCCTGCATCATTGTGCCATAACCTGGTTTACCAGGTGCCTGTTAATCATGCTTTTCAGCAGGTAGAGAAGGTGCATTATCAAATTTATCCGGTTCCGCATTTCCTGGTAACCAGGGAAGACTTTTTTAACAATAAGTTTATCTATTTTTCTATCGAGGAGTTTCATCAGAAACTGAGTGTAGAAATAAAAAGCGAGGTTACAATAGCCGAGCCCGTATGGATAAACACGGTGCCGAAAAACACCATGCCCTGGGAAAGCGTGGTAAGGTGGCTGCAGAGCACAAATGCCGAAAATGATATCAGGCAATTTTACCTCGAATCGGACCATGTGGTGTTTATACCCGGCATCCAGGAGTATGCATTAAAGTCATTTACACCCGGAAGGCCCGTCATGGATGCCATGCTTGATCTGAACGCCCGCATATTTAATGATTTTGACTTTACGCCTGGCTTTACTGATGTAAGTACAAAGCTTGAAGACGTTTTTTTACATAAAAAGGGCGTTTGCCAGGATTTTGCACATTTCGCCCTGGCCTGTTTGCGCTCTATAGGTTTATCGGCCCGTTACGTAAGCGGTTATATTGAAACCCTGCCTCCCCCGGGGAAACCTAAATTATTTGGCTCCGATGCCTCACATGCCTGGATAGCGTTGTACATCCCCAATGTTGGGTGGACTGAGTTTGACGCCACCAATAACCTGCTGGTTAACGACCGGCATATCCGTACGGCCATTGGCCGCGATTTTGCCGATGTTGTGCCGCTTAAAGGTATTGTTTACAGCGGCGCGGGCCAGCGGATGTATGTAAATGTGGATGTAAGCAGGGTTGAATAGGGGATATTGGTATTTTTTTATCATATCAATACTTAAAACCGTTGTCATTTTCTTTTATTAAAGATCTAAATGAACAACCTTTTCTCCGCTAAACTTCTCAGAAGCTGTTTAAAAATAAAAAAACAGGCCGTCATTGCGAGGTACGAAGCAATCCCCGACTATGCAGATCGGATTTGCAAAGCTACTCTGTAAGGTGGGGATTGCTTCGTACCCACCCATGACCTGTTTGCAAAAAAAGCCTTTTGTCATGCTGAACGCAGTGAAGCATCTATTATTCGCCATGCCTCTTCGCTCTGTACAGTCTGCGAATAGATCCTTCACTGCGTTCAGGATGACAAACCTTTTAAAACGTCATTTCCCCTTCAGAGTTTCGCGAAATTTTACTAATCGCAATGACGCGTGGATATGTAGTTCATTGGAGGTATAAAAACATTAATAAATCAAATTTAAACAGTTTCTCACTTCGAGAGTCAGTCTTTTTTAATTTACACACGAAGCAAAGCAAACTTTGTGAATAAAGCTAAGTTTCGCCACCACCTTAGGTTGAATTACAAAAGGGTATAAATCCTTATTGCCCATACTGCGGTTCATGCTATTCACAGCAAAGGTTAATGGCAGCCACATATCAAGTAATTGCTTAAAGTTTTGCTGCTTATAAGGGTTTGAATTTATGGTTGCTACCAGGTTGCTGTTCCTGTTGGCAACGCGGGGAGCTACCCGCATGCCAAAGGCATCGGCTGTTTCAAGCGTGTCGGTAATATGGAGGTAATGCGCCCAGGTTTCGGCCCAGTCTTCCCATGGGTGAGCGCTGGCATACGCGCTAATGAAATTTAAATTCCAATTGGCCGGGGCGCCCTGGTTGTAATGGCGTTGCAGGGCTCGGTCGTAGTCCTGCCGTTCATCACCAAATAATTGGCGGTATTCATTAATAAAGGAGCTATCCGCTACCAGCCTGTCCCAATAATAATGGCCAACTTCGTGCCTGAAATGGCCCAGCAACGTACGGTAAGGTTCGTTCATTTGCTTACGCGATAGCTCGCGCTTATCATCGTCGGCCTCGTTAACGTTGAGTGTTATCTGGCCGTTTTCGTGCCCGGTTAAAACCTTTTGAGCTGGGTTTATATCCGTCAAAAAATCAAAGCTCAGGCCCCTTTCCACGTCCTGCAGTTTACTCACCAATGGCAGTTTCAATTGCAGTAAACTATAAATCATCCTATGTTTGGCGGCCTCAATTAGTCCCCATTGCCTCACATGTTCATTGTCGGATAAATCGGGCACCATATGGTTCAGTTCGCATGCGCGGCAATAAGCTTTCGGGTCATCAGCCGGTATCAGCCAGTTACAAACACCAAACCCCTGATTTTTGCAATACTTAAACTGCGGTTGTTTGCTATTAAGTAAGCCACCAATAAAAGGTTTTTTATTACTGTATAAATGGTAATACCCGTTATTATCCTGTACCAAAGTAACCAGGTTTAAATCATCGGCAATAAAGCCCAGGGCATGCTTACAGCATTCGCACAAACTGTTTTCAAAATATAACAACTGACTGCAATTGGTGCATTTAAATAATTTCATAATCCATTTTAAAGCTGTGGGTTAACGAATAGCTTGTGGATTAACAGATTATAGGACTGTGGGTTTGGAGAGAATGAAACAAATATCTGCATCCCTCTCAGAGGCCGTTTGAAAATAGATCGTCATACGAGTAACCACCAGCTAAGCTGGAAAAAACAGTAATGACATTGCTGCAAATGGGGCTGTTGTAGAGACGCATAATTGCGTCTCCCGGAGGACATTCAGGATTTGCAAGGCCGATTTGCAAGATCAATTTACATGTGTGATTTGCACGCGGGAGACGCAATTATGCGTCTCTACGTTGAAAACTTAAAAAAATATAAAATCCTGTAAATTGGGTGATTTACAGGATTTTGGAGAATTTCGATGGAAACCCTATCAGAACATCCTGTTATTTTCTTATTTCGTAACATAGTTCCACCATTCCGCTTTTGTAGGCTTTCACATCTTTTAGGTGTAATGCCTGTTCTTGTCCTATCTGATCAAAAAACGGCGTTCCGTCACCCAAAATAATTGGCAGAATTGACTGTCTTATTTCGTCTGCTAAGTTTAGGCGAATGAAATCCTTAGCAAGTTTAGCACCGCCTACAAGCCAAACATTCTTGTAGTTTGGCTTAAGTTGTTCATTCACCAATTTGTGCAGGTCGCCCGAATAAGTTTCAATGTTTTGCCTGTCAACCGTCAGTTTTCTGTGAGTTAATACAATAGTCGGCACGTCTCCGTAAACCCAGCCATACGATTTTGAAAGTTCCAAAGCGTGTTCATATGTGTGGGAACCCATTACATAGCAGTCTATCGTTTTAAGAAACTCCTTTGCATCCTGTTCGTTAATATTAACCCCTTTTTCATAGTTGTCAGCCGTCTCAAACCACGAAACGCTATTGTCTTTTTTGGCGATATAACCATCAAGACTTGAAACCATATGTATGGTTATTTTAAATGTGTCTGTAGCCATTTAGGTGTTATTTGCGAATATGCGTTGTAGAACTGTTGTTGGCTTTGCTGTCCATGGGTTTTTTAAAGGTCTGTGAAGGGCAGTCCGCCTCACAAATGTAGAAAAAAGGACTGCTGTTGCCAATTACGCTCACTCACTCTTTATTGGATTGGAAATCTCTTTAAATAGAAAAACCTGGTATTTCTACCGGGTTTTGTGGTGGTTACTGGGCATATAACGAACCATTTGCTTTCTGAGTTGCGTTTAATGGTCTTTACATTACATTTTGCGATCTAAAAGTATAAGTTCTCAAGTTATACCTTAGATTACACAAAATTATAACGTCACAATTGTTTGTGAGCTTTATACAGAGAATGATTATTCCGATCGTAAACTTTTTACGGGATTTGCTAAAGCTGCTTTTAATGCTTGATAACTTACGGTAAACATTGCTATGGTTACAGCTAAAAATCCTGCTACGACAAATATCCACCAGCTAATACTTGTCCTATATGCAAAGTTTTGAAGCCATAGGTTCATTCCCCACCAGGCAATTGGAAAAGAAATAAGGGCAGCGATACCGATTAACTTCAAAAAATCTTTGGAAAGCATCATTATTAACTTAGTTATACTAGCACCTAGTACCTTTCGAATGCCAATTTCCTTTACGCGTTGTTCGGCAGCATAGGTAACTAAACCAAGCAGGCCAAGACAGGCGATCAGTATTGAAAAAAAAGAAAATGTAATAAATATTCTTCCAATATTTTGCTCAGACTGATGGAGGTGATTAAATTCTTCATCCATAAAGGAATAAGAAAATGGTTTGCCAGCCATATTTGCGTATTTTGTATGATATAATCTTCTTATTTCAGAAATAAGCGTAGACACGTTTTTAGTTTCGACGCGAAATGCCATAGCCCCATTATCTAATACATTTTTAAATACCAGTGGGGATATTTTACTATGTAACGAGCCTGCATTAAAATCCTTTACTACACCAATAATATGAAAAGGAACTCCACCCGGTCCATAAATAAACTTATTTAATGGTTGTTGGAACCCAAGCTTTTTTGCAGCCGTTTCATTGACAATAACAGCTGAGGAATCTGTTAACATCTGTTTGGAAAAGTTTCTTCCATCAGCCATTTGCATCCCTAATGTCGGGATATAATACTCATCAACAGACCAAGTGGCCAATGCCATGGTCTGGTTTTTGCTCATAGCCACATCCTTTCCATAAACCTGGGTGAAATTATTAATAGATGTAGGAAGACAAGAGGTCATTGTACCTGACTTAATACCCGGCATTTTTATCACATCGTTTAAAAAGGATTTTGCATTCGGGAATAATGTGCTTGTGTTTTTTAATATCAAAACCTGATCGCGGTTATAGCCTAACTTTTTATTGCTAATGTATTTTAATTGTTTGTATATGACGAGCGTACCAACTATTAGAATTATTACCGTTGCAAACTGAAAAACAACCAAACCGTTACGAAGCATACTGCCTTTAAAGCCGACCGCCAGTTTACCCTTTAATACTTTTATAGGTTGAAAGGCGGATAAGAAAAATGCAGGATATAAACCAGAAATTACACCAATGACCAATGTAATTGATATTAGTGCCGGTACAAACCATATTTTAGACAGCCAGCCTAAAGTGATTTGCTTACCGGATAGATCATTGAAATACGGAAGCAAAAGAATTGCTATAATTACAGCAATAATTACTGCTAAACAGCTTGTTGTAATTGATTCAATTAAAAATTGCCGAATTAATTGAAGTTTATTAGATCCCAAAACCTTTCTAACCCCTACTTCTCTGGCGCGACCCGCAGATTGTGCTGTTGAAAAGTTCATAAAATTAATACAAGCGATCAATAATATAAAAATGGCAATTACAGTAAATATATAGACGTATTCCGCATTACCTGATGGTTCTTGTTCATCCGTTAATGTAGAGTATAGATGAATCTTTGTCAAGGGTATCGTTACGAACCTGAAATGGTCACCGTTCTTTTCAAGGTCTGACAATGAACTATGAAGATCTCTTTCCAAAACAGGTTCCGCATGTTTCTTTGTTGCTTCTTTAAGGTAACTTTCTAAGGTGTTTTGGGTAACACCAGGCTGTACTAACAAGTAAGTGACATAGCTTATATTAGTCCAGTCAGGAAAATTTCTATCTGGCAATTCATTTATAGATTTAATAAAATCAAAATGCAAATGCGACTGTACCGGTGTATTTTCTATTACTCCTGTGATTTTATAATCAGTACTATCACCCAAATCCATAGTTTTACCTATCACATCCGTACTGTTAAAATATTTTCTTGCAATGTTCTCTGAAATTACCACCGAATGAGTCTTTGACAAAACACTTTTAGGATCTCCAGCAACCATATTTAATGTAAATACATCAAATAATGCATTATCTGCATAAAAACAATTAGTCTCACTTAAGGTCTCATTCCCTTTTTTAACTAAAATTTTCCCATTGCTTTTAATGCGGACCGCATTTTCAATTTGTGGATACTCGTTAACCAATATGGAAGCCATCGATGGTGGGGTCAAGCGCGCATTATATGGAGTTCCGTTTACTTGAAAGTCAGCATTAACACGGAAAATCCTGTCTGCCTTCAGATTAAACTTATCATAGCTTAATTCATCTATTACAAATAGTGAAATAAGGAAACAGATCGCCAAACCCAATGCCAATCCGATTATGTTTATTGCAGAAAAGGCTTTGTTCCTCCAAAGCTTCCTTAAAGCAACTTTTAAATAATTTCTAAACATATAATTGCGGTTTAATTTTTCAGGAGCCCAATTTGGCGGGCTTTCCGAACGCAATATTACCGGCCGTAATCGTAACCGGGGTGCCAACTTATCAATTGGCACCTCTTTGTCCAAGCTATTTTTGTATTCCACCGGGGTTTTGCCGGTCATCTCTTTGAAAACCCGGTTGAAAGTTGTTTTGGAATTAAACCCCGACTCATAAGCGATACCCAGCAGCGTGAGCCGGTCGTAAGCCGGGTCCTGCATTTTCCCGGCAATTGCACGAACCCGAAATTCATTAATAAAATCACTGAAGTTCTTTTCCAACCCCGTATTAATGATCCGGGACAAATCATGCGGATGGATCTTCAGTTTCACCGCCAGTGTGGTCAATGTCAGTTCGGCATCTTCGTAGAGGCGGTTTGCAGCCACCGCTTCCTTAAGCCTTCGGCTTTTCTCCCTTGCATCCGATTTGTCAGTTATGGGCATTGCCAGCTGTACACTGCTATCCAATTTCAGCATCACTTCCGCGGCCATTCCAATCAGTACAAAAGCAACAGTCAAACTAAGAGTGTCATTAAACAGCGATATCAAGCAAAGCAAGCCGAGCAGCAGCAGCGTCCTCTCCAGCCGCCTGAAAGCAAAACGCGGTCTGTCCATCAGCACCGGCCGCAGGCGGCTATAAAAATCCTGTATCAGCTGATGCGACAGGTACAAATAGGTGATAACAAAAATTAAAACCAGCCAGCCCGGCATCCAATACCCCACCAATGGGGGGCAAAAATGCAGCAGATCCTTCCGACCGAACGCCCGGTCCGGCCAGGTTAGCTGTCGTACATAAAAATACAACAGCGGACCCAACGCAGGAAAAAAAATAGGCGAAACCCCACCAGTCTTCAGTACAATTACGGCTAATGCGGAACTTAGAAACAGATTGGCTGTTTGGTCGGCCCTTTTTGCGAACCCTAAAAGCAGCGCAAGCGTAACACCCGCGAACAGGGTTGCCATGGAGGCCAGGTTATACAGGCTGGTATGGAATATATATGGATTCAAGTAATTTAGATAACCAAACGCTGTCCCAAATTTACACCATATTGATATAGAAAATTATATAGTGGTTAAAATGTTTCACCGGAATTTAATAATAAAAATCTTGCCCGCTCAGCCGCCTAAGGCAATGAAATATTAGGATTTCAGCGGTCCAACGTGCCGATAAGTGTTGATGAGCAAACCCGTGGGCGTGGTCTTCGAGTCAACAAATGCAAGTTCCCGGGCGTCAATACTGTCCGACAATAAGCGTTTACCCCGGCCAAGCAAAACCGGGTAGGTGATGAGCACAACCTCGTCGGCCAGTCCCTGGTCAAGCAACACAGATGTTAGCGTCGAACTTCCCACAACGATCAGGTCGGGGCCGTCCGTTGACTTGAGATCGCGAATCGCCTTTATAAGGTCCTCGCCCAAATGCTTCACCGGACCCCATTTCAGGCTGTCGGGCCTATGGGTTGCGATGTATTTGGTTGCAGCGTTTATCGCATTTGCCATTGGGAAATCTCCGGCATTAGGCCAAAAGCCACTAAATATATCGTAGGTGTGGCGGGCAAGCAGCAGGTCGAAGTTTGGCCCGTATGCCTCCAGGAGGGCTGCCGCCCCGGCAGGGCTTCTATAGGGTGTAGTCCATGCGCCATAGGTGTAGTCCCCGTCATGCTCTATCACGCCATCCAGCGAGATATGTTCAAAAATTCTGATTTTTCTCATTTGTTTATAATTGTTTTAAGATAAATTTTACATCAATATTCCCCTGTTAAGGTTATTCAATTTGAAAATATTCACCGGGTAGCTATCGAATACGAGGTACGGTTTCTATTGTAAAAAGCCATCCAGATAACCTAAAATAGTTTTCGTCTGCATCATTACGCTGACATGCCCCTGCGCAGGAACAATGGCTAAATGTGATTTTGGCATCGGCCCCAAATCGGCGGATACGCCACCTCCCAGTAATTGGTACGTTTTCATCAACTCCACTTTGTCCAGGCCATCATTGTCGCCTGATATAAGCAATACCGGCGAGGTAATTTTCGCAATATTGGCATCACCCACGTCAAAAGGCACCCCGGCAAAAGCAATCATTTGTTCAATGAACTTTGTCCATTTTGTTTTGTCGGGTGCTACTGCATCATATGCCGCTTTCATAGGAGTATTGTTAAAAAACTCAGGCTTAAAACCTTTAAACCCATTATTTATAACGGGCAGCCAGCCACCGGTTTTGTAGGTAGAAGAAATGATCACTAATTTTCTTACCCGTTTAGGGCTTTTTACTGCCAACTGGTAAGCTATGGAACCACCCATACTATATCCTGCAACATCAGCACTATCAACTTTTAAAAAATTCATTACTCCGTCCACATCACTTGCCAGGGAAGCAATGTCTAATTTTCTGTCGAAAAACGGGGTGTGCCCATGTCCCTGCAATTCAATAGCTATTACCTTTCTTGTTTTTGACAATTCGGGTATTAATTGCCCCCAATTCATTTCAATGGTATAAAATGCACCATGTAGCAAAACGAGAGGCTTACCCTCACCATATACCTCATAGTAAACTTTAATGCCATTAACAGGCGCATAGCCACTACTTGCAGGCTTAAGCTGTTGGCCATCAGACTGAAGCACTGTAAAAAACAGAATAGCGATTAATAGTACCGGTTTGAGGATATTAAATCCTTTAATTGCTTTTTTCATAATGCGTTATTTAAATTATTGATTTTATTGACAATACAAAGATCGAAGCATTTCAGGATTTTACGCTGTGTAAAATTGACAAATCGAGGGGTGGATCGCGACAAATAACAACTACTATAAAAAGCCAGATGATTTGAGAAGGAACATATTATGGAGGAAATGCGAAGAGCCGGTAATGAGCGTAGGGGCAGGCGGGATAAAGTTTTCTAAGCTGAAGTTAAAGTTTTGTTTGAGTCCTGACAGCACTCATGCTGATCGCCTGGGCTTAGGCTACCGGTTAGTTATTAGCTCAAATGATTTATTTAAAATCCCACCAGACTACGTTCCTGGGCGGATCTCCCAAAGTATAAGGCTCCCCTATACGCGGAACGTTTACCTGGATACCCAGTTTTTCGGCGGCGGGCAGGAGCTTTTCTATAGGTTCGTTCCAGGGATGATCCGCTTCCACAAACTTAGCCCAGTGGATAGGCTGCAGCAAAGAAGCCTGCAGGTCAACAGCGGCCTGGGCAGCCTGCCCAAGGCGCAGATGTGTCCACGGCCAATTCGGACTGTATTGTCCGCATTCCAGCAGCGCCAGATCAAATGGGCCATATTGCTGGCCTATTTGTTTAAATTGTGGCCCATAACCGCTATCGCCACTGTAAAACAGCCGGTAATGCTCTGCTTGTATTACATAAGATGCCCAAAGTGTTTTATTTTCTTTAGTATACGAACGGTTGCTGCGGTGCTGCGCGGCCGTAGCGGTAACTTTGAGGCCACCAGGCAGCGTGACCGATTGGTCCCAATTCAATTCGATAATCTTTTTAGGATCAAATCCCCAGTACACCAAATCTGAACCTACACCCATTGGCACTACCGCCATTTTAATATGGTCTTTCAATTTTTTCAGGGTGCGATAGTCCAGGTGATCATAGTGATCATGGGAAATGATCAGCACATCTATCGGCGGCATATCCTCGGCGTGATAATGC
Source organism: Mucilaginibacter sp. P5_A4 (assembly GCF_056400605.1). Classification (NCBI taxonomy): domain Bacteria; kingdom Pseudomonadati; phylum Bacteroidota; class Sphingobacteriia; order Sphingobacteriales; family Sphingobacteriaceae; genus Mucilaginibacter; species Mucilaginibacter sp. P5_A4. The sequence goes on along the minus strand of NZ_JBFUKX010000001.1, from coordinate 69,156 downwards.
TTAGTGCCTTGAAATGCCGTAACCAATCCAGGCACCGGTCCGGCATGGTTGCTAAAAATAGGATCGATGAGTACGTTACCCTGCCCGGTTTTGATCAGCAAAGACGAATGACCGAACCAAACAATGGTCGGTTCGGTAGCAGCCAGTGTCTTCAAATCAGTTTTAACCCACGGCAGCCCGTGAGAAGGCCTGATGGTTTGAGGGCGGCTGCGGAACATATAAAGCAACCGGTTGCGCTTGACTGTCGAGTCGGAACGTTCAGCCAAATTTTCGAAACCGCCATTTTTGTAATTAGGCAAGGCCTCCAACCGGGTAAGCTCGTCGCCCTCCGGGTTTTTACCCATTGACTTTACCACACCACAGCCGGCGACTGACGTCAGCAGCAGCGCGGCCATCCCCATCGCCAAACAACTCCTTTTCATACCCTACAAAAGGTTACTAACGCTTAGGTTAGCTAATTATTTCATTAATGACTAAATTAGGTAATGCGCTATGGGGCATTAGTGTGGTGTTAACCTTGAATTGCTATTAGCCTTTAGTTGAAAGTTTTAAGTTCGAAGTTATCGGTTTTTAGCTATAAAAAAGGTTGGAGTTTAAAACGGTGATCTTGTTGCTTATTTTTTTAAGATTAATAATAATTCATCAAGTTTTTCCAGTGTTGCCGTCATTCCTTGCTCCATACCCATTTGAATAACAGCTTCTAAATCTGAAAGCGATTTGTAGGTGACGATAGTTTCTACCAAAGCGTTTTCTCCCTTGTCGGTAAAAGTTACCAGCCACTCTGCAAGGGGCAGGTCTTTATTTATTTCACCTTCTGCATTACTAAATGCATCTGATGCTATATAGTAGTCAATGAGTTTTATTTTCAGGTAAGCTGTATAGCCCCAGTATTCTGTGCCGTTTGGTTCTACCATTGCATAATGCCAATGGCCGCCTTCACGAAAGTCCATTGATTTTGTCTTGGTGGTTAATGGTTTGGGAGCGAACCATCGGTCAAGCAATTCACTTTTGGTGTAACAGTCCCAAACTAATTGCCGGCCGGCTAAAAACTCACGCCTGATCGTCAGCGTATTTTTTTCCTTATCTGCAATGAAGTCGAAGTGCAAGTTGTTTTTCATTATTTTTTATATTTAATAATTGATAAAAGGTCGTCGAGTTGTTGAAAGCGGGTCTCCCAGATCTCGCGGAATTGTTCCAGCCATTTGTCTATTTCTTTCATCTTGTCAATTTCAAGCTGGTAATATATCTCCCGGCCCTGGTGTTGCTGGTTCACCAGTTCACATTCGGTTAAAACCCTTAGATGTTTTGAAATTGCCTGCCGTGTTGTATCAAAATGCTCGGCAATAGCATTCGGTGTCATTGCATGTATTGCAATTAAAGTAATGATAGCCCTTCGTGTCGGGTCGGCTATCGCTTGAAAAATATCTCTTCTCATTAAAGTGTTCTTATACTGGCTTGAATTATAGGGATCAAGCTTATTAAAAAAAATTATCGCCTTATCATAGGCAGGTATTTCTCCCTATTGTCAATAATTACCCAAAAAATAATTGCGATCAATGCCAATACAATAGGCAAACCCGATGGGGCCATACTAATGTTGGCCAATAGAATACCAGTTAAAACAGGTACGATAATAATAGCACCAAGCGCCCTGGTTCTCCCAAAGATTAACAACAAACCGCCAACAATTTCCGCGGCACCCACCAGCGGCATTAGCCAGCCTATTTCCATAAACGCCTTCCCTGCTTTCACCATTTTCTCCGGCATTTCTTTAGGCATCGGCATATAGTGAAAAAATTTATCCAGGCCCGCATTGATAAACATCAGGCCGGTTAGCAGGCATAAAACAAAGAGGATTTTACTTTTCATGATTATTTATTTAAATAAGAAACTAATTGGTTGCAAATATATAAGCAACTGATTGGTTTCGCAAATTTTTTCAAAAATTTTAAGTAGATTAAATCGGGGCGGGAGCAATCTCTCTTCTGTACAAATGCACAAAATCCAAAAAGCCCTTAGAGGCTTTTCTAATCTCATCCCATATGGGATATTTTGTGGGAACTACCGGTTCGAACCAGTGAACCTCCCGATTATAAATCGGGATGCCCTGAACCAGCCCTAAGCTAAACGTTACTGATAAGTTTCTCAATCATCTTGCTGCTTTTCCATCCCTTATCTGGGTTTCTGTTTTTAAAGCATCGGTTTTATCAGGGTGTACCTCAATCCATTTAATAATCCAACGGCCAGTAAAAAATATAATAACCTAATAAATAACCATTTAACATAAAATTTAAAATATTTTTTGAAGAATGGATCAAAGCTTCTATATTTGCAAACCCAAAAGGAAGGGAGTTTAGCTCAGCTGGTTCAGAGCATCTGCCTTACAAGCAGAGGGTCACTGGTTCGAACCCAGTAACTCCCACCAAGTGGAAGATTAAAGGCTTCCAAAACCCTGTAAATTAGTTGATTTACAGGGTTTTTTGTTTCTACCCATATCAAATCCAACCAAAGTTTCTCAATGTTTATGATACCAAAGTGACTACCAGATTTAAGTTTGTACTTTTATGGCACTCAAAAATGATATAAATAACTGTAAGTAAATTATTTATACTATTAAAACCTATCGTTTTTAAGCCTTTTTGATACAGGATTTAGAGTGCCGAATGATACTTGAATTCAACTATTAACAAATCGTATCAAAATTTAGAGCAAAATGAGAGCAACGAACAAATTTGGAATCCACTTTAAAATCAGGCCTGAACGAATTAAGGAAGGCAAAGCGCCAGTCTTTTTAGGACTGTCGGTAAATGGGCAAAAGGCATATATCGCATTGAAAAACTTTCAAGCGGAATTAATCCATTGGAATATTGCGGAGGGTTCTGGTAAAACAAATACCATGCAAGGAAAGCAAATAAATAACTACTTTGATGAAATACGTCTTCTAATTAAAGGCCACTACAGAAGTCTCGAATTTTAAATGGCTCACCGAACGCTTAAGGACGCCTTCCCTGGAGTAGCAAAGACAGCCAGGTAACGTTTGCGCAGCTTATATCCTATCATAATGTGCAGGGCAAAACTTTGCTTGCAGTTGGAACGATGAGACATTATTTGGTGACCCAGCGGTATTTGATAAAGTTTTTTCAAATAAAATTTAATAAAAGTGGTATCAACTTAGCTGACTTGGACTATAAGTTCATCTCCGACTTCGAATTGTTTCTTTACAATCACAAACCAAAAGACCACCAAAAGCCAATGGACACCAATGGTGTTCTTAAGCATTTGGTCAGATTAAAAAAATGACAAACCTCGCCATGAAATTAAAATGGCTCAAAGGCGATCCTTTTCATGGATTTAAAATGACTCGTAAGCGTGTAGATAAAGATTTCTTAACGAAATGGGAAGTAATGCTGTGCATTGCCCGTCTGGTTCAACGTATCGCTGGTGTTCCGATTTAATAAACGCTGTGTGGTTTTGATATCTTATAGAAATATTATGGTGTACCAATGTAGTCAGTTATAATAAAGTCATGGAAAGCACTGGTAATGGAGAAGCCCAACCAATTTACGTTAACTGCACATGCAAATAGATAATGGCTTTACAAAGGACAGTATGGTATCAATATTCTATACAGTATTCTCTGTAGATTTATCCTGACAATTTATATTCCTGTACAAGTAAGTAGTTGAAGCCATAGTTTAAAAACTATAATATATAATTAGCAGTAAGCTAAATAAATGATATTTTAGCGGCCAGGTGCACCTATAATGCGTTATCACAAGACATTCTTACTTATCTTTCTATCTTTTTTAGCTTGCAATGCATTTGCTGATATTTTTACCATAACCAGTAATGCAGATTCTGGCCCTGGCACGTTACGGGACGCCTTAACTCAAGCTGCAGCAAATGGTACGGCAGTTAAAGATTACGTCAATTTTAATATTGCCGACCACAGCGTGACGGGACGGACGATAGTTATCCATGATGCGCTGCCAGACATTTCATCAAACTTAATAATAGATGGAACTACCCAGCCGGGTAACCCTTTTGGCGTATCGGCGGCTAAAGTTAGTATAGTAGTTTACTACACGGCTAACAAGAGTATGTATGGGCTAAGCATTTTTGGCCAGCATGACGTTGAACTGTACGGCTTAATGCTCGATAAAGATCCTGCATTTTTTGGTCTTAATGGTTCATTTACAACTGCTTTATTTATACAAAATTCGCAAAATATAACTATTGGTGCGCCAGGCAAAGGGAATGTAATTAAGAACTTTGACAGCAACTTAGGAGGCAATGACTTTTACAGGCCTACTCAGGCTACCGTATCAAGAAATGTTAAAATAAGCGCCAATTTTATTGGGATAAACGAGGATGGTACATCGATATGCGCCTTAGGAAGTAGCAGTGTGCAACTATCTGCTATTGAGGATTTTACATTTGGTGGAAATACCCCTGAAGAGGGCAACGTGTGCTACGGAACCTGCCTGTATGTTAAAGGTAACGATAATAATATGTTAAGTCTGGGTTATGTACTCATAAGTCAAAATATTTTTGGTTTGAATTATACAGGAACAGCCGCGTTGACAAACGGGTCTTCGGATACAAACGGTTTTTCTATATCTGATTTCACAGGCGGAGTTAAACAATGTAAAATAATAGATAACCTGACGTTGGGTGGCTTTCAACTACAGTTATCATGCTTCTTTTATATGCAAGGAAACAAGGTTGGCACCGATATTACCGGCAATACCATCATCCAGCATTCTTCATTGGGGGTTGTACTTGGTTATTGTAGCGGCGGCGGGTTAATTGGAGGAACCAATCCCGGCGATGGTAATATTTTTGCTGGTTGCGGTAAGGGTGGGATTTTTAACAGCCAATTCGGCACTATATACAATGTAGATTCGCGAGGTGTCGAGGTTGTGGGTAACAATATAGCATGTAATAATGGATTAATTCCTAACAACCTGCAGATATCTAATGACATAGGCTTTCCATTGGGAACGATAACAATAACTGATCGCTCAAATAATTCTGTTAATGGAACCGCTACGCCAAATTCCCGGGTGGATCTTTATTACAGCATTTTATGTAATTATTGCGAACCCCAGAAAATATTTGCGTCTGTAAATGCAGATGCATCGGGTAATTGGAGCTATAATGGCACTTTAAGTAATTATAGCATTTCTGCCGCGTCTACAATTAACGGTCAAACCAGTGCATTCACTGAACTAATGTTTACAAATCCAGCATCGGATGTAAAAATAACGATGGCTTGTGCAGGCAGCAACGGATCAATCACCGGCTTAAAGGCCAGTAACGCCTTAAGCTATCAATGGTACGATGCTAATGGAAAAGCAGTTGGCAATACAATTGATTTGATAAACATGCCGGCGGGTAAATATCATCTGGCAATCGGCAACGGATACTGCACAAATAGTTCGGCTGTTTATGAGATAATAGACTTATCCGCTCAAATAGATAATTCAAATCAAAAATTATCGCCTGCATCCTGCAATAGTAGCACCGGCTCGATAACGGGGCTTCGGGCTACATCTTATACCGCCGCGTCATGGGCAGATGAGTCTGGAACTGTGGTTGGGAATACGATCGATCTGTTAAATGTTAAAGCGGGCAATTACACAGTAACGTTAAACACAAGTGCAGGCTGTACGCAGTTTTATGGTCCGGTTACAATAATAAATTCCACCGGCCCTAACATCAATCAGTCGGCGATGGTGAGGCAACCTACATCCTGCGGACAATCAACCGGTGCTATAACAGGAATCATCGGCACGGGCTCGGGTACATTAAACTACGTTTGGAAAAATGCTGCAGGCACAAAAGTGGGCACTTCGGCCGATTTGTTGAACCAGCCTGCTGGGCAATACATTTTGGAAGTATCTGATAATACTACTTGCGGTCCGGTTTATTCTTCGTCTATTACTATCGCTGAAACCAACGGCATAACAATGGATGAATCGAATGTAAAAATCATCGTGGAGAGCTGCGGCCTGGCCAATGGTTCAGTAACCGGTATACAAGTTAGCGGTGCTACCCAATATCAATGGACAGATGCCTCGAACAAGGTAGTAAATAACACCTTTGATCTTACAGGTGTTGCACAAGGTGACTACTCGCTTACCGCAAGCAATAGTTACGGCTGTATCAAGAGGAGTAAAACCTATCACGTTGGCCAGCAGATGTTAACAACCTACCCGAAATATAACAGTTTAATAATCGGTGCCTGTTACGGACAGGCAAATGGCTCAATTGTTATAACCGCAGATGCGTTGGTTATTTCAGCACGCTGGGTTTACCAAGGAATTACAGTTGGAAGCGGTTTAAGCATCAGCAACCTAACTTCCGGCAAGTATCAGCTATACTTAACCGACGCAAATGGCTGCGAACAGCTTTACGACAGTTACGCGGTAGGTGCAGGTATACCATTGCAATTTACACCGGGAGGGGCACAAATTAATAATGATGGGTGCTCATTAAAAACAGGAAGTGTAACCAATATTCAGGTGACCGGCGGGTATGGACCATATAGCTATACCTGGAAAGACGTAACAGGAAAAACTGTTGGCTCATCCGTCGATTTGATTAATATCGGCGCGGGGGTGTACACCGTAAATATTACCGATTCACGCTCCTGCGCTATATTAACCGATACCTACATAGTTCAAAACCAGGACAATGTAATTATACCACCTGTTATAAACCATGTGCAGATATGCAGCCCGGGAGATGCGCTCATTCTGGTAAGCAATCCGTTATCATCCCTAACCTATAAACTATACGCTTCTGCAAACGCAATCAGCCCTGTTAGTACAGCAACTGATGGCCGTTTCTCTGTTAATGCAAAAGTAAAGACAGTTTATTACATCAGTCAGCTATCAGGCAGTTGCGAAAGCAGCCGTACGCCAGTTACAGTTTCGGTAGGTATCAGTGCAGCGGATATCCCGAATACCATCACACCCAATGCTGACGGTATAAACGATTATTGGAAAATATCCGGAATTGAAAATTATCCGCAGGCGATGGTCCATATTTATAATCGCTACGGTAAACAGCTTTACGAATCGCGTGGATATGCTACACCGTTCAACGGCACCTATAACGGCAACCCTTTACCATACGGAGTTTACTATTATTTAATAGTACTGAGCAACAGTTGTAATTTGCTCAGCGGCAGTTTGACCATTGTGAGATAGGCTTCTGAGCAATTATCCCCTAACCATAAACCCAATTTAATCAGCTGCAAATTACTTTATAAACTTTGGCGGTTTTCATGTTAAACTACTCATCAGCTTTAAACTAACGAAATTTTATTTTTATTGAAAACTGCCCTCAGGGCATAAAAAAAGCCCTTTTACTAATGTAAAAAGGCTTTTTAGAAAAGGGGCAGTTACACCCACAAAAACCTGGTAAATCTACCAGGTTTTTCTTGTTTAAGGCCTTTTCCTCGGTTGTATATTACCTATTCCCGCCAGCCTGGTTATAATGGATCAATCAGAATTTTTGTGAGGAATAAAAAAAGTCTTTGTTTTTTTTGCATTAGAATAACAATACAAATATCATTCAAGATCAGGCCAGCAAGCTATTGGCAGTAAAATAAAAAAGCCTCTCAGATTTCTCTAAGAGGCTTTCAAAGGTAGCGGGAGCAGGACTCGAACCTACGACCTTCGGGTTATGAGCCCGACGAGCTACCAACTGCTCCATCCCGCACTGTTTGTTGGGCTGCAAATGTATGATAAGTTTTGGCATTACAGTGTAAAATAATCGAAAATCTACTTTCTATGGCGATCTTATTTAATCAGTGGAAGCCTTTTGTTTTAAAATAAACTGTGTGATTACCCTACGAAATGAATCGCCGGTTTCTACGTATCCAAATTTACAAAAAGCCAATGTCACATTAACAGCGTAATGTTAAATATTGCTTGGTCAAAAATCATCAGATCCTGCGGGTTAGGATACAATGCCCCCCAACATTAAGCACACCACACTGCCCGGGATTCAGTGATTTGAGAAATTAATATTCTGCAAAGTCCGGCCTGTATGAGCGTTGTATGTTCTGAAATAAGAAAGGCATTTGCTTTTTATCGTAATGCCTTATTATCAAGATAGCGAGGAGCAGGATCGAACTGCCGACCTCAGGGTTTTGAACCCCACGAGCGATCAATCGCTCCATCTATCCCCTGCGAATCATCTTTCGAATCAATAAAACTATCGTTATTGCCTGTAAATAATCGGATAGTTTTCATATATCTGCCCATATAATAATCATCTAAAGGTGTTTCTGTAACCCCGTTTGCCTTGCCCGATGTAGAATGTACAAACATTATCGGCTCTCCCGGCAATGATACAATTATACCAATATGCCCAGCCCTTCTTCTGCTTTTTGTACCGGTGAACAATATCAGGTCTCCCGGTTTCGCTTCGTTCAGGTCTACCCGGCTGTTAACACCCACAAAATCCGAAGAACTCCTGGGGATGGTTATTCCAAAATGATGAAATACGTAATTAACAAACCCTGAGCAATCAAACCCTTTTTCGGGATTGGTGGAGCCAAACCGATATCTTATACCTTTGAGCGATTTAGCAAAAGTCACTAATTCATCAGGCGTTGTGCATGCTGTTGAAATTGCGGTATCTATGTTTGCTGATCTGTAATGTACGCGGGAGTGCTTATGCGTTTTAAGAATTTTAACCGTTTTATGATGCTTAGCGGCGATCATTAAATCGGGTTTCTCCGGTTTAAAAAATGATAGCAAAGCCAAAAAAAGGACCTGAAAGCCAACATGAAGATGCATATGGTAATAATAGGAAGAAAATTTCGGCTCTTGTTATTCAAAAACAAAAAAGCCTCAAATAGCTTTAGCCCCTTCTGTTCCCTTATGCTGCTTTTAAGTTTTTGTATTAATCCCGGATTTTTCCGCACCTGGCTGCTCACCGATGAATCAACAAAAATCTCGTTGTCCTCAATATGCTGTCGGAATTGATACGGTTAATTTAATTTGTGTAGATTCAGATGCGCGTTTAAAAGAAATGAAAAACCGGGAAACAATTAGTTTAACAGCAATTCATCCTTGTATTAGGCCTAACCAACTAAGCTATTGCTGRCATAAACAATTATACATCTAAAACAGAACGTCGATGAAATCAAATGTACAAAGGTTACAGGTAAATGTTGGTCTTCCGGCAATGATATTGTTGATTATTTGCCTTTTGGCAAATGCCGTAAAGGCACAATCTCCTAACAAAGAAGCACGACCACGCATTGTGATTACTGCAGATCCCGAACTTGATGATAATAATTCACTTATACGTTTTTTACTGTATAGCTCTGATCTGGATGTGGAAGGTCTTATTTATGCGAGCAGTGGCTACCATTGGAGAGGAGATGGAAAAGGAACTAAGTGGTATGTTCCCGGACGGGAATATACACGTTTCGGTTTGGATACCTGTCCATGTGAAACGTGGCGTTGGGCTAAGCATGAACGCTTTATTGATGACGCTGTTGAAGCTTATGAAAAAGTATATCCCAACCTCAAAATACATAACCCCAACTACCCCTTGCCTAATTTGCTGAAGTCGAAAATCCGGTACGGAAATATTGAATTCGATGGCGATATCTCAAAAAATTCAGCTGGCTCTGATCTGATTAAATCGCTGATGCTGGATAATAAACCGGGACAATTGTATATTACCGCATGGGGAGGTCAAAGTACGATAGCCCGGGCACTTAAATCAATCCAGGAGGAATACAAGTATACAACCCAGTGGGAAGCAATTAAAAAAAAGGTATCAACTAAAGTTGTTTTGCTTCCATCTGGCGACCAGGATGATACGTATGCTAAATATATCAAACCTAATTGGCCCGATATTGACTACCGGGAATTCAGCGGGGGGCCTAATTATGGTTATGGTGCACAGTTAGGTGCAAAATCAGCCGATTCGACTTATCTTACTTCAGCATGGATGAAAGAAAATGTATCCGGCCGTGGGCTTTTAGGAGCGCTATACCGTGTATGGGGCGATGGAAAACAAATGGTAAAAGGCGACCGTTTGGATTATTTCGGACTATCGGGTTACACCGATGACCAATTACGGCACATAGGCTATATTGTATGGTTGCCTGTTCAAAAGAAAGGCTCGTGGCTTGGTGAAGGCGATAACCCAACATTTATGAATATGCTGGGTAATGGACTGCGGGCCTATGAAAAGGGCTTTTACGGAGGATGGGGCGGCCGTCGGTTAAGTGAACATCAACCCAACATTTCCTTTTTAACGGTAGGCGACACATCTCAACAGGCCATGGTTTCTACGCTCAGTTCGTTGAATAATCAATCCGATAAAAGCGCAAATGCCTATCCCGATTTCTTTCCCGCAGCCCAGCGGGATTTCGCAGCCCGTCTTAAATGGTCAGTAACACCAAAATACGCCGGCGCAAATCATGCACCAATTGTAAGTATTGAAGGGCCTTTAAACATTTTAGCATCTCCGGGAGAAACAATAAGGTTAAACGGAACCGTTTCAGAACCGGATAGAAACAATTTCTCCATTAAATGGTGGCAATTCCAGTTTGGAACATATCCTGGCAAAATCAATATTTCGAATGCGAATACTAAACAGGTAAAAGTGCTTATTCCGAAGGACGCTGTCTCGGGACAAACGATTCACATTATTTTTGAGGTAACAGATAATGGGTCCCCATCACTTACAGCGTATCAGAGAATAATTATCACCATAAAATAATATTGTTGCACTATTTGTCCTAACAAATAACACGCCCAAACTGTAAAAAAGTTCGGATTCAGGTAACGGGAACGCGACTAAAGTTGAATCGCTGGTTAGCTGATTTTACCACATCGGCCAATTTTATCTTACCTCAAAAAATTAGTGAAACTATTTTAAAATAGCCACATAGCCAGAAAGCTTTGTTGGGGAGCCATCGTTCAGACTGATGATATAGTAATAGGTGCCGAAAGGTAGCGACTGACTGTTGTATGTACCATCCCAGGCCAGGCTATAGCCGCGGGAATGATACAGGTGTTGCCCATATCGGTTGTAAATTTCCACAGTGCAACCGGGGTAATATTGCAGGTCTTTAATAACCCACAAATCATTAATACCATCGCTGTTGGGAGTAAAAGTATTAGGTATTATGATACTTTCCGGAGCCAAGTAAATAGTTAACGTACCTGCTACATAGCTGATGGCATAATTCGGAGAAAGCGCTCCGCTCACCACAATCGGATATTGCCCCCTTGGCGAGCTGAGTATAGCACTGGTTGAAACTATGGGTAATAGGGTAAGCTGTGACGGGCTTTCATTATTAACAAAGCCCGTGTAAGTAACTGTAAGTATTGGGTTGGGTGTGGCAAAAGCCCTGGACAGATTGTTGGCCGTGACGGTGAGCAATGCCTGATTAACAGTGATGCCGGCAGGGATGTAAGTAATATTATAATTACTGCTATTAAAACTACCGCCGGTAGCAGCAGATGGAACTAAGGATGCATTATAAACTCCTACAGGGTCGCTCACGGCCGAACCATAACCATATGTTAATATAACAGACCCTACAGTTTCGCCGTTTTGCAAGCCGGTTGTTGTGAACCCGGTCGATCCGACACCCCCCGCAAGTATAGTTCCATAAGTTTTAGTTGCTGGTTTGGCGGCAACAGTAAGCGGCGCCGGTGTAACGGTACCTGCAAGAGGTATATTAACGTTGCCGGCACCGGCGCCGCTCAATGCCAAATTATCAGTATAACTGCCTGCTGGTGCAATTGCGGCCAGCCTGATATAAATTATTGTTGCAGCTACTGTACCAACAGCATCGGGCTTAAGCATAATAGTATTACTAAAGTTGTTGTTGTCGGTACTGATCTCAAATCCTGCAGGCGGGCTTATACTGATACCGGAGGTGAGGTTTGTGCCCGAAACCGGGATACTTGTAACTGAAGATGGTGTGCCATAAATTGTTTGAAGCGCAATTGGCAGCCCTGTATAGGTAATTGCCGGTGGCGGAGGGGCATTGACATTAAGGTTAGCTGGTTGGTAAGTGATATCATAATTACCAGGCGAAAAAGTGCCCCCGGTAGCAGCGGATGGAACAACAGAACCTCTGTACAAACCCGGTGGGGATAATGCAGATGCTCCCGTTCCATAGCTTATCCTAACATTGCCTATCGTTTCATTATTCTGCAAACCAGTTACGGTAAAATTGGTTGAAGCCGGCTCGCCTGCCAATGCGGTACCATATGGTTTGTTTACGTTGCTAACGGTGATGGTGATGGGAGCCGGCAGCACAACCAGGTCAAACGGAAAATAATTGATAATGTAGTTACCCGGCAGGAAACCATTGTCGCCCTCAAAGTCAGACAATGTTACTGAACTTAAATACGTAGCTACCCGGTCTGTGGCATCAGCGCCGCTGTCAAAAGCAAATTTAATAGATTTAAAAGTATTGCCGTTTCGCAAACCGGCTAAATTAAAAGTGAAGTTGGGTGTATTATAGTAGAGTGTAAAATCATTAAGTACATCGCCATATATTTTACTATATGTGCCAATAACATTCATGATAGCAGGCGATACTGTACTATTAGGCATACTTACGTTTACACTTGCAGCGCCATTACTTCTCAATACAATATTGCCGATATATGTACCAACATTGGTTGCTGCTGCCAACCGGATATAAACGGTAGTGGGCCCGGTTATATTTGCGCCGCCAACCGTAATTATACTGCTAAAGTTCACATTATCTGTACTCACCTCAAAACCGGGCGGCGGCGTAACAGTAATACCCGTTGCAAGGTTAGCACCCGATACCGTAAAACTTGCGGAAGCAGACGGAATACCATAAGAGGTATTAACAGAATTAGGGGTACCTGATTCTGTAATGGTAGGTACGGCTGGTGTAACTGTAATGGTAAATGTTATCGGTGTACCGGGGCAGCCACTACCGGTCGTGATGGATTGTGCAGTGATCAGGGGATTTAAACCAACTGGTATATCGGTAATAAATGTGTTGGTAGCAGTATTGATAACGTGAATAACATTGGAGCCATCATCTGTAATGTATAAACGACTGCCATCAGGGCTTATTACCGGGTTATCCAGTTGGCCGCTTAAGGGTATGGTTTTGATAACTGCGTTACTGGCAGTACTAATTATGCTTAAGGATTGTGATATCCGGTTAGTGTTATATAGTAATTGTCCGTCAGCCGATAACGTGCAACCACCGCTGTAGTCACCAGTAGGAATGGTGGCAATTACGCTGTTGGTGGCCGTACCGATAACTGAAATATTATTGGAAAGCATGTTTGGCACATATACGCGGCTGCCATCTGCGTTGATAACCGGCTGAAGCGGAAAGCCGCCTAAAGGGATAACAGCTACTACTTGGTTATTTGAGGTGTTGATTACGCTCATACTGTTACGTCCGTGGTCTGTAATGTATACCCGGCTACCATCCGGACTGATAGCAATACCACTGGGAGCACTGGTTGCGGCAATGGTAGTAATTACGGTATTGTTAGCCGTATTAATAACATAGGTAGCGCCCGAACCACTGATTCCGTAGGTTGCTACATATAAACGGCTTCCGTCGGGGCTTACAACCAGCATTTGTGGTAATATGCCAATAGGGATGGTTGCAGTTACCGCATGTGTAACCGTATTTATAACGACAACACCGGCTCCGCCTACCTGTAACACATACAACATACTCCCATCGGGGCTGGTGGTCATAAACTCTGGATTGTCTCCAACTGCAATTTTGGTTATGATGTTTCCGGTTAAGGCGTCTAAAACAGTAATTTCATTCTGATAAAAACTACTCACATAAACTTCGCGCTGATTGGGGCTTACTAAGGTAACATAAGGCCCGTTGCCAACAGGTATGGTAGCTACAACGGTGTTATTGCCGGTATTAACCATTGAAACAGAACTACTATTGCCGTTGCCGGTAAAAATAAACCCTGCGGGTGCCGGCGTAACCGTAAAAGTTGCCATTATGGGTGTGGCACCAGTATTGACGGCGGTAAAAGAAGGGATATTGCCCGAACCGCTGGCGGCAATGCCGATATTGGGGTTACTGTTGGTCCATCGATAGGCAGGGGCGGTACCGGCAAAATTAACCGGATCCGTTAAGTTGCCGCTAATTACAATCTGGTTGGCTACCGCGCTAACCACAGGCAGCGCTTTTATAGTAGCGCTTACCTGTACATTGGTGATGTTTGCACCGGCCGACGAAAACCTCACATTACCCGAGGGGTTGCCAACCGGCGCCGTAGCTGCAGAGCGTACATAAACAGTAGCGCCGCTTTTGGGCATTGTAATAGTATTGGCGTAGGGACCTGCGGCCGTTAATGATAGTTCAAAGTTTGCTGGTGCTGTTGCCGTTATATTTGATGATAAACCACTTCCGGTTACAACAATTTGTTGAAGATTTGGGCTTGCAGAAACCGAGCCCGAACAACCGGCAATTGTGCCTATTGCAGTTCCTGCTGTTATAACTTGCCCATGTAACTTCAGTCCGGTTAAGCAAAACAGACAAATAAAACCCAGTATCAATAACTTATTGTGCATAGTTTAGGCCAGTATTTTTAAGCCACAAAGATAATAGTTTTATATTTTTCATTATCGTAAGATTTTTAATTGAATTTAACGCCATTTTTCCCGAGAATGAGAGAAAAACAAGAAGATTAGGAGATCCAATGTGCTATTTCAAAACCGAACATACTTCGTCCGTTTTTGGTACATCATCCATCTCAGCTTTTCCGTTAATATTCTAACTATTAGCATCTTATTGGTTTGGAACAGCGATTGAGGCAATTAATTTACTTGAAACCATATACATTCCATATTACCCTTTATGACGTTGCGTTGCTTGGAACGATTTTTATCGGCCTCACTTTCATCCTGCTTTTATGGTTCACCAGGAAAGTAAATCGCTCAGCAAACCGGTTTTTGGCAATAGCACTGGCTATTGTTGTTTTGTGGATAACCCGGATATTGGCGATTGACATTCGGCTGGCAGACTATGTTCCTTTTTGGAGCCGGTTGCCGCTACAATTTTCACTGGCATTTGGCCCCCTCATCTTCTTTTATGTGCTTAAAATAACTCAGCCGGATTATAAATTCCGGCGCAAGGATCTGTTGCATTTCAGCCCCTTATTATTGGAACTAAGCGCTTACCTCTTACAGACCCTCGAAAGTATAAAAACAGGCGCATCGACATACGATACGCTGACATTTCAGCAATTGAACCCTGTATTACAGCTATTGGCATTCATTTCGGTAATTATCTACCTATACCGATGTTACACACTAATTGAAAATTTTTACCAGCAACTGAAATTTAATGGAGGCGACCGGTACCGTCACGAGCTGCAGTGGCTGCGTAACTTACTCACAGGTTTCGGGCTGTTATGGCTGTTGTGGATACCCTTTATAGCTGTAGACTATTTTCATTACAATTACCAATTAGGCATACAGGCTTACTATCCCTTATATCTCCTTTTAGCGTCAATGATGATCTGGATGGCGACGAGGGCCTTTTTAAGGCCTGAAATCGGCGCGCCTTCAGATACAGCATCGTTTTTTAAACCATTACTACCCGCAGAGCTGAAGCAAAAAAGTATTTGGCTGAAAAAAGTCGTCAAAGAAAACCGCTATTACCGGGACCCGGAATTAGGCCTGAGTTCACTTGCTGAAAAGCTTGACCTGCATACCCATGAATTATCCAGGATAATCAATACAGTGCTCAAAAAAAGCTTCAATGATTTTATCAATGAATATCGCGTTGCAGACGTTGTTCAGAAAATGCAGAACCCGGCTTATGACCATATCACCCTGCTGGGTATTGCATTTGAATCGGGCTTCAATTCTAAAACTACTTTTAACCGTACTTTCAAACAAATAACCGGGAAAAGCCCGGCGGAATATAAGAACGAACTGAAAAAAGAGAGCCCATCTTATAATTTGGGGCGCTATCCCCGGTTTGCGGAGGTAATTTCGTTCCATGAAACCACTCCCGGGTGGTCTCCTGAGAAATTAAACCGCAATTATATGTTTAAAAACTATTTGAAAATAGCCTGGCGCAACCTGGTGCGCAATAAAAGTTATACCGCTATTAATATTACCGGCCTGGCTGTTGGTATTGCCGTTTGTATGGTGATCTTTATCATTATACAATTTCAAACAAGCTTCGATACTTTTCACGCAATGAAAGATCGCACCTATCGTGTGCTGACCGA
This sequence comes from Mucilaginibacter sp. P5_A4, assembly GCF_056400605.1. Classification (NCBI taxonomy): domain Bacteria; kingdom Pseudomonadati; phylum Bacteroidota; class Sphingobacteriia; order Sphingobacteriales; family Sphingobacteriaceae; genus Mucilaginibacter; species Mucilaginibacter sp. P5_A4. The sequence goes on along the minus strand of NZ_JBFUKX010000001.1, from coordinate 52,888 downwards.
ATTTCATTACGCAGAAGGAGGAAATATTTCTTACAAAACAGCCGTCCCTTTCCCAATGCCCTTAGGCCTGAAAACGTCTTTTCCTCAAATAGAACAGGTAGCTCCGATCTTTGCCAGCCACGATGATCAGTTGCTGATCGTTGATAACAATGGAAATACGGAAAAAAATTTCAAGGAGCAGCAGGGTGTATTTTACATGGCCCCTTCGTTCTTTAAAATATTCGATTTCCCGCTGTTGGCGGGTTCTTATGAATCATTAAAAGATCCTAACAACATATTGCTTACCAAAGAAACCGCTGAAAAATATTTCGGCGACTGGAAAAAAGCAATAGGCAGAACCATTAAACTGCAAATGGGCGGCTATATGTTCGAACACGGCGTCGACGTATTAAAAGTTTCAGGCATTTTGGCCACCATACCGGCAAATTCAGATTTTCAGCTAAAGGTTGTTGTGGCCTATGGAACGGGTTTTACCGGGGATTATTTGGCAAAATCCACCGATTGGGACGGAAATGTAGCCGGTTTTGGTTGCTATATTTTGCTGCCGCCAAACACTTCTGCCGACAATTTCAACCTGCAATTAAGAGCTTACTCCCACAAGGTAGAATCGCCGGGCAATACCGACATGCATTTTATCCAGCCGTTAGGTGCGGTACATTATGATACGCAAGTGGGTAATTACAGCAACAAAACAATCAGCCATCAACTGCTCAATGTATTGTGGTTGATTGCGGCATTTATCCTGTTAATTGCCTGCGTAAACTTTATCAACCTCGCCACCGCGCAAGCTGTTAATCGTGCAAAGGAGGTTGGCGTACGTAAAGTTTTGGGAAGTAATAAATCTCAATTGCAAATCCAATTTATCGTTGAAACATTTTTGATAGTTACAAGTGCTGTAATACTTGCAGCGGTTATTACAATTCTAGCATTGCCTTATGTAAGTCGACTTTTAGAACTTTCGCTTTCATTCAACATACTCAACAATCCTGTAATTATTTTATTTCTTTTAACTGTAACCATTGTTGTAACTGCACTCGCCGGTTTTTATCCTGCTATTGTTTTATCTGGTTTCAATCCTGTTAATGCTTTAAAGGGTAAACTCACTTCAAATACTGCAAACGGAATTTCATTAAGAAGAGGGTTGGTGGTGTTTCAATTCATTATTGCACAGGCGCTCATTATCGGAACGCTCATCATTGTAAAGCAAATGGATTATTTTATGAACCAGCCGTTGGGCTTTGATAAAGACGCCATCATCAATGTTCCCTTCCGTGTGGATAGTCTTCGTCTCAGTAAGCTGGGTTATTTAAAGAAAGAGTTATTGTCTATAAACGGCGTACAGGCGGTTACTTATAGTTCCAACACCCCGGTTGAAAATGGCACAGATCTGTGGAGCATTATCAAATATAATCGTGCAGTAAAACAAACAGACTTCCAGGTTATTACCAAGTTCGCCGACAACGAATACGTGTCCGTTTACAAATTGCCGCTTATAGCCGGCAGAAATGTGAACCCGTCTGATACCACGGGAGAATTTCTGGTAAACGAGTCTTTGGTGAAAACTTTGGGACTGAAAAAACCAGAGGACATATTGAACAAGCCTATGACCACCTGGCATGATCAGATCAAAGGAACTGTTGTTGGCGTATTAAAAGATTTCCATGACCGGTCTTTCCGCAATGACCTTGCACCATTGCTGATCACCACCGACATTGCCATGTACAACCAGGTCGGGATAAAGCTGGCAACTAAAAATATTTCTTCTACCATGCAATCGGTAAAAAAAGTATTTGATAAAACATTTCCCGATTTTGTTTATGAATACAAATTCCTCGATGAAAAAATTGGGAGTTTTTACAAACAGGAAAACCAGTTATCTCAGCTGTATAAAATCTTTGCAGCAATCGCCATATTCCTTAGCTGTCTGGGGTTGTATGGTTTAGCCTCATTCATGGCAGTGCAGCGAATAAAAGAAGTTGGTATCCGTAAAGTACTTGGTGCCACGGCAGGCAACATCGTTTATTTGTTTTCAAAAGAATTTATTATACTCATCGCAATTGCCTTTGCAATTGCTGCACCCATTGCATGGTATTACATGCACCAATGGCTGCAAGCTTATGTTTATCGCATCAACATTAGTTGGTGGTTATTTGCGGCTGGCGGCCTTGCTTCAATAATTATTGCACTTGCAACCATAAGTTTCCAGGCAATAAAAGCAGCAATAGCAAACCCGGTGAAGAGTTTGAGAAGTGAATAATTCAGGCTCACAAAGAACTTAGATCCATAAACGTGCGATCTGAGGTTTAGTTGAAACACAAGTGACGTCAAGATTGAAATGACGTTAGCCTTTAGTCGAAAGTCTTAAGTTCGAAGTCAAAAAAGAGCAAATCCGGCTTATAACTTACAACTCAGTACTGTTGGCTTAACACTGGTGGTGCGTTCCGGGGTGAGATACGGAACGCATTTTTTATATCCGGTGTTGGTCTGGATATGTTGCACTGCCAGGTATAAATATTCCACGAACTACTGTGATCACGAAGGTCTGTCGTTTTAACTATGCACTCATTTTTTTGCCGACTCATAATAAAGAGTTATTGCACCGCAACCAAATGTTTTTGTTTTTAAGAGTTTAAGATCGACTCTATCTTTCACGTTTTTAAATAATGGCAAGCCGCTTCCTAAAACAGTTGGCTGAACGCTAAGCTGGTATTCATCAATTAAGTCGAGTTGCATTAAGCCTGCTATTAAACTTGGGCTGCCAACTAAAATGTTTTTACCCGCTTGTTGCTTGAGCTCTAAAATCTCTTCTTTAATTACTTCCTTTTTCAATTTTGTATTTTTCCAATCAACATTTTTCAGTGTGCGGGAAAAAACAATCTTTGAAATATTGTCTATTAATACTGCAAAATCATCCATTGGTTTGTTACCGGTAGGTTTTTTTACAACAGATGGCCAATAACTTTCCATAAGTTGATAGGTAATCCGTCCGTATAAGAGGGTGCCTGCGTTGCTTAATAGCTCATTATAATGCTGATGTATTTCGTCATCTGCAATCATTGTCGTGTGGTCGCAAAACCCGTCAAGTGTCGTATTGATTGCTGCAATTAGTTTTCTCATGGTTATTTAAACTTGTAGAAATTTTGCTTAACCTTATTGATAAGGAGGGTAACCGGGCTCGAACCCAAAATATGCTTTTACTCTCCTTGAAGGATAAACTTTATGTTGATTCTTGCCAGGATATCAATAAACGCATCCGTCAGCATACCGCCAATCACGCTGAACCTACCATTAAAACAAGCGATCGCAAGGCTGCTGTAAGGGTTTCACATGGCTATATTTTCATCGGGGCGGGGGTCCTCCGGGAGTATTTCCATCTCAGGATCATCTATATAGTCGGCGTACCATTGAATAGCCCCTACAAGGTCAAGTGCGTCATCGGCAGCGATATCTATGGTTTCAAAGGCGTATAGCTTGCTATTGGCATAGCCATATAGCTGGATCTCATTGGCATCCGGACTAAACCCTTCTTCATCAAGACAAAAGACCCTAACCTTCAAACGGGTGTCCCTGGAATGGATGATATCCCGACAAGGACTTTTAGGATCGGTTGCCAATAAGTAAACATTATAATCCATATAAGCAGTAACAATGTTTGTGGTTTATGGTTTCTGGAATGTTTATTTAAGTTGGCAAATTTTACCCACAAACGTATGCCCCGCATTATTGAGAATACTCAACTACAAATCAACCTGTTGTGCAATTTCTCCCCAAAAGCCGGGGAAGAGTTTCCACAAATAAATTATGGCAGATATATAAATGTGGCTTTTCATGCATTTTAACTCTTATTTAATAATTGGCATCTCATTTGAATATAACTTAATACCCTTCTCAAAAGGGTTGTTTTTCATAGGTAGATGTAGGGCCGTAAAACTGCGAGAGTTTTCCGGCCTTTTTTTATTTCAGTCTTCTTTAGTTTACTGCGCTTTCTTTCCAAAAAGCGCCGGCAAAGGATTACTATTAGTTGCTACAATTGCATTTGACCCCATTAAGTGTGCCCAAGAGGCGCATTATTGCCCACGCCTTTATCATTGCATAATAAAGATTGCGGCTTTTGAGTTTGTTTAAACCAGACTATTATTTATTAAGGGCTTTTACACCAAATTTTATCAGGTCATCGGCCTTAATAAAGCCAACTGTACCGTAAACCGGGTTTCCTTTTGCATCAAAAATAATGAGTGTGGGGTAAGCCCGCAAGCCCCATTGTACAGCCAGTTGCGGTCCATCTCCTTTTTCCATATCAATGGCGACATTCACAAAATTGCTGTTATAAAACTCGGCCACTTTATTGTTTTTAAAGGTAGTTGCCTTAAGCATTTTACACGGGCCGCACCAACTGGCATAGGCATCCACAAAAATATATTTGTTTTTGGCAGCAGCCTGCTTTAAAGCCTGGCTCCATGAATTTTCAATAAAATTGATCTGGGTTGATGTATTTACAGCCTGGGCCTTACCCTTTAACGGATAAAAAAAAGGAGGTAATAAAGCAAAAATAACAAGATAACTAAGTTTGCGCAGGTATTTCATAATTAATTTAGCTTATATGTAGCAGCAATAAAAATAGCACATATAAACTAATTAATGCTTGTTTATATGTGCTATTGATTATAACTTAAAACAACTTTTTAATTGGCGGGCTTACGTTCGCGCTCTTTTTGCTGTTGCTGGCGCTGCGCTTCCTGCTGCTGTTGGCGTTGCTGAGCCTGTTGCTGTCTTTGCGCTTCCTGTTGCTGTTGACGCTGCTGAGCTTGTTGCTGCCTTTGCGCTTCCTGCTGTTGCTGACGTTGCTGAGCTTGTTGCTGCCTTTGTGCTTCCTGCTGTTGCTGAGCCTGCTGCTGGCGTTGCGCTTCCTGTTGCTGTTGACGCTGCTGAACCTGTTGCTGTTTTTGCGCTTCCTGTTGCTGCTGGCGTTGTTGAACAGCCTGCTCCTGTTGTTGTTGCCGTTGTTGAACCTGCTGCTGGCGTTGCGCTTCCTGTTGCTGTTGACGCTGCTGAACCTGTTGCTGTTTTTGCGCTTCCTGTTGCTGCTGGCGTTGTTGAACAGCCTGCTCCTGTTGTTGTTGCCGTTGTTGAACCTGTTGCTGGCGTTGCGCTTCCTGTTGTTGTTGACGCTGCTGAACCTGTTGCTGTTTTTGCGCTTCCTGTTGCTGCTGGCGTTGTTGAACAGCCTGCTCTTGTTGTTGTTGACGCTGTTGAACCTGTTGCTGGCGTTGCGCTTCCTGTTGTTGACGCTGCTGAACTTGTTGCTGCTGGCGTTGTTGAACAGCCTGCTCCTGTTGCTGTTGACGCTGCTGAACCTGTTGCTGCTGGCGTTGTTGAACAGCCTGCTCCTGTTGTTGACGCTGCTGAACCTGTTGCTGGCGTTGCGCTTCCTGCTGCTGTTGACGTTGCTGAACCTGTTGCTGCCTTTGAGGGTTCTGCTGTTGCTGATCGCGCTGTTGTTGAACTTGCTGCTCTTTTTGAGCGTCCTGGCGTTGTTTAGCCTGTTGCTGGCGTTGCTGAACCGCTTGATTTTGTTGTTGATCCCGCTGTTGCCTGGCCTGGTTTTGCTGCTGATCCCTTTGCTGCCTGGCTTGCTCACCGGCCTGTTGCCTGTTTTGCTGATCGTTTGGCCTTGCGTTTGGTTGCGCCGGACGATTGTTATCCAGGGGCGCATTTGCCGGTCTGTTGTTGTTAACCCTTACAAATTTAGTGTCGTTACTTTTAGCCACATCAGCTAATCGTGTGGCATTATTACGGTTTACAGTTGCTTGTCCGCCTGCACGGTTAGCTATGCCCTGGTTTGGATTAGCTTTCCGGTACTCGGCTGCATTGATGACCCTTGCAGGCCTTGCATCGGCTGATCTTGTTACCTGCGGACGATAAATGTTTACCGTATTATTCGCAACCCTGCCGCCGCCATCGGGCCTGTTGGTGTTGTTAACCCTGTAAACCGGTACATTATTATTCCGGGTAACCCTCCTGATTTCGGTAACCCTTGGCCCGGTTATATACGTGCGGTTATTATAAACATAAGTGTTGTTGATAACTGTTGTACGGTTTATAATATTAACTACCCGTGTATGCGGCGCGTAATAATTATAAACATTAGGGCTGTTGATGTATTCCTGCGGAGCACATACCCAATATGAATCGGGCACGTGATAGCTGTTGCCGAATGACAGGCTGATGCTTATGCCCGGAGTTAAAGGAGCCCAGCCATAGTAGCCGCCGCCCCGGCGCCAGCTTACCCAGGCAGGTGCCCATTCATGGCCCGGAATCCATTCCCAGCCATAATAATCATCATAACGCCAGCGTCCGTAGTGGAAAGTTGCCCATCCCCAGGGATAATCAGATACCCAGGTATTACCATAATCGGTAACAACCCAATACCCACGGGTTGCATATGGCCTAAAGCCATCTTCCACATCAGGCACCCATACATTTCCATATTGCGGGTCATCAACCCAGGTACCATAAGGGGCAAGTTCGTCATAAAATTCCTGGTCAGATACGTAGCCGCCCTCCTGGGCCTTGCTTATAGTTGGTGCGGCAAGCATTATAAAAAATGCTATTAAGCTTAAACCGCATATTTTCTTTATATATTTCATTTTTTCATTCAGTTTTGTTGTCGATACTATATGTATGACGAAACAAAGTATAAAACGTTTAAATCAAAAATTGTTTTACGGGTTAACATCGTTTGGATAGTGATTTAAAGGGTGAAACAATTTTTTATTTATACTTTGTACTTGCTAACTTAAAATTTAAATAATTTTACTTTTTATTATAAAGCGACAGCTATGAGCACAGTAAATATTCCGCGACTTGATCTTAATAATTATATAAACGGCAGCACTGCCGATCGTAAGCAGTTTTCTGACGATATTGGTAAAGCATTTAATGAAACCGGTTTTGTTACCATAACCAACCACGGCTTAAGCAAGCAATTAATAGATGAGCTTTATGAGCAGGTTAAAGCACTGTTTGCATTGCCCGATGCGGTAAAGCAAAAATATGAGATTCCGGGCCTGGCCGGCCAGCGTGGTTATACCGGTAAGGGAAAAGAAACCGCAAAAGGCTTTAAAACGCCCGACCTGAAGGAATTTTGGCAGATTGGCCAAACCGTTACCGATGGTGACCCGATTAAAGATATTTACCCCGATAACGTTGTGGTTGATGAATTGCCATCATTTAATACTACTACGCTGGAGGTTTATAAAAAGCTGGAAGCTGCCGGCAAACACCTGTTGCAGGCCATTTCGGTTTATTTGAACCTGCCCGAAAATTATTTCGACGACAAAGTACACAACGGCAACTCTATATTGCGCACGCTGCATTACTTCCCGATAACCAACCCTGATTCGGTTCCTGATGATGCAGTGCGTGCCGGTGCGCATGAGGATATAAACCTCATTACGCTATTGATAGGCGCCAGCGCCGATGGCCTTGAGCTGCTTACCCGCGAAGGCGCCTGGTTCCCAGTTAAGGCCCATGGCGAAGACCTGGTGGTAAACGTTGGTGATATGCTGCAGCGCTTAACCAACAATAAATTAAAATCAACCACGCACCGTGTGGTAAACCCACCCCGCGAGCTGATGAAATATTCGCGTTTTTCGGTGCCATTTTTCCTGCACCCTAAATCGGGGATGGATCTGACGAGTTTGGAATCATGTATTGATGCCGATCACCCTAAATTATATTCCAATATCACTGCCGGGGAATACCTGGATGAGCGGTTAAGAGAGATTGGTTTGAAGATGTAAAATCATAAAAAGCCCTTTCCTGTTGGAGAGGGCTTTTATATAACCTAACCGGTTTTTATTACAATAGCTTATTTAGCCAACATAGCCTTCCCGCCTATATTGTCCTCTACGCCCTGCCTTCTCTTATACAAAACAAAAACACCTGTTGCCAGCAACCCAATTGCGCCCTCAATAAAAACCGCTTGTCTTGGGCCCAGCTCATTTGCCAGCCAGCCTACCAAAAGACTGCCCACCGGTATCATTCCCTGGTAAGCCATAACGTAATAGCTTATAGCCCTTGCGCGCATGGCCGGTATAGCATGTGTTTGAATATAGGTATTGATGGCCGATGTTTGCGCCATCATCCCCAAACCGGTAAAGCCCATAAATATTAAAGCGAATGGCAGTTTGCCTGCATAAGCCACCATCAGTACAGCCGATCCGAAAATAAGGCTTGCTGTAATGATAATATTTACCAGGTTTTTACCTGTTTTTAAATTGGCCAAATAAACCGCGCTGATCACCGAACCTACACCCGCGGCGCTTTCAAACCAGCTAAAGGTTTTGGCATCCCCATTAAAAATATCTTTTGCAAAAATGGGCATCAGGGTATTAAAGGGGATAACAAATATGCTGCTTATGCTAAGCATCAGGATCAGGCTGCTCAAGTCGCGGTCGCCGGACACATATTTAAAGCCGTCCTGCAGTTCGGCCCAGATACCTTTTTGAGATTTGCCTGCTACAGTTGTATTCAGCTTCATCATAAATAAACAGGCCAGCACCGGTATATAGCTTAAAAAGTTGCCGAAAAAACAAAAGTCCTCCCCAAACGTGCTTAAAATTATACCCGCCACGGCTGGCCCCGCAATGCGTGCAAAATTGGTCATGGTGGAGTTTAGCGCGATGGCGTTGGGCAGGTCGGCTTTATCATCAACCATTTCTACCATGATGGATTGGCGGCAGGTAACATCAAACGCATTGATAATACCCTGCACCAGGCTTAGCCCAATAATGGCCGGGATGTTATAAAACTTAAACAATATTAAAAAAGCCAATGCACCTGCCTGCAGCATAGATACTACCTGGGTTATAACCAATATACGGTAACGGTTATGCCTATCGACAATACTGCCTGCATACGGCGCAAGGATTAAAGAAGGGATAAGGCTTACAAAGCTAACTATACCTAACAATACTGCCGAGCCGGTGAGCCGGTAAACCAGCCAGCTTACAGCTGTTTTTTGCATCCAGGTACCAATAAGAGAGATAGACTGACCGTAAAAAAACAACTTGAAATTACGGTATTTTAAAGAGCGGAAGACATTCATTTATTCATTCATTACAAAAGCAAATCCAGGGGAGATCTTAATACAAGACTATTGAAATTGTTTATGATGCAAATATCCGCAATGATGATATATTTGTAAAATAGATTGTTTCAATAGAAATGATCGTTAAAAACGATTGATTATGGAGCTTAGGCAATTACAGTATTTTGTAAAAGCGGCCGAAACGATGAACTTCACCGAAGCGGCGGCGGCTGTATTTATTACCCAGAGCACGCTGTCGCAACAAATTAAGCAGTTGGAAGAAGAGCTGGGCCTGCTTTTGTTTGACAGGGTAGGCAAACATGTGCGCATTACCGAAGCGGGGCATATATTTTTAATACACGCCCGCAAAATACTGGCAGCGGTGCAAAAAGGCAAACAAGCCATTGCCGAGCTTAATAACGCAGCCACCGGCGAATTGAACCTTGGCGTTTCATACGCCTTTACTTCGCTGTTATTACCGGCTCTTGCACCATTTTCTACCAAATACCCGGGGATTAAAATTTTTATTACCTATGGCAATCCCGAAGACCTGGAGAAAAAGCTTCGCTTATCCGAGTTGGACATGATCCTGGCTTTTCATAATGAGTCGGACGATGAGGACCTGGAAATGCAATGGCTTTTTAGTTCGAGTATTGTATTGGTGGTGGATAAAAACAATCCCCTGGCTAAACTCGAAAAAATTAACCTGAAAGACCTGGCCGCGCTCGACCTTGTACTACCGGGCAAAGGGTTCAGCTCCCGCGAATTTATTAATGAGTTATTTTACAAAAATAAAATAACCCCAAACATTAAAATCGAGTTAAATGATGTGCATTCGCTGCTCTCATTAGTTCAAAGCGGCCATTGGGCTACCATACTTAATGAAAAAGCACTTATAGGATGGGATAAAGTAGCGGCTGTTCCCATTATTGCAAAGGGAATCAAGCGGCAATCATATATCCTGTGGCAAAAAGGTGTTTACCGCAAAAAGGCCGCTATTTTATTTATTGATGAGCTGATGAGCATTATGGGGCAGGAGTAGCCTGATGAGACCCTATTTTTAGTACATTAGGATGCTCATACTAACTCCTTATCCATGATAGCATTTTACAATCAAAACGAGCACAAAACCATTATCAGGGGCCTGGTGCTAGCGCTTGTTTTACTTACCATATTTACCTTATCGTCCAAATTTTTGCCTGGGTTTGCCGCTGGTGGTCTTTCTATAAGTGCCAAAATGCTAATAACCCGGTTAGCGTTCTGGCTGGTTTTCGCTATTATTTATTGGTATGTGAAAAAAAACGAAAAGCAACCTTTTATAATTTGGCCGGAGCAAAGCTATAGTATTGGCTATTATATTTTATCAGTTATTGTTATCCTCATTGTTATAGTCGTTGGGGCAGCGGTCATCATACTTCCTCTAAAGGCAGCCGGGCTGTTAAAATATAGTCGCTTTTTAGGGCTTATAAAAAGCATCAGCGTACCCATAAAATTGTTCACTATCATTACAGCGGGCTTTTTAGAAGAGTTTATTTTCAGGGGGTATATGATACCGCGACTGAAATTGTTTTTTAAAAGTGAGCATCCCCCCATTATCATCAGCGCCATCATTTTCGGGTTAGGCCATGTCGGTTTCGGCACCCTAATCAACGTATTGTTCCCGATATTGATAGGGCTGATATTTGGCTATCATTATTATAAATACCGCAATCTCAAGATATTGATCATTTGCCATTTGCTGATTGATTTAAACGCCATGTTTAATACAATGGCAGTAAAGCATTAATGAATATTACCGGCAGATGCACTGGCTAATAATTCAAACGCATAGGGTTCAATGCCCATTTTAAAGTTGGCAGGTGCTATATTAGATAATATGATCACTGCCGTTTGTGTCTCGCGGTTAAATGTCATTATAGAGCCAAAGCCTGCTGTGCCGCCCCCATGCCAATATATTTGAGGGCCCGCTGTCGATGTTGCCCAACCCATGCACATTTTTACACCGGGCCGCAGATCCGCTATTTTCCGTAGCTGCAAGGTACTTGCCCGGTTTTGAAAATCTAAAAGGTTGAGCGCAAACTTCGAGAGGTCATTAACCGTAGATAACATACCTATGCAGCCTTCTAAAAAGCCGCTATCCCAGTAAGGTGCAACGTATCCTTCTTCAGTTAAACCTTCAACAATCGACGAGTTGATTGCCGCTCTGCCGAAGCCGGAATTTAACATATTTAAGGGCTCGAGAATCTCCTTACTTAAAAGAGATGTAAACGATTTTCTGGTAATGGCATATAGCACAAAACTAAGCACGCCAAAGCCAAGGTTTGAATAATTACATCGCTCTCCGGGCACGCTATCTAACTCCAGTTTTTGCGTCAGATAAGAAAGAAAACGTAGTTCATCATAGTTTAAAAAGGGATTATCCTCTAAATAATCTGGATGAGTATAGAAATCGGCCGGCAATCGCGGCAACCCGGATGTATGGCTAACCAGTTGTCCAAGTGTAATAGGTGGGTTTCTGTGAAGCTTAAAAGACAGGAAACGCTGAATAGGGTCATCCAACTTAACCATGTCATTGGCTAAAAGTTGCGCCAGTAAGTAAGCAGTAAACGGTTTTGTTAATGATCCTATTTCAAAAGCCGCATCGCGGTTATCAATAGGAGATATTATCTCTTTATGTTTTTTCAGCCCCACAAAATTGGTCTGACCTGGCTTTACCAATGCCAGTGACACTTGCGTTTGGTCTGGCAGTTGTTGTAATTTGGCGGTCAGTTGCCCGGTTATGTGGTCCATTAAAAAAGACATAGATAGGGAACAATTAAAGCCGGACTAAAGGATTGAACGATTTTTAAATAAGAAACCGCTTACTTTTTCATCTCTTCCCTTATCGCCCTTAAAAACTCATTGGCGTGCTGCGAGCCTATGATGTAAACCAGGCCGTCTCTGTCTGTTAAATGAATGGCATCATTACCTGCGGCATAAAAACGAATGGTGCCCTTGGTATGCAGGTTATAAACAGGGTTGTTAAAAAGGTAACGGCTGTATAATCCTTTTTCGGCTTTTACAATGCCATTCAGGTCGATTTTTACAACGCGGGCGGTCCATAAGCCGCTTAGGCGGATGCTTTTATTTTCTACCTTGGTACTGTAATGCAGCAGAAAGCCCATAATGATGGATATGATGATAATAGCGAAACCAACTACCACCAGCAGATCGCCGTTGCGCTCCCCCTCATCGGTAAAAAAGTAGGCCGCAAAACAAAACATAGCCAAAACCAGGCGTATGGTAATAGGGATGAATTCACGGCCCAGGTATTGCTTTTCTACAAATACAGTTTTCTCGCTTGTCATAATTTGTACAATTCGAATATAGTAACTTTTTTAGTGTTATTGTTTACTTTATACCTTTCATCGGGGCGGAGACCTGCCACCCAAATTATATCACCGTTGCCATTCACCAGTATGGGCACGTCCTCTTTTTGATGTAAGGGTAACTTCTGATTGATAAAATAATCACTCAGTTTTTTTCGCCCCTTCATCCCCAGCGGGTAAAAATAATCACCTTCCTGCCACGCCCGTATCGTGAGCGGGTATATCAGCAAAGCGGCGTCAACTGATGTTGCCAGCGGGTTATCTTTTATAATGAGCGGACTATCATCATGCAACAAATTAAGTTTATATCCGCCGTAATAAACCTCATGTTCCTGCTCCGGTATATTCACAGCTTCCTGCGCCCCGGTTTTCTTTTGTTTAATGATCAGCCTGTCGCGGTCAAGCGCCAGTAAATACCCGGCTGATTCAAAGATTCGGCCCGAATGCTTATCTAATACCGATAGCACATCATCAACGGTTGTTTCATTAAAACCGTATTGCTGCAATAACTTAAATAACAAAAGGCGGGGCGGATTTAGTTTTTTAACATCGGCAAGCAATAAAAACGTTTCATCCTTCCCTTGCTGTAAAATCGTTTTCTTTAATGCGGCAACCTGGTTCTCCAATAAGAGTTCCAGGTCCCTGAAATGTTTCAGGTTATTTTCAAAAGTTTTTTCGAGCGATGGGTTTAGCTCCTTTAGTTTGGGCACCACCTTTAGCCTTATCATATTGCGGGCATATTTTGCAGAAGCATTTGAGCTGTCCTCAACAAAGTCCAATTTATTGGCGGCAACAATGGCAGCTATTTCTTCGCGCTTTAAAAACAGCAGTGGGCGCACCAGCATCCCGTTTTTGGGCAATATGCCGTGTAAGCCTGCAATGCCGGTTCCGCGGGTAAGGTTTAACAATATTGTTTCAATCGCATCGTTTTGGTGGTGTGCAAGCGCAATGGCCTGGTAATCCGATTGCTGGCATAAAGTATCAAACCATTGGTAACGCAATTCACGGGCGGCCATCTGGATAGATATTTTATGTACGCCGGCATATTGTATGGTATCAAAATTGATGGTATGAAAGGGTACCCGCAGTTTATTAGCCAGGTTATTGCAAAACTCCTGATCGCGCAGGGCCTCATCGCCCCGTAACTGAAAATTGCAGTGAGCAATGCTAAAATTAATTCCCGAAGCCTTTAATAAGTGGGTCATTAAAACAGAATCCATACCACCGCTTACAGCGGCCAAAACCTTGCTGTCGGGTGCAAACAAGGCATTTTGTTCAATAAAATTAACAAATTGAATAACTGGAAGCATTCATCAAAATTATTAATTTAATAACCCCAACAAAAAACTAATTTTGCCGCAGTGAGAAAATATGTTTTAAGCTTTTTGTTATTGATGATGGCGGCCGCAGTTATGGCTCAAAAAAAATCAATTGTAAACCTGATACAATCAGAAAGCAGCACCCGCGCAATAATAAATGGCCGCGATGTTATTAAGGTTTATAAGGGGGTTTTTAAACAGGATTTTTCAATCTTACGGTCAGATAGCGCCTATTTCTATCCGCAGGATAATGCTTTTGATGCTTTTAGTAACGTAAACATTAACCAGGGTGATACGCTGAACATCTATTCGGACAAGTTAAACTATAATGGTAATACAAAAATTGCCATTTTAACCAATAATGTTAAAATGGTAGATAAGGACGCAACCCTTACCACCGATTACCTTACCTACAATACAGCAACGCGCATAGGAACTTATACAGGCGGCGGTAAGCTTATTAATAAAGATAATGTGCTCACCAGTAAAAACGGCTACTACTTCGCCTTCTCGCGCGACTCTTATTTTCGTTATGATGTGGTTTTAAATACGGTTGATGCTATCATTAAAACCGATACCATGAAATATAACACGGGTACCCGCATCGCATTCTTTTATGGCCCTACCAATATTTACGGCAAAAAAGACAAAGATACTTTGTATACCGAGAACGGGCAGTACAATACCGTTACAGAACAGGCGCGCTTCGGCAAAAAAAATCACTATAAGCAAGGTACAAAATCACTAAAAGGCGATAGTTTGTTTTATGATAAGCTGAAAGGATATGGCCGGGCGGTTAAAAACGTCACCTTTATTGACCGGGAACAAAAGATAACCATGAAGGGCAACCTGGCCGAATATTTCAAAGCCGATGAGCGCACCATGGTTACCCAAAACGCTTACATGGTATTGGTTACCGAACAGAAAGACACCACGAAAACAGATTCGGCGCCGCCCGCAACACCTACTGCTAAAACCAAAACGCTGAAGCCCCCACCCAATACCATGAAGATAACCAACATGGCAAACCTGGCCGGGCAAATTCAGCCTAATACTGTTGTATCAAAAAAAGACTCGGCTAAAATTGATTCCGCGGCACGGAAGTTAACTGTTCCTAATAAAGTGGTTACACCGGGGCAGATTAAAAATATAGCCGATGTGGCCAATATCGCGGGCCAGATTAAACCTAAATTAACAAAAAAGGACTCGGTTAAAATTGATTCCGTAGTAAAAGGGGTATCCGCGCAAGCAAAAAACATAAACCCGGCCGATGTCAAAAAGAAGATAGGCAATTTGGCACAGGTGGCAGCAGCGGTTAAACCTGTTAAGGATACAAAAAATATAAAGGCCCCGGCAGATACAGCTAAAGCCAAAAAAGTAAAGCAGGATTCTGTTTATATGACGGCCGATACGCTGGAAACCCAGATACTGACCTATAAAAACCTGAAGCTGTACCAGGAAAAACAACGGCTGGCTTTTTCCTATGTTCGCGATACATCAACGGCAGCAAGGAAACAGATCACCGAAAGTAAAAAACTATCCAAAGCACTGGTGGCCCGAAGGCTTTCGATACCCAAAGACACTACCTACAGGCACACTGATTTTTTTGGCCATCCCAAAGTGATAATAGATACTACGCAAATAAAAAAAGATAAATTATCGGCTATAAAAAAAGCAAGGCAGGATAGTATACGGGCCGAGGAGATTAAGCGGGACCCGGTATTTGCCCAACGCGAAATTAAATTGCAGGATACGGCGCGTGTGAGGATTGTGATAGCGCATCATCACGCAAAATTGTTTAAATCGGATCTGCAGGGAAAGGCCGACTCGATTTTTTACAGCAACAGCGATTCTACCATCAGGTGCTATGTAAATCCTATGTTCTGGACACAGGGCTCACAACTATCCGGCGATACAATCTACGTGCAAATGCGGAACAAAAAAATGGACAATATGGAGCTGTTCCCTTCGGCATTTGTTGTAAATATCGAAAAGAATGATTCGTTGTTTTTTAACCAGATGGGAGGGAAAAAAATGCGCGGCTTTTTTAAAAACGATAAGCTGGATAAGATGTACACGGTTGGAAATGCCGAAAGCATATACTTTAAACGGGATAGTGTGAGCAATACGGTTGAGGGGATGCAGCGATCGCTCAGCAGCCGTATGGTGGTATTCTTTAAAAACAGTAAGCTTACCAGTATCCGTTTTATGACCAAGCCCGAGAATCGCTATCTCCCCCTAAAAAAAGTAGTAGAGGATGATAAGATATTAAAAGGTTTTATTTGGAAACCAAAGGACAGGCCTGTATCAAAGGAGTCTATCATCTCGCCGCGCAAGGCGCCTGATGTAAAGCCACCGGGAGGCAAATTACCGGTAAAAGGCAAGCCAACCAATTTGCCCGGAACAAAGCCAGGTAAGCCCGCTGTTGCCGATAGCCTGAAAAAGCCATTGTTAATGGGCAAGGATAGTTTGCTTAAAACGGATACTACAAAGCAGAAGCCGATTAAAACGACAGCAGATACGGTTGCTAAAACCCCGCCCGTTCCATTGCCGCCGCCGGTGAAAACTCCAAAGGATACAGTTAAAAGTCCGGCTAAAAAGCCCGAACAGCACAATTAGTCTTTTTTTGTTTTAGTCTTTAGCTTATATTTCTCCAGTTTTTTCTGTACATAAGTCAGCCTTCGGTTACCGGCTTCGGCTATAGTGGCCGCATCAGAAAAGCGGCTCTGTATTTTAGCTACGCCTATTCGCTGCGAACCGTAAATGCCCGAATGGCCACTAAAAAAGTAGGCTGTAAAACAAGCCACCGCGAAAAACAGTACGTATTGCCCGCCAAAAAGCTCAACACCCATAAATGTGCAGGCCAGAGGTGTATTGGTTGCGCCCGCGAAAACGGCGATAAAGCCCAGTGCTGCAAAAAGACTAACCGGTGCATCCATTAACACAGACAAGGTATTGCCCAGGGTGGCCCCGATATAAAACAAAGGAGTAACCTCGCCTCCTTTAAAGCCGCTTGCCAGGGTGATTGTGGTATAAATAGTTTTCCAGAGCCAGCTCCAGGTACCGGCGCCGCCGGCGTTAAATGCTGATGGAATGGTGACAGCGCCCACATGTTCAGGATCGATCCCCAGGCTCAGGTAATCGGGTTTGCCTATTAGAGCTGTTAAACCGATAATGATTAATCCACCAACTACAGGTATGATCCATTGTTTGGAAATGCTTTTTACAAAAAATGCTTTAATGCCATGAACCATGTAGGCAAACAGGTAACTGGCCAAACCAAAGGCCACAGATGCAATGATGACTTTAGCCAGCAATAAAAAATCAAAAGCGGTATATGCTGCATACCCATGGGAGGTGACTGCCAAAACAGCAATATGATACGCAGTATGGTGAACACCCCATGTGGCAACGGTAACATCGCCAATAATACCTGCTATTAAGCATGGCAGCAGCGCGTTATACTGAATGCGGCCGATGGTTAAAACTTCCATAGCAAATATGGCCCCGGTTAGCGGTGTTCCGAAAACCGCACCAAAGCCAGCCGCGATACCGGCAATTAGTACAATGCTGGTATCGGCTTCATTAAGTTTAAACCATTTGCCAAATGCCTGGGCAATGCTGCCGCCTATCTGCACCGCTGTGCCCTCGCGCCCTGCCGAGCCGCCAAATAGGTGCGTAATAATGGTGGTGAGCAGTACAACCGGCCCCATACGCTTAGGGACGCCGCAGCCGGGTTGATGGATCTCATCTATGATGAGGTTGTTTCCTTTTTCGGACGAGCCGCCAACCAGTTTATATATAAAGTGGATAGCAATACCAGCAACTGGTAAAAAATACAATAGGTAAGGATGTTTAAACCTGAAATGAATAGACCAGTTAAGCAGCCATAAAAACAAAGCCACCATGCTGCCAATCGCTATCGCTATGGGGATGATGAGGAGTGTCCACCTCAACAGGTTTTTCACTATCGAAAAATGTTCTGACAGAAATACTTTATCGTTCATTGTATGGCGATGCTAATTTAGTTTTAAAACTGATTGATTGTTAGTAAAGCATAGAAACTTCGACATAGAAATACTGATGCAGGATACCTTAAATAATACCGGATTGGAGAAAGAAAAACGCGCTGTATTAAACGGCGGGGTGTGTTTGAAATGGATTTGATCTGAAAATTTTTCACCTACAAAAAATTAGTGCAGGATAAATCCCGCGGGTTAATTATTGCAGGCGCCATCAGCTTTTTAGGGCGGTTAAGTAGGAAGACACCATTTCCTTTGAAACAAATATAATAAAATCCATCTAATTTCCCTTAAAATGGCAACTTTGAACTTCCCCGGTGCAACTCCTCATCTTTGCACAAAATAATCATAAATTCACACCCGTGATGCAAACCGAACAACAACTGCGCAAAAAAGTTAAAACCTGGGTTATCGTATTCATTATCGGGTTGGTATTAAGCGGGGTAACAGCCTTCCCCATTGAAAGTGAGCTGGCTTTTTTGGCAGCGCATGCCAATATATTTCCATCCTTTATGCAGGGTTGGATAACAAAAGTTTACCTGGCCGTAAAAACAACCAATGAAAATTATCCCTATTTAAGCTACGGCACCGATTGGCTTGCTTTTGGTCACCTGGTTATTGCCACTGTGTTCATCGCACCGTTAAAAGATCCGGTTAAAAATATCTGGGTAATTCAGTTTGGAATGATAGCCTGTGTTATGGTGTTCCCACTGGCTTTTATAGCCGGCCCCATTCGCGGCATCCCCATTTACTGGCGCTGTATCGATTGTTGTTTCGGCATCTTCGGTTTTATCCCGCTGTATATTTGCTATCGCGATATTAAAAAGATTGAAGCCTTAACTTCCTGAAATAAGTTCATCCCTCAAAACGCATACGCTATATAATGGCCATGATGGGTTACCGAAACCGGCACATCTACCTCATTATCTCCGTTAAACAAAACCGGGCAGCCGGAGGGGTTTTTGATAATAGTTAAATCGCCTGGCTCTAAAACAGTAGCCAGCTTATTTAACAGGAATTGCCGCACTGCTTTTGATTGGTATTCCGGTTCGCTTTGATTTATCCTATTAATACCCCAATAAATATTTTCAAGTTCATTGGTATTATTAACAAATGTGGCAATGTAACTGGAACTTACTATGGACCGCGAATAGAATGCATCTGCCCCAAAAGCAACAGTGCCGTTGTAGGTGATTTGAGAATTAAAGCCTTTTGCTTCAATTTCAGATTGGGTTACTGCCGTGGTTACAGTGGCCCCGGGGGATTCAATTTGCTTAATTACAATTTTTGAGGGAGAAAATACAAGGCTGGGATTGTGCCTTTGCATGAACTTGTAAACCGACTCTTTAACCGACCATACCATCCATACAAAACACTCAAACGGCATATCGGCCAGGTGGGGCTGGCCGTGCAAAGCCGTTTCGGTACCGGTAATAAACTTTGTATAAAACCTTTGATCTTTTGTGCGTTTGGCGTCGATGATCCCGAGGTCTACAATATCATTACCGGCACTTATGATCATGTTTGCTGGTTGGTTTTTTCTTCTATTACATCAATGCAGCCGCCCACGTTCACCATTTTATCGGCGGCATCGTAGTCTATCTCGATATCGTATTTAGTTTCGGCATCAATAATGATATCAACAAGATTAGCCGAATTGATTTTTAGGTCTTTAATAAGGTCGGTGCTTTCATCAATATTAGCCAGTGTTTCTTTATCAAGGGTATATGGCGATAAAACCTTTTTTAGTTCAATTAAAATTTCTTGTCGTGTCATTAGGGTTAAATTTAGAAAATATTAAGCAGGAATTAACGTCGCCAAAGCCAAAATTAGCCTTTGCAACGATATTAATTTCTTTATTGACTACAGAAACAGGCAAACGGTTTAAGCCGATATAATTACTTATTTCCGGATTAGGATCATCAAGGTTAACATTAGGGTGTGCAAAGCCATGCACAATTTGCAATATTGATGCCACCGATTCAATTGAACCAGCCGCGCTTAAGCAATGGCCGATCATTGATTTTGGGGAATTCATCAGCGGAAAATCGTCACCTGATCTGTTCAGGGCCTTGCACCAGTTTTGAATCTCCTGCATATCAGCATTAGTAGCAGTCAGGTGGCCGCTGATTAGATCAACATCATGCCCGCCGATCCGGGAATTGGCCATGGCTTCCTCTATACACCTTACCACGCCCACCGGGTTGGCCGCCGTCATGGATCCACCTGTACGTTGCCCCCCACTGTTGGTTGATCCGCCCAAAACTTCAGCATAAATTTTTGCTCCCCGGGCAAGGGCAAATTCAAGGTCTTCTAAAACTAAAGCCGCCGCGCCCGATCCGGGAACAAAGCCACCGGCCGTGATGCTCATTGGCCGTGAAGCTTTTTCAGGCTGATCATTAAACTTTCGTGACAGTACCCGCATGGAATCAAACGAGCCGAATACATAAGTATCCACATACTCGCTGCTGCCAACCAGCATCCGTTTGGCATAACCATCTTTAATGGTTTCGTATCCCATTAAAATGGCCTGGGTACCCGTAGCACATGCCGCCGAATTGGTGATCACCTTATTGCCAAGGCCCAACCTGCCCGATATGTAGGAGGTAACGCCGCTGTTCATGGCTTGTTCAACCACGCGTGAACCCAATTTTTTTGCTTCTTTGTTATCAACCCGGGTAATTACATTTTTCATGGCTTCGGTATCAGATACGCTGTTACCAAAAATGCAGCCGGTTTCCCAGCGGGGCTCGTCGGTATCATAAGCCAAGCCGGCGTCAGCCCAGGCATCAAGGGCGGCCATTAGGCCATAGCCAATATTGGTTCCCTTTAAACCATGAAAGGTAACTTCGGATATGTAGTTTTTATTTTTAAGATCTTCGAGCACAAAATCCGGCTTGCCGGCAACATGGCAGCTAAATTTAAGCTCCTCATACAAGGGCATAAACTTTATGCCAGATATTCCATTTTGTATGGCATTTAAAAACGCGCTGATCCCTATTCCGTTTGGCGCTACCACACCCATTCCTGTAACTACTACGCGCCTGCTCATTTTATATCAATATGTTTAATAATACCGGCAAATGTTCCGCGTGCTACAAGCTCTTTTGAGCTATCCAGCATCTCGACGGTACATTTTAGCTTACCAAAACGAAAATATTGTTTTTTGGAAATAACCGTAACTTTTTGGCCCGGCAAAACCATTTTATAAAAAGAAACATCGGTTGATGTAAGCACGGGATATAAGGATGAGTCGTTCGTAAAATCATTCCCCGGCTCTTTCATAATTAAAAATATACCCAACACAACTAATCCTATCTGGGCCATAATTTCGGTAATGATAACGCCGGGTGTAACCGGGTTGCCTTCAAAATGGTCCTCGTAAAAAAAGGCATCCTGCTTTAATGTAAAATCGCCTGTAACTCCATTTTCATTTAACGATGTGATATTATCAATAAAACGAAAAGTGGATTTATATGGTAAATGGTTAAGAATATGGTTATTCATCATGTATCAAAAACTAATAATTATAAACAATGCTCGCCCCCGTCTACATGAATTAATGAACCATTTATCCAAAATGCTTCATCGGTACAAAGCATATATATTACGTTTGCAACATCTGCTGCCCTGGTTATGCGGCCCATGGGATTGTTGGCAGCGGCCAACGCTATCAGCTTATCGCTGCCCGGGATCTTTTTTAACGATGGTGTTTCGGTAACGCCCGCCTGTACCAGGTTTGTTTTTAACCCGTAGCGGCTAAACTCAACCGCCATGTATTTGGTAAGGCTCTCCAATGATGCCTTCGCAATGGATACTGCCGCATAGCTTTCCCAATATTTATGCGCACCATCGCTGGTAAGGCCAACCACTCTTGCATCGGCGTTAAAAAGCCCGGCTTCTAACAACAGCCTTGTCCAGTCTAACAAACTGTTACTCATAGCGTAGGTTGTTGCCTGTATATCTTCAATTGAAAGAACGGAAACGTTATCAGCTTCTGCAGCAAGCGGTTTTAAATTGCCCCGGGCTATAGAATGCAGCAATAACTTAACACAATGTTTATGTACAGCAACCTTGGCAAATTGTTTTAAAAATAAATCGCGACCGGCTTGTTCAAGCGCGTTTATATTAAAGGGTAAAATGGTAACGCTGTTTTCTGCCGCAATTGTGGCAAGTTTTTCTTTAAGCGGTTTTTCGGTAATGGCAGTTTCACGGTACAAAACGGCAATGCTCATGCCATGCGCGGCCAATTTTTCTAACGTCGCAAAACCAAAACCGCTCGATCCTCCTAAAATTACAGCCCAGGAGCCAGCAAACTGTTGAGTTTTATCCATGTAAACCGCTTATTGCTACTATCATACTTTATTATCGGGAAGATACTGTTAAATATTTATGCTATTAAGTTCCTTAAAAAAAATCAAACCCCAAAGTAAGCGAAAGAAAACCGATTTTTAATGGTTCAACTACTATTTATTAGACTATAAGTTAAACCATTATCAATATAAAACATCTTAAATAGTATTGCTTTAATTTTACCCGCAGTAAAAACTTAAAACTAAATGTGGGTTAAAAGGTTGCGCATACTACTATTGTGGTAAAGCAAGCAGGTGGTTTGTGCAGCACGTATTATTTATTACATTTGGTTAGGTTTATGAAGAATTATATAAAAAGTCGCATTGCTTTTGTTTGTTTGTCCCTGGTGATTTTGTTTGCGGGCAATACAAAAGTTTTGGCGCAAAAGCTGGAAAGAGCCGCTTTTTATAAAGCAATGGCATCTGATGATATCGAGGAGATTAACCAGGAATTAGCCGTTTTTACTGATGCCGGTGCCGAAGTTAAAGCCGGATATGAGGGCGCTTTATTAATGAAAAAAGCCAGCCTGGTGAGCAAGCCGAAAGATAAGCTACGCTTTTTTAAAGCAGGCCGCATTAAGTTGGAAACAGCTTTGCTTGCCGATCCGGATAATACGGATCTGCATTTCCTGCGTTTAGTGATCCAGGAGAAAGCTCCTAAAATTGTTCGTTATCGCACTGATATTGAAAAGGACAAAAACATGGTGTTGAAAAACTTTAGCAGCCTGTCGCCTGTTGTACAACGAGCGGTAGTTGATTATAGTAAAACCTCGAAGGTATTGCATCCAGAAGACCTTAAACCAGCAGTGTAATGAATAAGAAAGTTTTAGTTATTTACTACACCCAATCCGGCCAGATGGGCGATATCATCAACTCATTTACCCAACCGATTATTGACGCGGGCTTTTCGGTTGAAAAGGTTGTGATAAAAATGGTGAATAGCTATCCGTTCCCGTGGACCGGCCCCAGCTTTTTTAATGTGATGCCCGATTGTGTTTTAAGTGTACCTGCCCAGATTCAGCCATTCACCCTGAAAGAAACAAAATACGATCTGATCATTTTAGGCTATCAACCCTGGTTTTTATCGCCAAGTATTCCTTCAAATTCTTTGTTAAATCACCCCGACTTTATCAGGGTTTTAAAAGATACCCCAGTTGTTACCATCAGCGCTGCCCGTAACATGTGGTTAAATGCTTTTGAACGCGTACGTAAATCTCTCCAGGATGCGGGCGCCAAACTGGTAGGCAATATTGCACTGGTTGACAGGCACCTTAACCCTATAAGTTTTATTACCATTTTTTACTGGATGCTAACCGGTAAAAAAGAACGTTATTTAAATATATTCCCCAAGCCCGGTATTAATGAGCAGGAAATGTTGGAAACCGCCAAATTTGGCCGTACAATAGCAGCCCGGATTGATACGGCATATTGGGAAAGTCTGCAGGATCAGTTAATGCAGCAGGGCGCGGTAAACATTAAATACCCGTTGATGTTTATAGAGGGTAAGGCCAAAATTATTTTTGCAGTTTGGGCAAAAATAATTGCCAGGCAGAAAAAAAAGGAGCCGTGGCTTGCAGCATTTAAATATTATCTTTTTATTGCCTTGTTTATTGGGGCGCCAATATTATTAACACTTGATATGATTTTCATTAAGCCTTTTTTTGGAAAAAGAATTCAGGATAAAATGAACCATTATTTACAATTAAATTAACATATACATGTCTTTTAATCAGGTTTATATAAATACCACATCAGCTTTCCTGCCTAACGAGCCTGTCGCGAGTGATGACATGGAGCTGTATTTGGGTTATATTGACAACAAGCCCTCAAAATCAAAAAAAATTGTATTGCGTAACAATGGGATAAAAACCAGGTATTACGCCTTAGATAAAAATAAAAAAGCTACTCACACCAATGCGCAAATGACGGCTTTGGCTGTAAAGGAGCTATTTAAAAATACGGAAGCTAAAATAGATGAAACAGAATTGCTGTCATGCGGCACCTCGTCGCCAGATCAGATGATGCCGAGCCACGGTGTAATGACTCATGGCTGGTTGCCTGAAACCGGCGCTATTGAAGTAGTATCGCCATCTGGCGTTTGCTGCGCCGGGATGCATGCGTTAAAATATGCCTACCTGGCCATCAAATCTGGCGAGATTAAGCAGGCTGTAGCTACAGGATCTGAAAGGTTTTCGGGTTTGCTGGTATCTGATGTGTTTGAGGAAGAAGCTCAAAAACTAAAAGAGTTGAGCGAAAACCCGTACATCGCATTCCAAAAAGATTTTTTAAGGTGGATGCTGTCTGATGGCGCTTCGGCATTTTTAATGACGGATAAACCCAATAAAACAGGCCTGAGTTTGCGGGTAGAATGGATTGAAGGTGTATCATACGCCAACCAAATGGACGCCTGTATGTATATGGGTGCCGAAAAACAGGCTGATGGAACGCTGAAAGGTTTTATGGATTTTACACCCGAAGAGATCAGGAACAAATCTATCTTTAGCGTTAAGCAGGATATTGGGTTGCTGAGTGATAATATTGTTCCGCTTGGGGGGCAGAAAATTAAAGAGATCTTTGAAAAAAGAGGCTTAACAACCCAGGATATTGATTACTTTTTACCGCATATCTCCAGCGATTTTTTTAGGCCTAAAATTTATGAAATGGTCGAGATCTATGGAGGGGGCATCCCTTACGAAAAATGGTTTATGAACTTGTATACAGTTGGTAATGTTGGCGCGGCCTCGGTTTACCTGATGATAAACGAGCTGTTTCATAGTGGTAAATTAAAAGTTGGCGAAAAAATCTTGCTTTTGGTACCCGAAAGCTCAAGATTCTCGTATATGTATGCGATGCTTACCGTATGCTAAGCGGAAAGATATATCTGTCATGAAAAAAGAAAACGTACCGCAGGACCTGAGTTCGCTTGGAAAAATAACCAGGGAGGTTTGCTATGCAACGGATAGCACGGGCAAATACGTTACCCAGCTTAGCAACGGATGGGATGTTAAAATAAAAGCGCTTGATGTAGCCTGGCAGGAGATAGAGGGGCGTATTGCCAAAGCAAAGCAGCAGGTATTAAATAATGAGGCAAGTCCACTTCTGTTTTTTATGGAGTTAAGGCTGATGGATCTTAGTATTTTGGCCGATTACACCGGGTTTTGGAAATGGCAGATAAAACGGCATCTAAAACCCGAAGTGTTTAATAAATTATCAGAAAAAAAATTGAAAAAATATGCCGGGGCCTTTAATGTAAAGGTTGATGAGCTAAAAAGTATGAATGTGCATGAAGATTGATTTTGAACATGGGCAGGCGGCACATTGCGAATCGGGAGTTACCAGTAATTTATTAAAAAAGATATCCAACGGAAAAATAACAGAGCCGTTGGCTTTTGGTATTGGTGCAGGCTTGTTTTTTGTATACGTGCCCCTGATAAAGGTAAATAACGGGCCGGCTATCGCTTTCCGCTCGATGCCCGGTTTTATATTTAACCGTACCTGTAAATCACTGGGGGTGCCTGTTGTGCAGAAGAAATTTGGCTCGAAGGAAAAAGCAGAATCTTTTTTATTGGAGAGCCTTAACGCCGGCAACCCGGTTGGCTGCCAGGTGGGGGTTTACTATCTTTCGTACTTTCCAAAAGAATACCGGTTTCACTTTAACGCCCATAACCTGATTGTTTTTGGCAAGGAGGGGGATAACTATCTGATAAGCGACCCTATTATGGAGCATGCAACAACCTTAACAAGTTACGAGTTGGAGCGCGTGCGTTTTGCCAAAGGGGCTTTAGCACCCAGGGGACAGCTTTACTATCCCGGTAATCAAAAGGAAATTACTGATGAACAAATAAAAAGTGCCATAAAAAGCGGTATCAGGAAAAACGTGTTTAATATGTTATCCATTCCCGGCACGTTTGCCGGGGTAAGTGGTATAAAATATACAGGCAAAAAAATTAAAGGCTGGCGGGATAAATTAGGACTACATACTGCCGGGCTTTACTTGGCCCAACTGGTACGTATGCAGGAAGAGATTGGTACAGGCGGTGGCGGTTTCAGATATATATACGCCGCGTTTTTACAGCAGGCAAATGATTATCTGCCAAATGATACCTTGCTTCAGGCATCCGAGATGTTTACCCAGGCTGGTGATATGTGGCGTACAGCCGCAGTACAGGCCGCGGGAATATACAAAGGCCGGATTGGCAGCCAGGAGGATTTTAATGTGATGGGCGATTACCTGTTGGAGATAGCCGAAATTGAAAAGAAAGCATTTACAGTCCTGAAAAATATAAAATGGCAGTCGTGACCTCTTTAGCTGTAAATATCGAAAACCTGGGTTTCCATTATCCGGGAAACTCGGGCGTTACCTATGATGGCCTTAATTTAAAGATAACCGAGGGCGAACGTTTTGGTTTATTTGGCCCCAACGGTGCCGGCAAAACCACGCTTATGAATTTAATGACTGGTTTGCTGGTAGCGGATACAGGAAAGATTGAGTTATTGGGCCACAACATCGGCACAAAAAGCAAAGTGGTAAATAAGCTATTTGGTTTTGTACCGCAGGATTTTTCCTTTTACCAGGAACTGAGCCCGGTAGAGAACCTGGAATTTTTTGGTGCATGGTATGGCTTAAACCGAAAGGAAATTGCTCAGCGAACCAAAGAGTTGCTGGATATCCTTGGCTTATCAGATGTGGGTGATAAACCCGTTCAGAACTTTAGCGGCGGGATGAAAAGAAGGATCAACCTGGCTATTGGAGTGATCCATAATCCAAGGATATTGTTTTTGGATGAGCCAACTGTTGGTGTTGATGTACAAACGCGCCACGCCATCATCAATTATTTAATGGCATTGAATAAAAAAGGCACAACTTTAATCTACACTTCGCACCAGTTGAGTGAGGCCGAGGGTTTATGCGAGCAGATTGCCCTGGTTGATAATGGCAAAATTGTACGGGAAGGTAATTTGGATAAGCTGCTGAAAGAATATGATCATCAGAATTTAGAAGACCTGTTTTTAAATTTAACCGGAAAGGATTTCAGGAACTGATGTTTAAACTCTGGGCCTCCATAGTAAAAGACGTAAGGATCCTGCTGCGCGATAAGGTGGGGATATCGCTTATGTTTATTATGCCCGTGATATTGGTTATTGTAGTAACCACTATCCAGAACAGCACTTTTCAGCTCATGAATAAAAACAAGCTAACGGTTTTGGTTTGTAATAAAGATGCAGGAAAGTTGAGCCCCCAACTCATAACAACTATCAATAAGATAGGGCTGTTTAAAGTGATGCGGGTTGATAAAAGTCAAAACCGGCGGCAAATTGCCGATGCCATGAGCGAAAACGATGCCATGTTGGCCATGACCATCCCACCTGATTTTTCGGCCAAAATAGAAGCCAAAGCCAAAAGCTCATCAAACAAAGCATTGAAAAGTTTTGGCTTGCAGGCCGATTCGACAAAGGAAGTAAAATTAGCCGGCGCCACACCGCTTATATTATATTACAATCCATCAATACCCGAGTCGATGCGGTTTTCGGTAAATGGGGCTTTAGCAAGTGCGCTGCAGATTGTAGAAAGTCGCGAGACTTTGCGTACACTTTACTTTGCCATCAACGAAAAGGAGATGCCGCAGCAACTGGAAAACGAAATGCTGAATGGCAAAGCCGAAATTAGCCAGGTACCGGTATCAAAAAGTGGCATTGCAAAAGCGCCGGATGCTACCCAACATAATGTACCGGCATGGACGATATTTGCCATGTTTTTTATCATTATGTCGTTAAGCGGTAGTGTGGTAAGAGAAAAGATTAGCGGTAGCTTTATCAGGCTAAAAACATTGCCAACTAATTACGCGGTGGGTTTGCTATCAAAGCAAATAACTTATTTGGGTGTTACCATGTTCCAGGCAATAGTTATATTTTCGCTTGGGTTGTGGTTTTTTCCGTACATTAATTTGCCTGCTTTAAATTTACCCGCCGATGTATTCGGGCTGTTTATCGTGACTTTGGCTTGCGGTTATTGCGCGGTAAGCTATGCCATTTGCATAGGCGTTTTTGCAAATACCCAGGAACAGGCCAACGGTTTCGGGGCGGTATCCATAGTAATATTAGCGGCTATCGGCGGATTAATGGTGCCGTCTTTTGTAATGCCGGGCACATTGAAAACAATTAGCCAGTTATCGCCATTACATTGGTGTATACAAGCGTATTATAGCTTATTTTTAGAGAATGCAGGCTTAATGGATGTGATGGTTAGTATAATACCACTGGTTGGAATTACTTTGGTGTTCCAGGGGCTAACGTACCTTGGTTTAAAAAGAAAAAATTTAATATAGATAATGATGGAAATAGCAGAATTAAAGGAGAAGTTAAAAGTTCAGATAATTCAATTCCTTAACTTAACCGACCTTACTCCGGCAGACATTAAAGATGATGAGCCATTATTTGGTGATGGCCTGGGCCTTGATTCCATCGATTCATTGGAACTGATAGTGCTTTTGAAACGCGAGTACGGCATCAACATACAGGATCCTAAAGAGGGGCGCAAAGTATTGATTGATGTAAATACCATGGCCTCTTATATTGAGCAACACAGGGAAAAATAAACGTTTACGGCAGTGGACAGGATCTTGGTAACCGGTATGGGGGTGATTAGTGCTATTGGCAATTCGGCAGATGAAAATCATGCTGCATTGGTTAATGGCAAAACCGGCGTTATAAAAGGCGGAGGCAACTTCCCTTCCCGTTATTCCGGTATTCTGCCATTTGGAGAGGTTTTGATGAGTACGGGAGCGTTGAAAACAACACTTGGTGTTACGGAGCAGGGCGTTACCCGCACAACCTTGTTAGCCTTGCATGCCTTTAAAGAAGCGATAGCTGACGCGGGCCTGACAGGAGCACAATTGTCGTCGGAAGATACGGCATTAGTTGGGGCAACCACTGTTGGCGGCATGTGCCTTACCGATGAGCTTTACGCCAATACCCACGGAGATTCTGACAATATTGAATACGTAAGATCATATGATTATGCATCGGTATACCTGTTTATACAAAACAGGTATAACATATCTGGTGTGGTAAATACCATGAATACGGCCTGCTCCTCGTCTGCAAATGCCATTATGTATGGCTGCAGGCTAATCAAAAACGGGCTGGCCAACCGGGTAATTGTTGGCGGGGCAGATGCCCTGGCAAAGTTTACTGTGAACGGTTTTAATGCGCTGCGTATCCTTTCGGACGAAGCTTGCGCTCCATTTGATCAAAACCGTAAGGGACTCAATTTAGGCGAAGGAGCAGCATTTTTGGTGTTGGAAAAAGAAGCGGATGCGGCCGGTAAAAAAGCATATGCAACAGTAAGCGGCTTTGGGAACGCCAACGATGCTTATCATCCATCATCCCTATCGCCAGAGGGAGACGGTCCTTACCTGGCCATGAATAACGCGTTAAGCAGCGCCAATTTAAATCCTGCTGACATCGATTTCATAAACGCCCATGGTACCGGCACCGAGAACAACGATGAGGTAGAAAGCCGCGCCATGTTAAAGGTATTTAGTACCATGCCCAGTTTTGCATCTACCAAAGGCTTTACCGGGCATACTCTTGGGGCTGCCAGCGCTATTGAGGCGGTGTATAGTATTTTAAATATACACAGGCAGGAATTGTATCCTAATTTGAATTTCAGGCAACCAATAGCAGATATTGGCCTGCAGCCGATTGAAGCTTATAAGCCCGCAGAAATAAAGCACGTCATGTCGAACTCATTTGGTTTTGGCGGAAATTGTACATCATTAATTTTTTCAAAAATATAGTGATGACGTTTTACATCAATAAAGCCACCTGTATCTCGCCCCAACAAAGCTTCGGAGAGATTGACATTGAACAGTTGCGCGCTTCGGTTGAGAATAAGCTGAAAGCCATCGAACCGAAATATCCGCATTTTACGCCAAACGCCCTTCGCCGGATGAGCAAAAGCACCCGTATGGGGGCAGGAGCGGCATTACCTTTACTTGCAGATGGCGAGCAACCCAATGGTATTATTATTGGTACCCAGGTGAGCGGGATGGAAGAGAACGGTAAATTCCTTAACCAGATCATCGAATATAATGAGGATATGCTTACTCCAGGCAATTTTGTGCAGGGTACACCCAATACTATTTCATCGCAGATTGCGCTGGTCAGTAATAATAAAAATTATAACATTACCCATGTTCACCGGGGGCTCGCATTTGAAAACGCGGTTATAGATACGGCAATGCTGCTTAATGAACATCCTCAAAATACCTATCTGTTAGGTGGAGTTGATGAGATATGTGGCAATAATTATACATTGGATACCCTTGCAGGCTGGTTTAAAAAAGAAGACTGCACCAATAGTGATCTCTATAAATCAAATACAAAAGGAAGTTTATCTGGCGAAGGTGCCGCAATGTTTTGTGTGAGTAACAATAAAGTAAACGCGTTAGCTCAATTAAAAGGAATCACCACCATTCACAGTACCGATGTTCATATTGTAAAACAACACATTAAACATTTTTTGTTAAAAAATTTACGGCCGGGTGAAAAGATAGATCTGCTTTTAAGCGGTGAAAACGGCGATAAGCGCGCGTTAGCGTATTACACAGCATGTGAACAATTGATGAATCGCGAAACCCCCATTGCACGCTTTAAGCACCTCTGTGGAGAATATCCCACGGCATCATCATTTGCGCTTTGGCTGGCTTGTAATTTTGTAAGCGGCCAATTGACGGTTCCAGAACACATGATTAAAAAGCCAGAGGCAGCATTAGTGTATAAGAATATACTGATCTATAATACGCACAAAACCGCTCAACATAGCTGCATGCTGGTAAGTGTGCCTGAATAAGCACTGTTCACCTTATGTCAAATTCAATAATCCTTTGCCTTGATTTTTAACCCGAAAACCCGTTTATAAATAACGAAAGCTTTTTTGTCAAAGGAGATAAATATTGTTATAAATATAAAATGAACATATTTTCTGCATTTCCTACGATTTTTTCTATAAATGCTATTGGAAATGAGTGTTTTTGTGCTTATATTAGTATAACCAATTGCAAAAAAAACCTTAAATTCAGGAGAACTCGTCATGAAGAAGAAAACTACTATGGTTAATCAGCCTGATAAGACTGAAACTATTAAAGCAGAATTGCTGAACGGCCAAGCTCTTACTCCAAAAATGTACCGGGATCATGCACATTATGATCACTCACATGGTAGGGTTAATAGATTTCCATTCGGAAGCAATCACGGACCATCATCTTTTTAAGAAACTAATTTAGAATCAGGCGCCGGCTCAGGTTGAATGCGCTTTAGTCACTTTTCGCTGCTGGTTCAACAGACCCGTTGCGTAATTGCGTGTGCGGCAGCTTTTTTCTGAATCGTTGTTTTAAATTCTCGGAAACAGGTAAATAATCTGCGGTGAAATTTCCTGCTTCCGATGCTCTTTTGCAGCCGGAACAGGAAAACGACTATTAATAATTATTGACCGGCTTGCGGGCACCGGTTGTATGATGATTCTTCCACATGCGCTATAGTATCCTACGCGGTTGTTTACCGGCGCGTGGTTAGGTCGATTAAAAACAATTCCTGGTCGGTTGCCTTTCAGCCATTGTCTATTTGTCCCTCAGTCTTTAAGAAAGCCTGGCGGGGGTTCGCTATATTTGTTTATAGGAAAGGGTACGGCTTATGGTTGTGTATCCTCAATCAAATTATTTACCATTCTTCGTAATCTGTGAATCATATGAACGACGCCGTGTACAATCAAATCTTTAAGACTATTAAGTATGTAAAATTCATTCCGATGAGATTACTTGCTGTAAATTTTTTATTGATCCTGTTAGTTTACCCTACAACTGAATGTGCCGCCCAGTCTACACCACCACGCTCATTGCTTGCCCTTTCAAAAGCCGACCATGTCCTGGCAATCATAGATCCGGTTACGCTGAAAGTTGTTGCGCGGGTACCGGTCGGTCCTGACCCGCATGAGGTTATTGCATCGTCTGATGGAAAGACGGCTTATGTTTCTATCTACGGCGGTGGCAGCTTACATGAGCTTAATGTTATTGACCTTGTGGCACAAAAACCTTTACCTACCATTGATACAAGGCCCCTGATGGGACCGCATGGACTAACATTTGCCGGCGGCAAAGTGTGGTTTAGTGCAGAGGGCTCCAAATCCGTTGGTCGCTACGACCCGGCAACAGGTAAACTCGACTGGAGCATGGGAACAGGGCAGGACAGAACGCATATGATTTACGTAACCGACGATAGTAAAAAGGTTTACACCACAAACGTCTCGGCAGGAACAGTAAGCATTTTGGTGGATAGCCTGCTCAAACCAGCAGCCTCACCCACGGGGTTTACGCCTCCCGCACGCCGAGACTGGGTGCAGACCGTCATCCAGGTGGCCGGGGGTTCTGAGGGTTTTGATGTATCTCCCGATGGCCGGGAATTATGGGCCGCAGCCGCCGATGATGGAACCATTTCAATCATCGATATCGCCGCCAAAAAGTTAACCGGTAAAATTGATGTGAAGGCTTTGGGGGCCAACCGGCTCAAGTTTACGCCGGATGGCAAGCGGGTGCTGATTACGAGTCTGCGAACCGGCGATCTGTTTATTTATGATGCGGCATCGCACCAGGAATTGAAGCGCCTGAATACCGGCCATGGCGCGGCGGGCATCCTGGTAGACGATGACGGATCACGCGCGTTTATTGGCTGCACGGCCGATAACTATGTTGCGGTTGTAGACCTCAAAACGTTAGTGGTAACCGGGCACATTGATATACGTGGAGCAGACGGACTGGCCTGGGCGACCCGTCGTTAGTAATGTTATAAACAAGAGATTTTCATATTCCATTTCTATTACTCAATTAGCAGAAAAACCTAAGTAATGTTTTGAACGATGTTTACCAAAATAGCTATTTATAACTATTGCATGAGCAAAAAAAAAATCCAAAATTTAATATAATTATAATATTTCAATTATAGAGAGATACGGGTATTGATCGTAAAAATATTCCTGGAATTTATTATCATTTTATTTCTTTAACTGCAGATTAACAGGGAGCTATTCGCTGATTAGCGCTTAACCTTTAGATGATATGCGAGAGAAAACATTGCGGTATATATCATTCAAAAAAGGAGTGTAACCTGAATTATATAAGCCGGCTGATCAGGCACAAAATAAATGTTCGCAGAAAATATGTAACCTAAAAACCTGATGCCATATGTCCCGCCAGGAAAATAACAGTTCTGAACAATCCTTTTCTGTGAAATCACAGATTGACTTCGCTTCAGGCGGGAAGTCAACCTTTGTTATAAGCGATCTGCATTTGGCAGCGGGTATAAATAACAGCAGCAACTACGCCGGAACCGAGAATTTCTTTGCAGATCAATCTTTCCTGCGGTTTATTGACCACCTGGAAAACAAGAATGGAAACGCCACTGCATTATTGGTTATCAACGGAGATTTTATTGATTTTCTGAGGATCTGTAATTACCCGGAAACCGACATGGAGTTTTCTGAATGGGAACAAATACTGCGTATAGTTGGAATTACCAAACTGGAGAAAGAGCTAAGAGATTCAATTGTTGATAAAGAAAAAACATTCGGGCTGCGAACAAACGATTACAAATCCGTTTGGAAGCTGCATGTTTGTATGATTGGCCACGATGCGTTGTTTGAGCGGCTCGCCTTGTGGCTGCATAACGGCAATAAACTAATTATTACCAAGGGGAACCACGACCTGGAATGGTATTGGAAACCCGTACAGCTTTACCTGCAATACCGTCTTGCCAAACTAATAGCCGGGAAATTAAAAGTTGAGGTAGAATCCATACTCCCTGAAATGACAGGGGGAATTACATTTGCTGATCATATTGTAATCATCGACGAAAAAATTTATATAGAACATGGTCATTGTTACGAAAATACAACGGCTGTTCAAGGGAATGTTCTTAGTGATAATAACCAGGAGCTGAACCTTCCGTTTGGCTCGTTTTTCAACCGGTACCTGATAAACAAGATTGAGCTCTCTTACCCGTTTGTTGATAATGTGAGGCCAAGGGAAAATATATTGCTGGTATTGTTTCGTGAGCGGTTTCCGCAGGCATTGAAAATGGTTTTCAGCTATATTCCGTTAACTCTTTTATTGATTCCCAAAAAAATGTGGTGGCCGGTTTTTAAATATGCCATCACTTTCTTCCTGATCATCGTTTTGCCATTGGCCATCACCGGGTATGCGATCTATAAAAGTTTGCCTCATAACCTTCATACCGATGATCCATCATGGGTTTTACAGCAACTCCTAAACGTAGGGAAAAACTTAGGATTTTTATTTCTCTCGTATTTGTTTGGCCGGATAATGGCAATGGTGAAGTTAAGCGGTCCGACCAGTTTTGCCGCTTATGCCGAAAAGGTCTTCAGCCAAAACCCGTCATTACGGGTTGTAACTTTCGGCCATACGCACAACCCGGAACAAAAAAATATTAATGGAAAATGGTATTTCAATACCGGAACGTGGATGCCTGTTTTTGAAGCTTCATCTGCCGATGTACGCATTGATAAAACTTACACTTTCCTGCAATTCAATTATGATGAGCACGGTGAACTGGTGGTTTTTCCTTTACAACGATGGAATGATGATGCCCTGCGCGACGATGATTTGCCACTAATAGAAAAAAATTGATGAGCTAACCTAATACTAATATTAAATGCATGGAACAAAAATGGACATTTGAAACCCTGGCCCAATGCAATAAGGATACATTGGAAAAGATATTGCTTAATGGAACTCCGCCGGATATTGAAAAATTAAACGGACTGATCTATTGTGGCTGGAACCATGAACCCATAGGAAAAATATCCGGCGAAAAGTTTAAAAAGGGGTTTTACAAAAGAAACGGCGCCAATTACGGATATAACGAAACGGTGATACAGGATCATCAAAAATACCTGGGTCAATGGGAAGTAGGTTTACATAAAGTGAGGCCGAATCAATTAGGATACTTCAGAACTGCCTATGTAAAAGATGAACCCTACCACAAACTTTACAAGCCTTACATGCACCTGGCTCATTTTAATTATGATATCCCATTTCACAAGTTCACGCTTAGCTTTTTCAGGGTGATCCGGGATTTTGTAGTACTGCCCAATGAAGGCGATCATAGTTTAATGCTTTGCAAAGCTTACCTGCGCATTGCTGAAGATCTGAATATTTTTTATTGTTATTTCTTATTAGGGCATCCGCAGGAAATTCGGTATCTGCCCTGGTAGATCAACCTTTAACAAAACAGAAAATGCCTCATACCAAAGAAATATAAAACTAATACTATGAACAAAGAATTAGTCCTTGCTGAACAATACCTGAAGTCGTTTCTTAGACTACTTCTCTTTCTATCTCTGGTAACGCTTTTTTTTCATTTTTTCCCTAATCTTACACCGGGCTTTTTACAGTTTTCCGCGGCAAATAGTTATGCTGTCATATCAGGCAATTCTGTTTTACAAGGGTTTTTAATTGTTCTTTTACTTGCATTGGCTATTGGCGATGTTCGCCGTTTCGGCCCGTTGATCCGTTTATTTAAATGGGTGCTGGCCATTGCAATAATATGGACAACTGTACAGTGGATTAAGGGTAGGCCGGCAACCGCGGGCACTACTCACTTATGGCAATTAATTACATATGCGGTTGTTTTTTCCGTGCTTTGGATCTCCTTCAGAGCCGCGGGTATTGCCCGTTACAACCTTAAATATTTATCTATACAACAATTTCAAACATTGCAGGCGCTGGCCGAAGTCTGCATCTCCGGAGATACAGATTTGTATAAATTGCAGATAGAACCTGTAAAAGTAGCCTCCAATGTTGATAATTACTTAATTGGCTTTAAAGCGCAAAACAAGTGGGTAATGAAACTGGTATTAACAGCGCTGGAAATTTACCCCCTCTTATCTTTACGTCCCTTGCTAAGCCTTATGCAACCGGCAGCAAGGTTGCAATTCCTTAAAAAAAGATTTCTAACCGATCTTGAATTTCAAAACGTGCCGCGCTGGTATGGCGAAATATTCCAGGCAGCTATAAGGATGAGCAAACAGTTATGCTTTATGGGCTATTACAGCGACCCGGCCGTATACGAAAGTATTGGTTACGTGCGGTTCAGCGATAGAAAAGATTTTGATGAAAAGAAGCGCCAGTTTCCAGGAAGCAATTCTAAAGCCGCGTTATTAAAAGTGCTTGAGGATGCCGATATTAAAACAAATGAAATAACTGCGGATATAGTTATTGTGGGTTCTGGCGCGGCGGCCTCTGTATTGGCTCATCAATTGGTAAAGGAGGGCAGAAAGGTATTGCTTGTAGAGTGCGGCGGACTCGAACAAACAGCCTCATTTACCGAAGATGAGGTGGATATGGTGAGTCGGTTGTACGCCGATGGCGCTTTGCAATTGTCAAGGGATTTCCGTTTCCAGGTATTCCAGGGCCGATGTGTTGGCGGATCAACGGTTGTTAATAATGCGGTTTGTTTTGAAACTCCTGATTATATCCTGGATAGGTGGATCAATGAAATGGGAATTGGTATCGACAGGACAAGGTATGAAAGCTCAATGGCTGCTATATATAAACTGATGAATATAGCGCATACGCCTATAATGACAGATGATAGATTTTTAAATCCTGGAGGACGGCTTTTTGCCGAAGCCTGTAAAAAGATGGGGTACGACAAACCCGAGCTGGATTCGGTAATGGCAAATATCAACGGTTGCCTGGGTTCGGGTTACTGCAACATAGGCTGTACATATGGTAAAAAGCTTTCTATGCTGGATACCCTTTTACCCCAAACGCAATTAGAAAACCCTGGATCGTTACAGATAATAGCAAACTGCGAGGCGATCAGTTTTAATCGTAGCGGCACACAGATAGTTTCCCTTACCGGGAAGTTTAAAAACGGCCGGAAAATAACTATCAAGGGCAAAACCTTTGTATCGTCGGCTGGTGCTGTTTCGTCGAGCATACTGCTCCTAAAATCTAAATTAGGCATAGTCAACGCGGGGAAAAAGCTGGCTTTTAACCTGGGTACACAAATAACAGCTGCTTATAAAGAGACTGTTAATTCTTATGATGGATTGCAGATCTCCCATTTTCTGAAAACCAATGATCGCCGTTACGTCATGGAAACCTGGTACAATCCGCCAATGTTTCAATCAACGGCCATGCCTGGCTGGTTCGATCAGCATTTTTTAAACATGAAGCAATATGGGCATATGGCGTGTACGGGGGTATTGGTGGGTACAGCTTCCAATGCGGAAGTAAAAGTGGCCGGCTTATTTGGGCGCGATATTACTTATGTGCCTACAGAAGTTGATTTTGCAAGCTTGATGGATGGGCTGGAAAAAACGGCGGAAATATACCTAACTGGTGGCGCCGAGCGCGTTATGCCTAATACATTTAATTATTATGAATACAAAACAGTAAAAGAACTGAAAGACAATTTGCGTAAAAACGTAAAAGCTTCGCCTGACATTTCCACCGGCACGGGACATCCGCAGGGTGGAAACGTAATGAGTAATGACCCGGCAACGGGCGTGGTAGATGCAAATTTTAAAGTATATGGGTATGATAACCTGTTTGTTTGCGATGCCAGTGTGTTTCCAACCAGCCTGGGGGTTAATCCGCAGGTTACGGTTATGGCTTTAGCACACTATGCAGCGCCTTTTATTGCCGGCAATTAGTAAATAAAGAACCTGGAATTTCTCTGTTAGTTGTTAAATATCAATATTATGAAAACAATTACTTACAGCTATAAGCCAACTATTCTCATCATCATAGCAATCATGATGATGACCTTTAATGCCGGAGCTAAGATATTACCGGATAATCCGGATACTTTAGCTGCCGATAAACCTGGCGCGGATAATTCTGAGGATAAAACATACAGGCCATTTAAATCTGAGATTTTAAAAATCATAACCGCCCTTGATTCAAAAAAATCAAAATCAGATAACGGCCTGATACAGGCCGATCAAATAATCCGGATAACTATTAGTCATCCCAAGGATTTTTTGTTGCAGCGGCCCAATGATAACAGCAAATTGATTTTATATGCCGATGGTATTCCATTAAAGGGGATGCAGTCATCCTATTTTTCTGAACTATCTATCCAGGATGTTAATGATGCAACCAAAATATGGCCCGACTCCCTGGAGATTCCATTCCTTTTTAAAAAGGACAGCACTAACAAGGAGGCCTGGAACAGCCTGTTTCGTATGGCAAGCTGGAATCAAAACCGCATTAGTTTTAAATTGTCAGCAGGTTGGTCGGGCATGTTTCCTTTAAATTATGCAAAGGGCCTAAAGCCAAATACCAAACTCACCTTATTCTTCTATGAGCCTAAAGTTTTTTACATTTTACTTTTCCTTTACGTGTGCTTTATATGCGTTTTTATTGTAGTTTGTCATAAAACGGGTTTGATTAGAGACCCGGACGAGATTAATCATACACATGGCCCTTACAGCCTGGCGCAAACGCAACTGGCCTTCTGGACGGTAATCGTCATCGGGGGATTTATTTACCTGATACTCTTAACCGGGCTGAGCGATTCACTTAACGATTCAATTCTGATGTTATTAGGAATCAGTGGTGGTACCACCGGTGTTGCCGGTTTTATTGATTATTATAAAAAACGGGGGGATAATCCGGCATCTTCCTCCGCAACACCAGGGCCGGCGGTTGCATCAAAAGTACACCAGTCATTTTTAAAAGACATCCTTTCAGACGGTACAAATGTAAGCGTACAACGTACCCAGGTAGCACTTTGGAATGCAGTTCTTGGCATATATTTTATGTGGTATGTGGTCAACAACAAGTCTATGCCTGTGTTTGATAATACCCTGTTAATATTGGCTGGGGTCAGTTCAGTTTTATATTTATCATCTAAAGGACCCGAAAATACCGTTAAGGCTAAAGATCTCCCATTCACACCACCTCCTCCTGCTGCAGACTCTGCAAATGGAGAGGGTTCAAATGATAATCCTGCTTCGCCTTAAAAACGACATTGCAATCTTGGTTAAGGGATTGTTTATGCCCCTTGTAACGGGTAAACGGGTCATGCAAATAATAATTTAAAAAAATGTAAGTATAAATTTTTGATCCATGGACAATAAACTAAAAATCATATTGATAGTTGTGCTATCGCTCGCGGCTATCAATTCCGTCGTCGCTTTTTTTCAAAAAAGCCAATTGAAGCAAATTCAGAAAAACATTGAGCTTTCACAGATTAATATTAATACGGCGCTCAAAGATATCCAGGCATCCCAGGAAAAAATTGAGGCTATGCAAAAGGATATCAGTGATTATAAAAGCTATCTCAGTAATACACAAACAACTGTAGAAATATTAAACACCAAAAAAGACCTTGAGGAAGCTAAAGCCAGGGGAGTAATAGCTTCCGGGCTTGAAAATATACGCCACCGGCTTGATTCTTTAAAAGCGGAAAGGGAAAAACTAATTTCACAATCAACAATAGAAAACTAAAATTACGGATATGAAGCGCGCTACACTAAAACCGGTTTTGCTTATTGCCATGTGTTTATTTTTTTCGGCCCTGCAAGGTATCGCCCAGGGACTTAAAAAATTTACCGATAACTCACATAAGAAGGTATACAGATATGTAAAAGGCGATACGCTAATGATTGACTGCGATACCGTTATTGTACTTAATAAGTTAACTTTCAGTATTTATGATCAATACTACAGGCGTGGTCAAAATAGCGTTAATGAACTTAAATCCATATCTGATGGCTATGAAGGTATTATCAAAAAACAGGACAGTTTACTGGCGGTAAAAGAGAGTTATTACCAGGTACTCAATAGTAAAATGGATTCACTGGTTACCCGTTCAAAGAGTTTTGCAGATAAGTCGAGCAGTGACCTGACCCAGCTAAACACACAATTGACCGATGCCAGTACAAAGCTAACTGATACCCAGCGCTTGCTTACCGATGCGCAGAAAATGCTTGCTGACGAGAATAAAAGACAGAATAGAAAAGCCTTGAAATTTGGGATAGGAGGTGCGGTAATAGGTGCGGTGGTCGCCTTTCTTATAGCCCATTAGTAAACTTTCTATTGTTTGCATTTCAAAACCGGGCAAACGTGTCACCCACGGTCTGCAAATTGTTCTTTGCTCAAAATGGTATAAGAGGTTTGTTTACAATTAATTTCTTAAACTATTGTTGAGCCCGGGTATCAGCCTGCTTAGTTTCAAGATTTGATGGCTTTAGCGGTTTTTCAACATGAACTAATTTTTTGCGCATCCAGTTTGTAAGCCGGTGGTGTAATGGTACAAGTATTGAAGCGAGAATAACCAGGATAACCAATTCCAGTACGGGCAGATGATTACTAATACGCTGTACAAACGGGTGTATAAAAAGGGTAATAAATTCAAAAACAAGTAACAGCGAAACCACACCCATAAATTCTATCACTTTGCGATGGGTTCGGCCTTTACTAAGTACCAACAATATCAAAAAGAAAAAAGGAATAAATATCGCAATGCCAATAAGCTGCAGGTTAACAATCCTTTCTTCCGATTCACGTCTCTTTTCTTCGGCTATTTCCTGTTGCCTTGCAGCCTCATTAAAGCTAATGGTTTGTATTTGTTTAATTTTCTCCACATTAAACATGGTATCTTTTGCAGCCATTGCTGTTTTTAGGTACAATAGTTCAAGATGCTCATTTGAGTGTTGATATATTTGTGTGAGTAAATTGCTCGCGTTATAAATACCTACGGGATACTTCGCATTCCTGGCTGCATCAAGGGCTTTTTTTGCGTAAAACGCACCAGAGTCTGCTTTATTAACATCTTTATAAAGCAATGCTATACTGTTATAGGTATCTGCAAGACTGCTTTGGTCGTTATTCCGGAGCGCATAAGTTACACTTAATCTGTAGTAATCAAGAGCGAGCGCCTGATGTTTCATTTTATAATTGATATCCCCTAAAATCGACAGCGTGTTCGGCAGCATTCCCTCTTCGCCGATCGTTTGCTGTAACTCATAGGCGCGCATTTCAAAAGCAAGGGCTAGTTCTACTTTGTTGAGTTTAATATAACAATTGCCAATATTGGATAATACAATGCTCAGGAATTTTTTATTATGAAGCGATTCGGCAATTGCTTTTGCCTTAAAGTGATAGAATAGTGCTTTTAAATTATCATTGTGATCTGAATAAACAATACCGATATTATTCAAACAGGCCAACTGACCAGGGAGATCATTGTTTTCTTCTCTTATTTTTAACGAACCAAGCAAAAATTTCAGGGCTCGGTCATATTTGCCATTTTTCCATAACACAACACCCAACCTGTTTAGGCTGCTTGCTTCCCCGGTTTTATATTTCGTATTTCTTGCTATCGTAAGGGCTTGCTCCGCATAAATTAAGGCGCTATCGGGGTTAAACGA
This sequence comes from Mucilaginibacter sp. P5_A4, assembly GCF_056400605.1. Taxonomy (NCBI): domain Bacteria; kingdom Pseudomonadati; phylum Bacteroidota; class Sphingobacteriia; order Sphingobacteriales; family Sphingobacteriaceae; genus Mucilaginibacter; species Mucilaginibacter sp. P5_A4. The sequence continues at coordinate 11,277 of NZ_JBFUKX010000001.1, read as the reverse complement.
CTGCACCTGCATGCTTTTCTTAACCAATAATGCAATTCGGGCCGTATCGTCGTTTTGGGTTTCAAAAAAAAGCTTTGACGACGCTTTCGCTTTATATTGCGCATTAACAATTTCACTACCTGCCAGCAGACAAATAAAAACCAATTTTTTATAGGATTGTATTCGCATATAAACAATTAGCAAGATAAAAATTGGTCAAAAATGCCTCATCCCATATCTTATTAGAATTTGAAGTTGATTATCATTTCTAAAAGGTCTGAGTCAGCGGGTACCTGTATTCGAATCCCTTTTGCGGGCACCGGGTAAATCTTTAATGTGTTAGCAACCAGTAGACTAACCTTAGCCAATAGGGGTGTTTTTATCACGCAAGCTTTTATTAGCCGCCAGGGCCTGCCCAATTGCATCCTGGTCACCTGTAAAATCAATTGGCTTGCCTTTATCAAGAGCATCGCCGATAGCATTCATATCTGGAGAATTATCTTCAGATTCAGCACCCCCGGTTGGTTCTTCCGGTGTGTTTTTTTCGATTATATCCATGATCAAATATTTAATTAATTACCTTATTTTAAAGCAGTTAGTTATGCGACCATACCTTGTTTGTTTAAATTTAGCACTAAGGAAACGGATAACCAAATTTTTACAATTATATATTGCTGATGGTAACCTATAGTTATAAAAGCCCGTTCTTTTGCTTATAAAGAAAGCAAATTGATTTGCATCAATTTGCCGTTTCCCGCAAAAAGGTTAAGCGTTTTCAACGTAATAGCTTATCGTCATAGTAGATTGGTGCTTTCAGAAAATGCTGGAAAAATGTGTGTCTGACAACCTATTTTCGTCTATTGCTAAATATGCATGCCCTTCAAACCTACTATATTTAGTCACGGGAAATCATTTATTAACCTGCAGTTTATTTTAGAGTACGTTATTTGCAACACACACTATTTTTATATGAATAAACTTTTTTTAGTCCCGTTGATGTGCCTTTTCGGGTTCGGTAGTTATGCACAACATGTGGCTGCCCCTGATAATATAAGCACTAATACAGATTACGTAAAAACCAAAAATTATTATCTGCTTACTTTATTTGAACAGGATAAAGAGGTAAGTACCATGCTTAAGCATGATGCAGCGCTTACAAAAATTACCCAACAAAAGCTAAAGGATCTAAACACTTCACTTGCCGATTGTAAGGACGCCGCATGCCTTATAGCCCAGGTAAAATTATTTGGCGATGAGATTGCTGTAGTTAGTACCCAGCTTGCCTTGCTTCATAAACCCGGTAACGCCCTGGATCGTTTGGTTAAAACCCGGTTAATACCATCGGGCGCCTACAGCCTGTATAAAAACCTAACACCGACCCAGCTGCTGGTAAAAGCCTGGGAGCAGGATGCAGCGGCTGTAAATTATACCATAGGCGTATATGCCGAAGGCAATAAACCAAATTATCCGCTAATAGATTCTGTAAGCTACAACGTTCATGCAAACCAATATTATACTTTAATGTATGATTTTAATGCCGCTTTGATAGGGAATGTTAAAAATACAACGTTGTTTTTTGAGCCGTCGCTGCAGGCCGCATTGCTGTACCTGCAAATTAATGAACGGCAGGACCCTGCCCATTATGAGCCAATGGAATTAACCGTTAATAAAGCAGCTGTTAATAAAATAAAGACCATTAAGTGGGCAAATTTCCCATACTCAAACATACTTGTGCCGGGCGCTGGGCCGGATAATCCAGCATCACCCTTAAGCGGCGAGGGGATGCTGCGCTGCAGGCTTGCAGAGCAAGAGTACAGGCTGGGTAAAGCACCCCTCATCATTGTTTCTGGCGGCAATGTGCATCCTTATAAAACCAAATATAATGAGGCAGCCGAAATGAAAGTATACCTCATGAAAGTACTGCATGTACCCGAAAGCGCTATCATCATTGAGCCACACGCAAGGCACACAACCACCAATATGCGTAACAGTGCAAGGCTCATATACAAATATGGCATCCCGGCTAATAAACCCGGCATTGTTGTTACCGATAAATCGCAAACCGATTTTATAATGCACATGGCCGATAGATGCGAAAAGGAGCTAAAATATGTGCCTTACAAATTAGATAAACGCAACTCAGAAACCGAAGTAGAGTACTATCCGGTTGAAGAAGCTAAGCAAATAGATCCTGATGAACCGCTTGATCCACGCTAAAATTAATATCGATGCAAAAAATAACATTAACAATATTAGCTGCGGCCTTAGGTCTTGGCTCTTTAGTAACCTCAAATGTTGATCTGCAGCTTAATCATGCAATAACTATTGATTCTTTAGGAGCCTGCCAGGGGATCTCCTATCAAAAAGGACGTATCTTTTTGTATGGCGACCGCGAGGTGGGTATGATCCGTGAATTTAAACAGGAAAATGATAGCATGATATATCAGCACAAAGAGATTAAGCTGACAATGAATGACAAAGATGTAATTAATCACCCTACCGGGATTGCCTATAACGGAACCGGACCAACCTTTATCGGTAACTCCATTCGCCTTAATGCCGAAGGTACAAAATGGAAAGCGGTAATATATTGTGTGGACTGGAAAGGGTTGCTAAAAACGGGCACACTTGATGGTAACCTGCTAAATACGATTGATGATGACGCCTGTATACAGGGCACCCGTCCCGAGTATGTTAAATATAATAATAAATGGTATGTGGCCACTGCAGATTATGGCGACCATGGCAATGAAGTAAGATTATACGATCCCGAAAAATTAGCGAAAACTTCAAACTCAAAAGGGGAGGGGGTACTTTACAAAAAATTTACATGTACTCCATGGGTACAAAACCTACATTGGATAGCTAAAAATAACATGCTTGTGCTAATCCAAAACAAAGTGGAAGGGCGGCAATGGCGCTTTACGTATATCGATCTTAAAAAATCTGTCGAAGCCGGTAAACAAGTAGTGATCAGCCAGGTGGACCACATAGATAGGGCCGATGAGCTGGAGGGCTTCTCTTTTATTGGCGGTAATGAAAATGGAATTGCGGTAACATCATCCCGCAAAAACAACGTAAATTTTACCAAAACTACATGGTAGCAGCTTCGCAAAGCTATTAAAAAATTGAAATGCCAGGTATCTCGCCCGGCATTTTTTATTAATATAAACTTAACTTTTAAGTATCCCCCGCTTAAGATAGTTGGCTTAATTTTGTTGCCAACATTGCAATATTAATAACCCCTGATTAATATTATTTTATCATAAGGCAATATCTATTGTGATAATATTAAATCTATACTATGTTTAATTTAAGCGCCTATGTAACATTAATTCAAACTTAACCCCGGCTGGTAGTAAACTAAGAACTGGTGAAAGCGCTAACATTCACACAGTCTCCTGAATAATTGTCAAATAACTAAAAAGCGGTCGAAAGCTTTAGTGTCGTTTTCTAACAATCAATTTTTTAAAATATGAATAAAAAGATTACTCATGATCTTTTTGAAAGGTTTTTGCTAAAACCTTTTATCTGCCTCACGATCATGGCGCTGGCGTTTAACGCAAACGCGGCAATTTCCAACAAAACCGGGCGTAACCTGGCAATACAAGTATCCGGTACCGTAACCGACGAAACCAACCAGCCTTTGCCTGGCGTATCTGTAAGAATAAAAAACACAGATAAAGGTGCGGCAACCGATGCGAGGGGTAAATACAGCATAGCTGCAGATGAAGGATCAATACTAGTATTTAACTTTATTGGTTATACACCGCAGGAAGTTGCAGTTGGCGGTTCAGCTACCATCAATGTAAAGTTAATGCCCAAAGCAAACATGCTTAACGAAGTAGTTGCTATCGGCTACCAAACCATCCGCAAAAGCGATGTTACCGGTTCAATTTCCAGTGTTAAGGCAAGCGACCTTAATTTATCTGCGCCGTCTCTCGGGCAGGCATTAGCGGGTAAGGTTTCTGGTGTGCAGGTATCACAAACAAGTGGCGCGCCATACCAGAGCACCAAAATCAGGGTTAGAGGCATTGGATCATTCAGTGCCAGCTCCGATCCTTTATATGTTATTGATGGCTACCCGGCAGGCAACGATATTTTCATTAATCCAGAGGATGTTGAAAGTATCGACATTTTAAAAGATGCAGCCTCTGCGGCTATTTATGGTTCCCGTGCATCCGGCGGTGTTGTTTTGATAACTACAAAACATGGTAAAGAAGGCAAAGGAAAATTTGAATACAGTGTGCAAACAGGTATAAATCAGTTAGCTAAAAAAGTAAAACTGCTCAACTCAGATCAGGCTGCTCAACTTGTAATTGATGGCCGTAACAATACCTATCGTGACCTGTGGGTTAATACAGGCCACGTTTGGAATGATGCCATGTACTCCGATAACAACGCTACCCGCATTGCCAATGTAAGTAATGCAGGCAGCGTTAGTATACCCGACGGACTTTATGACTTTGCCAGCCAATCATTAATTCACCAAACAGTAAATACCGACTGGCAAAATGAATTGTATCATAATGCTTTCTTCCAAAAACATAACCTGGCATTTTCTGGGGCTTCAAACGGCTTCCATTACTATGTGAGCGGAGCTTACCAAAACCAGGACGGTATTATACGCACTACCGGGCAAGAGCGTATAAATTTCCGCACCAATATTGAGGGGGATGTGAGCAAGAAATTACACGTTGGCGCAAATATAGCCTACACTCAAAACACGAATAAAGAGGTGCAGGAAGGCCGGTTTGACCACGGGCCGGTTCTTGGCGCACTTATATACATGCCCTATTTACCGGCTTATAATGCCGATGGTTCACTGGCTACTAATGCCGAGGCAGCACAGGCAGCAGCATACGGTTACCAGTCTATCGAAAATCCGGTTGCATTGGCCGAGCGTACAAAAATTACCCGCAAAGGTTACCGCAGTACCTACAACGCCAATATAGTTTACAATATATTGCCTGGTTTTAATGCCAAAGCCAATTTAGGTACCCAAACCTACAATGAAAAATATGATTACTACCTGCCAACTAACTTAAGCAGTGGTGCTTTCCCCCCGGGATCAACACAATCCATAGCGGCAGCAACGGCAACAGCTCAAACTATCACCCAGCTAGATCGCCTGGCCGAGTTTACCTTAAACTACAATAAACAGCTTGGTAAACACCATTTTGACGTACTGGCTGGTTATACCGCTCAAAAAACAACCAGCGACCTGATCAGCGTAACTGCCAAAGGTTTCCAAAATGATAATATTCCGGAAATTACTGCCAAAGGCGCAGATGCGAGTCTTTTTACCTTGAATTCAAATACAGGTAAATCGGCTTATACCTTACTATCATACCTTGGTCGTGTTAATTACAATTATGCCAGTAAATACTTTTTAACGGGTTCTTTCCGTGCCGATGGTTCATCGCGTTTTGGCCCTTTAAACAAATACGGCTATTTCCCGTCTGTTGCCGCCGGATGGAACATATCCGAAGAGCCTTTTTACCATAACTTCCTTGGCGATCAGTCAACCGTTAAAGTCCGCGCAAGCTGGGGTTTAAGTGGTAACTACAATATTGGCAATTACGGTTATCAGCAAACGCTTGCAAGCCCTACAGGTGTGGTTTTTGGTAATAATACCATTGCTACCGCTACATATGCCGGCGGTATAAAAGATCAAAAGCTAAGCTGGGAGTCAACTTCGCAATATAACTTTGGTACCGATATCGGCTTGCTTAATGGCCGCTTATCTATCATCGCCAACTATTATTTAAGCTACTCTTACAACCTGTTATATAATCAGCCTATTTCGGCTATATCCGGCAGTACCACCATCCTTACCAACCTGCGCGATTCAAAGATCCGCAATACAGGTTTCGATCTTCAACTTGATGGAAGGATAATAAGCTCAAAGGATTTCACTTTCAATGTAAGCGGCAATATTTCGCTAAACCGTAACAAGGTTGTTAAACTACCGGGGAACAACACCATTATAATTAACGGTGCAGAGCGCTCTTATTTAACCAACATTACCACACAGGGTCAGCCGGTGGGTATGTTCTATGGTTTTAAAGTGGGCGGTATAGTAACTCCCGAAAATATCAGCAAGGTTGCCCCATCGGCCTCATCAACCAACCCGCTTAAGCCAGGCGATCTGTATTTTGTGGATACCAACGGCGATGGTAAAGTGAACGATGCCGATAAAACCGTTATTGGTTCACCATACGCTAAGTTTACTTACGGCTTTGCCTTAAATTCTACTTATAAGCATTTTGATTTAAGTGCATCGTTCAATGGCTCTTATGGTAATAAGATATTAGATGGCCAGGATTATTATCTGTACAACATGGAAGGCTCGGGCAACCAGTATGCCGATGTGGCCAACCGTTACAGAAATGCCGCTGACCCCGGCAATGGAACTGTATACCGTGCTTCACGCGGTGGTACCCAAAGTAACAGCACCCGTTTATCTACATTTTACCTGCAAAGTGGCTCGTTCCTTCGTTGTACCAACTTAACGGTTGGTTATAGCCTGCCCGGCATTTTACAAAACACACTGGGTATTAGTAAAGCCCGGTTGTTTGCCAGTGTAGTAAACGCTTTTACCATCACCAAATATAAAGGCTATAACCCGGAGGTTGACTACAATTATTCTGGCGCCGCTTCAAATAATACTCAACCAACCAACCTTGCACCCGGAATTGATTATGGTACTTACCCCTTGGTTAGGTCGTACAATTTAGGTGTTAATGTTACTTTTTAATGATTTTTTAAGGAGAATATAGAGATGAAGAAAAAATTAATAGCTATCATTTGCCTTACGGTATGTGTAGCCATAAGCCCGGCATGTAAAAAAAGTTTTCTAAACGAAACCGATCCGAATGCTGTTACTGTCGATGCCAATTTTAAATCGCCTAATGATGTTTTGTTGGCTGTAAATGGTATTTATCAATCATTGCGCAGTGGCAATAATATAGGCGAAAGCAGCGACCTGTGGACCGATCAGCGCTCTGACGATACCGGCACAAACGATAACCAATCGAACGCGGGCGAGCCTTTCCAGTTTAACAATTTTTCGCTGATAGCCAGCAATACTTACTTAAAAAGCCACTGGGTATCGTTATATGCTACAGTTACCCGTGCCAACGTGGTATTGTCACATATTGATGCTGTAACTTTTGCTGATCCAAACCTGAAGCTGCAATACACAGGCGAAGCCAAATTTTTACGTGCGCTGATGTATTTTCACCTGGTGCGCCTTTGGGGCGATGTGCCGTTGGTAACCAAACAATTAGCCTCTACAGAAGTTGCGGCCGCAACCTATCGCGAAAAACAGGCTACGGTATATGCGCAGATTATAAAAGACCTTACCGATGTGATCAATAACAGCCCGCTGCCTAACCTGCAAACAGGTGCTAATATTGGCAGGGTATCAAAAGCCGCGGCCAATGTATTATTGGGCCAGGTATATTTAACAATGGCTACAACTTTAGATCAGGCTAACCGCCAGGTTAATCTTACAAATGCCAAAACCTACCTCATGAATGCCTATAATATGCGCACATTCGGCGCATTAAGCAGTATTCCGTATACCGATGTTTTTGATGTAAATAAAAAATCAACATGCCCTGAGCTGATCTTCCAGATTGTAAATAAGCAGGGTGATGTTAGTTACAGTTCATCAATAGCAGCCAACAACCAGGCAAAAGGCGAAACCGTTAATTCGCAAAAGGCAGCATCGGGCGCGGGATATAATGTTACCCACGATCTGATCAACGATTACGAAACCGGCGACCCGCGAATGACCTTTTCTGTTAAGTATGCTAATGATCCAATTGTAAAGGATTGGTTTGTTACCAAATTCAGGGATGCGAGTGATGCTGCCGGTAAATTAGGTTATGGTGGCAACGATTGGATCCTGATGAGGTATGCCGATGTGATACTGATGCTTGCCGAAGTTAATAACGACCTTGGGGACGATGCCGCTGCTATTCAATATTTAGATATGGTACGTATAAGGGCGGGGATGCCAACTTATGCACTATCTATGACCAATAGTGCTTACAGCACTAATTATCCAACCCTTAAGCTTGCAATTTTGCATGAGCGCCGCGTTGAGCTGGCATTTGAGCATCACCGCTGGTTTGATTTGCTACGGGCATTTACCACTGAAGAACTGGTAGCCTATTTCAAAAGCAAAACCCAGGCTAACTTCGGATCAGCCTTGCTATCAAATTTTAGCACAAAGGACCGCTATTATCCTATCCCATTTGATGAGTACAAGCTCGATCCGGTAAAGATGTATCAAAATCCGGGCTATTAAAACCCGATATAGTTAACCACCCTAAAGGACTATCGGCCCCAATATTGGGCGCCGCTCCTATTGAAAAAAGCCTCTTAGATAATCACTAAGGGGCTTTTTGGTTGTTTTTTGCTTGGACTTTACCTGCACCTTCCAGCTATGTGTTATCCTTTGCCCTGGTTTGTTTAGGCTGAATTTTTAGCGCACTTCACTTTATAGGCAGGTGGATGGTAAAAACGGCGCCATTATCATTTTCGGCATTAATGGTTCCGCCATGAGCGGTGATGTACTGCTTTACAATAGCTAATCCAAGCCCTGTTCCGTTGGTTTTATCCTTGGTTATAAAAGGTTCAAAAAGTGATTTTATGATATCATGAGGTATTCCCGGTCCGTTATCACGTATTACAATAGATACATTATTATTGGTTTCGTCTGTCTGCGCGGTAATATGTATAACAGCATGTTCTATCTTTTTGTATTGCAGCACCTCTACGGCATTATTCACTAAGTTCATCACAGCTCTTTTAAGCTTACTTTCGTCACCCTGTATAACTAGGTTTCCGGGGATAGTTTTATGAATGGCTACGTGGTCATGATGAACGCCTCCCTCTGCCACATTGGTAATAGCATCAATTATCCGGTTGATATTAACCGGCTCTTTTTTTACAGGTGTTTCTTTGATAAAATCTAAAAAGTCATCAAATATTTCGGATGACTGCTCGGCACACTGATCCAGCAGATCCACCCATTCGCCGCCTTCATTTTGCTCCCGCATCATCGTCGTAATCAGTTTCATATTTTTAATAGGTGTGCGCAGGTCATGCATCACCATACCAACCGCGTTGCCGGTTGCCGAAAGTTTTTCCTTCCGTATTAATTTTTCGTTTAATTCTGCATTTCTAATTGCCTGGGCTGCATTTTGCACAAACAATTTTAACAAATACATCTTTTCAGTTTTTAATTTTTCATGCTTTTTTAAAACGGCAAAAACAGAATAGCAATCCATTCTTGCCAGCACCAGGTCATCCATCTGCATCACCTCATCCGGCTCAATGTGGATGGTTTTTACACGGGCAATTAATTCATCCAGGTTTACCCTGGCTTCAATAGCGCCAATTGAAAGTATTTTTTCATAGGCAAAATCACCGTGGAGCTTTCCTAACAAAGCCATATCTGTCCCTACCGAAATTGCTAACTGTTCTAAAATATTTTTAAGCAAAGTGTTAAGCTGGCGCTCATTCAAACCAATAGATGATATAGACTCAATCAGTTTCTCAAGGTTTCGCAAACGGTCATAATCGGTTATTGCTTTTGTAGCAAGCAGTATAATTTCTTCTGCTGCATATGGCTTGCAATGATAGCCCACGTTTTGCCCCGCCTGGTCAATAATCTCTTCAATAGAACGATCGCTGTACGCAGTAATAAAAATAATTTCCGTTTTGCTATCGTACTTCCTTATCTGCCTCGCGGTTTCAAGCCCGTCCCAGCCTGGCATCCGCATATCCAGGAAAATAACTGCATAAGGCTGCCCGTTCTCCAATGCCTTTCTTACACAATCAACGCCCTCCCTGCCATTAGATGCTTTATCCACAGTAAAAACCGGGATCTTGCTGGTACGGATAGTAAGTATTTCCTTCGGCGTATCAAACAAAATGCTGGCCGCCTGGCTAATGCTGTTATCTTCAATAAAAGCTTTCGGCGCCAATATTACTTCTATATTATCACGTACCAATTCTTCGTCGTCAATCACAAGTACTGATGTATTTACCTGGTTCATCATAAAAATTCGTTTATAATCCTTTAAAGGCGTTTACCGTTTTCGTAATTAAATTTAATAGTTGTTGTAGTGCCCCGGCCAGGGCCTTCACTGCAAATGCTGAAAGAGCCGGAATGACTTTCAATAATAGATCTGCAATTGTATAAACCAAGGCCGGTACCTGTGTTTTTGGTAGTAAATCCCCGCTCAAAAAGATGGGCAGCTGTAGCTTCATCAAAACCCTTGCCTGTATCCCCGATAGTTAATCGCAGCACGTTACCCTCTAAAAGCAATTGGATTACTATATTTTTTTCATTTCCGTGAATGTCTATTGCCTCTATACTGTTTTTTAATACGTTTAAAATCACCTGCATCAATTTAGTCCTGTCACCTTTAATCATTGGTACCTGGTCTGGCATATTTAGTGTAACAGCAATACCTTTTTTATCATAAGTGGCAAATATCATTGAACGGCAGTCATAAATAACATCCCTTAAGTTAACCGGTTTTCTGTCCTGTGGTTCATGCCCAACCACATACTGGCGCTGAATGGTAAGGATCTCCTGGATATGGCTGATGATACTAAGCTGTTCGGAAATAGACCGCCGAATTTCTTCCTTGTTAGTTCTCTGTGCCAGGGTGATCCCTTCCAGCAGGCTTACCAGCGCTCCTGCTTTTTGATCGCCAATTGCTGTAGCCAATTCGGCTTGTTGCCCTTTTAAAAACAACACCACATTTTGCAGGTTTTCGTCATTATTCTGTTCCATAGAGCGGTTAATACGCGTAAGGTATGAGCCAAACCCAACCACGGCGTTGCCAATATCATGTAATACTTCAGACGCGATCTCAAACTTGCCCTGTGCAACAGCCCTTTCCAGGCCTGCCTGGTGCATGGCCTCTTCTTCCTCGTATTTCGCCGTCAGATCTTCGAAGCCCACAATAATGCAATCTTCAAACATCTTGGTGATGTTGAACTGAAAATGATTTTCGGCATGATTATTTGGATGCGGCAGCCTGAATCTATTTAGCGCGTTATAAACTATCCCCCTGAATGGCTCATAATTTTTTATTTTTTCAGAAATCTCCGGGTTGATGCAATCCAAAATGGGGTAAATATTATCACCCGGAAGCTGATATGTTTCCAATAAGGGTTTCAGCAATTCTCCCCCGGCTATGTTCAGCCGTATTACTTCGCCGCTTTGATCAATTTCGGCCAAGCCTAATGGAGCATAAGTAAAAATGG